>JAXHUQ010000003.1:0-40841 GCA_034189535.1 Halobacteriota archaeon | reverse complement strand
TTCAACGATGCGGACTTTCTTATAAAAAAGAGGTATGTAAGTGAGGTCTGTGATCTTATAGACAAAGAAGGGCTCATCATCGATTGGTGCTGTGAAGCCCGTGCGGGAGAATTGGACGATAGGATTGCAAAGAAGATGATGCTTTCGGGATGTGACCACGTCTATATAGGTGTTGAATCAGGTGATGAGGAGATGCTTAAGATGATTAAGAAAGGCACCACTATCGAAGAGATACGGGATACAAGAAGAGTACTTCTCGAAAATGCCATAGGATTCAATGGGATGTTTCTGATTGGTTTTCCATGGGAGTCGAAAGAATCAGTACGAAAGACGATCTCTTTTATGCAGGAGCTGGATCCTGACTTTGCCAGCTTCAACTGTGTGGCCCCATATCCCGGAACTGAATTGAACGAGATGTACTCTTCAAATGAGATCATAAAGAATATCGATTGGAGGTACTTCTTCCATCAGAGACCACGATTGGACCTTAATGAAAACATGACCGAAGATGAAGCAACAGAGCTGATAAAAGATGTTAAGAGTGCCTTTAGGACACAAAATAAGAAGAGAAAGATGAACAACCGAATGATCGGTTGATCTACTACTTGTACTTACTGTAGTTCTCGATGTTGAGATTCTCCTTTATATCATCCGGTATCTCCTCAAGCGGAGTAAACTCAACGCCAAGTTCCTTCCACATATCCGCCCTTTCATCAGCGGACATCTCAACATACCATGCCTGGGGTCTGTTATACATCTTGTTTCTTGGATTGACTATTGTACCAGGGGGAACCATTGGGACATCAGCAGAGTCCATCGGCCTCATTCCAATATGTCCATTCTCGCATAAATACAGACAGAATGGGATATTATCATCGCTTGCCCTGAGCTTCCAGTCATAACCAACCGGAGCATGTATCTTCTTATGTGGGAGAAATAACAGTGCCTTTGTATTCCTTGATGACATTAGAACAGGCTCTTTTACCAGTAGCTTTCCTTCACATACTCCGCTCTTTCCTTTGTAAATGCTCGTTTCATAATGAAAATACTGGCACATCTTTCCTGGTTCTCTTACTTCAGTCACCATTATCACCTTGTTGCAAGCCATTCGGGATGCTCACTTCTCGCTTTTTTTATCTCTACATCGGCATCGCCGATTCCCATAATCTTCCTCTCGGGCACCGGATATTCCGTCGGTTCTCTCACCTGAGCGTCCTGACCGTAAAGGTAAACGGACCTTAAGTAACTTGGCGGGTACCTCGGACCGTCCATACCATATGTGAAGTATGCTGCCAGACTTTCATCATAAGTAGCAGGAATTGCCATATCTCCAAAGACCTCAAAACGGGTTTCAAGCGGCGTCATGGAGTGCATTGGAAGCCAAAGATTCGCACCTGCAAGAAGTCCAAGGAACCTAGGCCCGAGCATATCAAGCGGTAATTGCAAGAGGAGATCAAATACTCCGGGCACGGGGAATAAGGTCGTGTAACTCTGGAATGGGAATCCTCTAAGTAGTGAACCGCCTGACCAGAAGTAAAGAAAACCGATGATCTCCATCACCGCCCTGCTGCTGTACTGGGCCATCCCTGTTGCAGGAGCAGAACTGACCGATTGAATGTAAAGCGGATCCATCGAGTACTCCGGCGCCACCTCGTTTCTCAGATCTTTAAGAATATCAGCTACCATTCCAAGCCCTTCTGCAGCAGGCCTTTGGACAGTAACATGCTTCATCTTCTCACCGGTTCTGAGATGCCTCCTATCGGAGAATGCATGATAATAGTCGTAATGGGCCAGATCACCATGACCGGTCTTCATGAGTCCCTCTTCGATGTGGTTGAACCATGTCCATAAATACTCATTAGTCCATTGATCCAGATGATAGTACACACAATCTGCACTCGGACCATAAATAATAGACATTGCAGCGGCAGTCACCCTCTGTGGAACAGCGACAACAGGCGGAAATATCCCATACTCGACCTCCATATCTTCAGTAAGAATCTCCTCGACCATCTCTAGTGCTGATCCTTCACCCACCTCTGCAAGCTTGGCTTCAGCAGTCGCCATTGCAGAGTCCGCACCTGAATCTATCGTCCCTTTGATAAAATCTTCGCTTACACCTGTGGCTTCCATGAAACTATCAATCTTCTTCACAGCTTCAATCTCTGATTCAAGTTCATCATTTGCTATCGCTTTAGAAAGATGCCCATAAGCAGGAACTCGTGCATGCCACTCAGTCATTATATCAAAATGTAGTTCCTCATTAAGCGTCTGAGAATACTTGATAGGTTCCTCCTTGGGATCACCAGGTCTACCAAGTGTTGTCCTACCATAAAAATGCCTCAAACAGGGACCAAACAAGGTTTCATCCTGAAAAGGCCTCCTTAAAGTTGACATAATAGTTGACATAATTATTCACCCTTATTATATTAATATCACAGATAAAAATTATAATATTTAAACATTTCTTAATTTGCTACTCTTTAAAAGGAGGATTAAACTCAAAAAAATTCCAATTATATCCAATTATATTTATACGATTACCGCCGGTCCGCCCTCTATATTCGAACCCATCGCCAAAAGATAATTCAACCCGGTATCTCGTCAAATGTTATATCATCCCATTCACGAAGTCCCAGTACAACCTCTAGCTCGATCGGCGTAAGAACAGGTTTTTTAAACCTACTTATATCATCTATTGCAATCCTAGGACATGCAGTACTTACAAAGAAGTCAACATTAAAGGATAGCAGTTGATCAGGGTCAAACTCATCCATAAGGATCATATAGACCTCTTTCCCTGCCTCAATTCCCATTTTTTTCATCTCTTTTGCTAGTTCCATCCTCTTTTGACCTTCTTTTGAACATACAAGTACACCGAAAGATCCGGCATCAAGAACTGTACCAATCCGAGCATACCTCTTTCTCAACAGCCTTTCAGGATCACTGATCCTCGCCTCTCCTATAATAGGATCGGCGATTACTACCCTTTTACCGGTGGCAATGGATGCACCAATTGGATGAAAATCTCCACTTCCGATGAACAAGAGTTCGTCACAGTCCACTCTTGCGGAAGAGAAGTTGCAACCGAGTACCTGACCGGCATATGTGATACGATCATCTCCCTCTCCGATCATGACGACCTTTCCGGCGTCTTCGAGAATTTTCTTTGCTCCTCCAAGATTATGCAGATGCTGAACTGAGGTGATAAGGCCAATCTTCTGAGATTCGTCCCGGAATATCTCAAGAGCTTCCTTGATCACGGAAGAGACATCAATATTCGAGGTTACTTCAACAAACTCGGTCTTCAGATCAGATGTGATTTCAGAGTGACCGAAATGAAAAAGGAGGTCTACTGAGTCTCTTAAGGCTTCATCTATGTCACAAGCACCATACGACGATCTCCCCGAGATTATGACCTCTGCATCGGTCTCTTCCTCGATCTGAGCTGCAATGTAAAAGAGATGTTTAAGCCCTGCCGGAAACTGGAGTCCGACAGATTTGGCACCTTGAGCCTTGATCTTTTTAATTAGATCATTCATCTCTATATTCCAGTGACTGTCTGGTTTATCCTCCCCAAGCTTGCTTCTACTCATTGCTTGAGAATATTCCGTGATGCTCCAAATAAATTTTGAAGATAAAGAAGCAAAAAACCAAAAGGTTAATATTCACCTTCATCCAAAATATGAGTTGTATCTCAAATTTGGTGAATCTATGACTGATATCGAGTCTCTAAAGAAACTGGCACTTCTTGGCGCTATACACAAACCTATCAAGCTATCCTCACATGAGTTCTCCACATCCATCTCCTCTTCACCACAGACTGCATCAAGGAAACTTCAAATAATGGAGCATGAAGGCCACATAAACAGGACCATCGTTGCGGATGGACAGTGGATCACAATGAATAAGAACGGGGTTGAACTCTTGAGAAAGGAGTACTACGAGTATCAGGAGATCTTTACGGCTGAGAGGGACTACGTTGATCTCGTGGGAACACTATTTACCGGCCTTGGAGAGGGACAGTATTATCTGGCACAGGATGGCTATATTGGGCAGTTTGAAGAGAAACTTGGATTCCATCCGTTTCCTGGTACACTGAATATGAATCTGAATGAGCAGAGCACCATTCTCCGAAGGAAACTGAGTGAACACACAGGAATAGAGATAACTGGATTCAAATCAGAAGATAGAACATTTGGTGGCGGTAAATGTTTTCATGCGAAGCTGAGGGATGAGAATTGTGCAGTCATCATTCCCGATCGAACGCATTATCCCCCGGACGTTCTTGAGATACTTGCACCCATCAAGCTCAGAGATGAATTAGATATAAAAGATGGGGACGAGATTATCTTAACGGTGGTTTTATGACAACAGATAACAATGTCTCGAATGCAGTAGAGGCTATGAAGAGAGGGGAGATTGTACTAATATATGATGCGGATGATAGAGAAGGTGAGACTGATCTTGCTATTCCTGTTACGAGCATGACGCCAAAGGATGTTGCACGATTCAGATCTGATGGTGGCGGACTATTATGTGTCGCACTTCACCCTGATGCAGCAAAAAAGCTTGGGCTGCCATTTATTTCAGACCTCCTCAGAAGCACCTCTAATAATGGTTTTGCCACCATCAAATCGGTAGTTGAGAAGAGTGGCGATATCCCTTACGATAGAAAATCATCATTCTCACTATGGGTTAACCATAGAAAAACATATACAGGAATCACTGACAATGACCGTGCATTAACGATAAACGAGCTTGGTAAAATAACTGAGAAGGTAAGAAACGGCGAGGAGGTTGACTTTGGAAGCGAGTTCAGATCTCCCGGACATGTAGCACTCCTGAGGGCTGCAGATGGTCTTCTGGATGAACGGAGGGGTCAGACAGAGCTATCCATTGTGCTTGCATTATTGGCCGATATAACCCCTGCTGTCGCAATATGCGAGATGCTCGATGAGAATACCGGAAAAGCCCTAACAAAAGAAGATGCCAAGAAGTATGCATCAGATAACGGATTCGTATTCATCGAGGGTCGCGAGATCGTTGAGTTCTGCAAAGCTTCAAATTAAATCGCAAGTGCAGTAGTAACGAGTCGCAAGAGGAAAGGGAAGAGTATAAAGAAGAGGATAGTAAGTGCCAGTGAGTTTGTCATAAGATTTGAGATTCTCTCTCTTCTTTGATCATCTTTAACGAAATAACCGACAGCGGAGTTGAGCAGTTCCCTGAAGACATGACCACCATCCAGAGGAACAGCGGGTAGAGAGTTAAAAATTGCTGCTGCCAGATTTATGAAAGCAATCCAAAGAAGTGAATTTACTACCCAGAATATCGTATTTCCCATGCTAGCAGCGATTCCTATAGGCTTGTATAATTCAATATATGTGCTATCGAATCCGCCGAAGCCGTAGATGATCGGAAGTCCGGTTATCACAACCAACCCCTCTAAAGATGTAAGCTTGCTTGGAGTCTCTTGCAAGAAGCTGAGAAATTCTCCTGTTCCTGGTCTGGAGCTAACGCCCATGATCCCACGAGACGAGTTGTGTGGCGACACTGCAAGTTCGATATCAAAAGTCTCTTTTGAGTTCACCTCAAGCCTCACTATCTGCCCAGGTTCTACATATCTTAGTGAGTCTGCAAAATCCTGTAGCGTCCTAACCTCGGCGCCATCTATGGCAGTAATCACCATCCCCTCTTTTACACCGGCAAGTTCTGCAGGATACCCATCTTCAACACTCATGATGGGAACTCCATCGATAACAGGGGCAATAGATGTCGTTAAAAGCCCGAAGAACATAATATATGCGATGAATGCAACGACAAAGTTACTCATGACGCCGGCGGCAAGGATTCTTATCCTTTCACCCCTTGTTGCGATTTTATCAGGCTTTTCGGTAGAGTCTTTCTCCCCTCCGAAGAGTTGAGACTCATCCGGCTCTGCAAACGCACCGATTGGAATAAGGGCAAGTATTACACCCATCGATTTTACCCTTACACCTTCCACCTTGCAGAGTATACCATGTGCAAGCTCATGGACGATTATTGTGACAACCATTCCTACGAGTATCCAGACGCCCCACGAAAGTGGTAGCATTGGATTTACACCTGGCAAGATCAACATGTTCCTGGGGTCGGCAAGTTCTGCAGGTGGCAACTCCTCGAAACGTACATACTGCATCAATAAAAAGAACGTGTTGAAGAGGAATAATAGGAACATAGAAACCATACTTGCCAACATTAAAGGGACTCCTGCATTCGCAAACGCCCTCCAGAATCTCTTTGCCCTTGAGGCAGAGCTTAAGAGATCTTGTCCCAACTGCGTTCTGATCATTATTATTGGGCCATAGGCTGTCACATCATGCCGTTTAAGGATGCCTTTTCTATTGAGCAGCTCCACCAATATCCAATAAATTACAAAGATAAGTAGTGCTGCGGTATAACTGTTCAACTCTCCCCTCCAATTATATTACCATATGTATTATCCTGATCGTCAAAAGGACTGATAAACCTTTCTATGATGGGCTTTATCGCTTCTTAAAACGGCTCGCGCAATAAGTTTTGCAACCCTTAGCGGTTCGGGGACCTTACCATGTATAGTAAATCTATCCAGAAGTAGCCTCTCGCCATTATCGTTCAAACCATGAGATCTAACAAAGACATCATATCCGGTGGACAGCATCACCCTTTTACGATCGCCCAACTGTCTATATAACTTCAGTCGGTCTTCCCAATCATCGAACAGCCCTATTATATTATCTTCAAGACCATCTGATTCCTCATAGGTTATCGAGATTACAGGTATTTTTAGTCGGTCTGCTAGGTACTTCAGATCGATTATGTTGAACCAGCTTATCACGGAACCATTCAACAATATAAAATTCACATCTTCTCTATCCAGCCCTTTGAAGAGCTTTATTACTCCATCAGTAGCATCCATACCACCAACAGTAGCCGAACCCACTGAGATACCATCTATGTAAAAATCTCCTCTCATAACGACTCCAACAAGTGTGGATAATGGTATGCCTTTTACGAAGCTTTCGGCAACACCGATCGCGCGTATTCCCTTCTTGAAATAATTTTGTGTGATGATACCATCTCAATAGAATGGACTATGTTTAAAGTGATATCTGTAGATTGAGGCCATAAGAGCTTGGAGTTCTGAATTTGTGAAGGACAGGATTACCGATCTCAGGTACTATGAACATCTGAACATTTGTCCTTGGATCGATGACAAGACCGGCAGCATCTGCATCAATTAAGACTTCTACGAGATCACCTGAATTTATAATTGGGTACTGGGCACTGAATGAGCCGTCTTCATCACGTAAAACAGTGATGTTGAATTTTGTTGCGTTAGCGGTGCTGTTACTATAAGTAAGATCCACTGAAGTGATTCCGTCTATTATGTTTATTGCAACCTGGCTCAGATCTATCTGTCTGCTCCCTGCGCTAACAGTAATCCTCATAGAGATATCTTCAAGAGTGTGATTGTAAGCTGTTGGACGACTTCCACTGGTCTGAACCACCTTTAGATTTGTTGCAACACTTTCGGTCGCCTCTTTGCCGGTGTCGGTTGCACGTTCCTGGAGAATGCCGGATGTGGAAATCAATACTGCAGCGGCAACGGCAGAGACAAGGACCATGGATATAAATATAATGAGTGTACCTATACCCATCTGTGCATCTTCAGCACAGTGAATCGTAGCCTTCCTGTTAGCCCTCATTTTTTATCTTGAAGTTATAATAATGATAATGAAACAAAACTGTGAAACCTCCGTCCCGTATCACGGGAACACCGGTATGAAGATGTCTACACCGTATGATGCAGGCATTGTAAGTTCCTTTATCACTGCTGCCCCATGCTCCGGAATCAGTTCGATTCTCAATGGTTCCCTTGCAGGAATGTTGGTACCTATTGCCGTTAAATTAACATCTATTTCAATCAGATCTCCACTATTTATAACGTAATTACCAGAGCTAGCATTGTATGAGTCATCCACATCCCTATACACAATAACTGCAAAATGAGTTGCGTCTGCGGTGGTACTTGATGACGTATTTAGCTGTATATTGTCTTTACGTGTTGTCTCGTTCTGGATTACAACTCTCATCTGAGATATATCAATATCGCCAGCTCCCGCCATAACCTTGATTGAGATATTTAACATCTGAAGATTGGCTGAACTTGCCGTAAGCCGTTCTCCTATGATCGTCTCGACGCCAATGTTTGATGATACCTCGGCTGTCGCCTCTTTTCCTGTCTCGGTTGCCCTCTGCTGAAGGACACCGCTTGTCTGTATCAGAACAGCTGCCGCAACAGCCGCAACAAGGACCATAGCAATAAATATGATCAATGTACCGATACCCATCTGTGCCTCATCTTGGGACAATGACAATCTACGATTAGCTTTAACCATATCCGTCCCCCCTTATATGTAAACATATCACTTTATACTACTTAACCTTTTAGTGTACGGCGATCATTCAAGTGTTGCGTGACGGGACTTGAGATCCGCTTCACTTTTGCCCATAACAGTCATAAGTCCGGCTACGATGGCATCCAAGACTACGAGTGAAGTTATCTCGAACATGGTTCCCAGAGGCGCAAGAGCAAGTGACCTGTAGTCTCCTCTTATCTGCCTCTCAAGATAGTCCTCATCCCGTTCAGAATCGGATTTTGTCCTCCCCTTAACGACAACTATTACATCTGCCAACTTTCCAAGCGGGGAATCCGGATTGGACGTCACAGCGACAAGTACGGCTCCCAGGTCCTTTGCTATTTTGGCAAGACTACACATCGAAAATGTCTCTCCTGACCCGGATATGATCATCACCATATCTCCCTTTCCAACTGCAGGAGTGGTTGAATCACCGACAACAAAGACGGTAAATCCAAGATGCATAAGTCTCATGGCAAAAGCCCTGGCAACAAGCCCGGATCTACCTGCCCCCATTACAAAGATCTTATCGGTCTCCATCAATCTTTTAATAATGTCTTCAATGCGTGATTGGTCCAATTGATCTGCAGTCCCACTTATATGATTGACGATAGAACGTATGCAAGTTATCACTGAATTGCACGTTGGATTTTCTTCAGACATTGTTATAATCACCTCATTTTTTCAACTGACTTTTTAGGTGTATCTCTTCCACCTTCCATCTTTCAAATTCCTTAAACTCGTTATATAGCATCCTTATCTTGGTATCATTCCCACTCCAATGCAAGTTGCTATTTATATTTTTACTGTGCAATCTCTCCATGAGAAAATCTACAAGGCGATGTAAGGCTTCCTCCCTTGAAAAAGGTACGTTGAATATGGCCTTGTACAGGTTGGGGGTCTTGGCAATAGGGGGGGGATAGATTCCTGAAGGAGCATATTTTGCGTAAGAGAGAAGCTTGAATCCTACATTCTCATAATGTTGGATTGTGTCAAACCCGCATATTGTCTCAAATTCAAACTCAATACAAGAGTCAACTTTGGAGATACCAAGTAGGATATCCCGTATCAGTTCTTTACTTGCTTTTCTTCCGAACCAGATCTTAATCCTCCCATAAGTACAGATCAGGCTTGAATTATCGTTACCCATCTTTACTGCATACAGATCTTCATTCACTTCTGCGAGATCCAAACCATGAGAATTTGCGACGTTTAACATATGAAGTGTCGAGTAATTTGATTTATAGTATCCCCCCTTGATTATATTAGACTATATATTTTTTCAATTGTAAGTGGCCAAAATGCGATATGTACCCCTAATAATACGTAATAATAAGACCATCATAACGCTGCCAAATCTTCATTTTTTGTATCATACATAAAAGCACCGAATCCAAAAAGTTTTATAATCTACCGAACATTCAGACTTGTGGTTTGAATGGTCAAAGTAGGCTTTATTAAGATCGGAAACCTGGGAACATCAATAGTTGTCGACTTATTGCTGGACGAAAGGGCGGACAGGGATATTGAAGTTAGAACTGTTGGAACCGGTGCGAAGATGGGAACTGATGAAGCACCTTACGCTGAGAAACTCATGGAATGGGATCCGGACGTGGTCATTGTTATAAGTCCAAATGCGGCCCTTCCGGGTCCAAAGGCGGCGCGTGAACTCACTAAGGATAAACCCTGCATCGTTATCTCTGATCTCCCTTCCAAGAAGGCAAAGGAAGAACTGGAAGGGGCAGGATATGGATACATAATCATAACTGGCGATCCGATGATCGGTGCAAGAAGAGAATTTTTGGATCCGACCGAGATGGCGCTCTTCAATGCTGATGTGGTAAAGACACTTGCATCAACCGGAGCTTTGAGACTTGTACAGGAAGAGATAGACAAGGTTATTTCCCAAGTTGGAAAAGGTGAGGTTAAGGTTCCAAGGATTGTGCTCACGGCTGCAAAGGCTGTTGAAAGGGCAGGTTTCTCGAATCCTTATGCAAAGGCAAAGGCTATTGCTGCGTATAATTTAGCAGAGAAGGTTGCAGAGATGGATGTACAGGCCTGCTTCATAATGAAGGATAAGGATAAGTACATACCTATGGCAACTGCAGCCCATGAGGTGATTAGGGCATCCGCAAGGCTCGCAGATGAGGCAAGGGAGATCGAGAAGAACTCTGACAGTGTGCTAAGAAATCCGCATGCAAAATCCGGCGAAATTCTGAATAAAGTTAACCTTATGGATGTACCCAAGTAGTGGGCAGATTTCAAGAGGTTAAGGGACTCGTAATCAGCGTGTCCCAACTATTCATTTTTAATTTGATGAAAAGGCTCAGAGGTTTTTAAGATGGATAAAATGTCTTTCCTATTTGAGTTGTTGGACTGGGATTATGTGATACTGGGATTTGTTGATGATCAGGATGGTTCCAGGTGTATTGAGTGGGATACTGAGGATGAACCTGACCTTGTAAAGCAGGTAGTATCAAGGATGACAGATGGAGTGTCCGGTAGAGCATGTGACAGAGTGCAGGTATACCAGATAAAGAAGATAGACGAGATACACAATCTGGACAAAGGCGGAAAAAACGACTGTTAACCTTCTATTTCAAAGAAATCTATTAAACTTTCCAAAGACCTAGTATTTACCACGTCCTCTTTCTTTAGCCACGCCCTTCTTGCTGTTCCGATACCGTACTTCATAAACGCCATCTGATATGTGTCATGAGAGTCTGTAGATATCGCTATCTTGATACCGGCATCAACAGCCTGTTTACAGTGCATATCATTTAGGTCGAGTCTTCTCGGACTTGCGTTGAGTTCGAGAACAGTATCAGTCCTCTTCGCCACATCGATTACCCGCTTCATATTCACTTTATAAGGATCACGCCTCCCCAAGAGGCGACCTGTCGGATGAGCCAATATATCAACATTAGGGTTTTTTATGGCAGAGATTATTCTATCCGTCATGCTATCTTCATCCATTGAAAACTTACTGTGGACAGCCGCTACAACGATTTCAAGCTCACCTAATATATCGTCATCGAAATCAAGGGAACTGTCCGGTCTGATATCCACTTCGGTCGATGTAAAAATCCTGAATCCATCGAAATCTCTATTAAGATCCCTTATAATTTTAATCTGCTTTTTGAGGTCTTCTCTTGAAGGCCCGGAAGCAATTGTGACGGCGGGCGAATGATCGGATATTACAATGTACTCATAACCCCTCGATTTCGCAGCTCTTGCCATCTCTTCAATGCTGCGTTTTCCGTCACTATAGTCCGAATGTATATGTAGGTCGCCCTTAATATCCCCAAGCTCAATGAGATCCGGAAGGTCTCCTCTTAATGCCGCCTCTATCTCTCCTTTATCCTCTCTTAACTCAGGTGGAATGTACCCCAATCCGATACTTTGGTATATCCCCTCTTCTGAAACACCCGCTATCTTTTCTTCACCCTGATAGACACCATACTCGTTGACCTTGAGCCCCCTCCTCAATGCGAGATCCCTAAGCCTTACATTGTGTTCCTTGGAGCCTGTAAAATACTGCAAAGCAGCTCCGAAGCTATCCGGTTTAATGACTCTTAGATCCACATGGATGCCATTCATTATCACGCTTGACTTGGTATCTCCTCTTGCAAGTACGTTAGATACTCCTTTCAGACCAATGAAAGCATCAATAACCGGTCTTGAGTCTTGAGAAGAGATAAGTATATCAATATCTCCTATCGTCTCTCTCATCCGCCTCAAACTTCCGGCATAAGTTATCTCAGATACCGATTCCAGATCTTTGAGATTTGCAATGATCGATTCTGCATACAACATCGCTATTCCGATAGGAACGCGTTCTATATTTTTTCTGTATTGCTCTATACCTTTTATTATATTCTCTTCGGTCTTTGCTCCAAACCCTGTTAGACCACGAAGTTTTTTATTCATAGCAGCGGTTTTGAGTGCCTCAATATCCTCGATACCTAGCTCCTCGTATAGCTTACGAACCTTGTTTGGGCCCAATCCCTGTATCTTAATCATTTCAAGAAGTCCGGAGGGTATTGATCTCTTCAGATCTTCGTAGTACATAAGCTCACCATCCTCCAAGAGCTCAATGATCTTCTTTGCAATACCCTCTCCTATCCCGGGAAGCTCTTTTAACCTCTCTTCTTCTGCGACAACAGAGATATCCTCCAAAAGTCCATCTATTGTCCTTGCAGCCTTTCTGAAAGCATTTATCTGGAATTTGTTCTCACCTTTCAGTTCTAAGATATCGGCAATTTCGTCCAATATATGGACTACATCTTCGTTCTTGATCATCTAGTCTCTGAAGCTATATTGGCCGGCACCTTTTTATAAGTTTACCCGTTCTGGGGAAAAATATTTATAATATTGGGATAGGAGTTATTATTGGCCCGTTATTCTTTTGGGTTTGGCCAATTTGTATCTGAATTAGTCTTGGAGGGGGAGATTATGCAGAGAGAACCAACCGGGGTAAGCGGTTTTGATGAATTGATTCAGGGTGGCTTGATTTCAGGACGCGTCTACACTTTATGTGGCCCTCCAGGATCTGGAAAGACCACTTTTGGAGTTCAATTTCTCGTCAGTGGTGCCTCTATCGGACAGAAGGGTATATTCATAACAATGAACGAACCGGTTGACTCTATCACGATGGATATGTCAAACTATCGCTTTGATATAGAGGGGCTCGTGAAGCTTAAAAAGGTCTTATTCCTCGACCTTGGTCCAACAAGAGAGTATGGTTTCTTTGAAGACCCAAGGAATATGGCTATGGCCAACCGCGAGGCTGAGACTGATGCGCCATCTCCAAGGATGGTTTACGAGAAGATACGTGAATGTGTTGAGAAAGAGAATGTGAAGAGAGTGGTCCTGGATTCATCTTCGGCGATACGTTTTACTACCGATGATACGGCAAGACAGGAGAAGTCGGTGAGCAGGTTCATAAGAAATCTCAAGAATCTCGGATGTACAACAATACTGCTTTCTGAGATGACAAATCCTTCCGCCTATACAATAGAACACTTCGCCTGCCATGGAGTTATTTTTCTACATAATTACTTTGACCCCAAGACGAATGGTATGACACGAGCAGTCCAGATAGTTAAAATGCGTGGAACCAGACACAACTGTAATATGAAAAAGATCAAATTTACCGATGATGGGATCATGATAATTGACGAAAGCTGACTGTTATAATCGTTTGGGTAAATGAAAGGAAATTAATCATGCCATCTTCAAAAAAGAAGACAAAAGTCGCAACAGTTGCGCAGAAGAGAAGAGTCATTAAGAAGGTCTATGAGCTTGGGGTGGATGTGGGATATCACAAACACTATGAGATGGGTTGGGTCCTTGAACGGTATGATAAGATCTACAATGTTGCTTCCGAATATGGATTCGAAGATAAAGTAAAAGAGTTCTACGAACGCGGAAAGGAGGACGGGGTCAAGAAGAAGCTGATGAGCATCTCTTCAGGTCTTGTAGAAAAGAGCGTCGGAGAAAGTTATGATGAGAATGTGAAGAGGGAGAAACAGAAAAGAGTGGAAGAGGAGGTAACACCCAAATCTACCACAACACAAAGAAGGTTTACATTCGAGACCAAGACTGTTCAATCACCTACAAGTAAACCGGAGATGATCTCGTCGCCGAAGATGACAGAAAAAACAACTGCTACGGATCTGCCTGCATTCCTCGAAGCTTTCAGACTCCTAAGGAATGATTAGTGAAACTTCAAACAAGAAGGTCATCGTCTGATAAACCCTTTAATATTTTTTCAACGATCTCCTCTCTGAGGTCGACCTCTTTTGATACTTCACGGACCGTCTGGTCTCTTCCCCCGATTATCTCATAAAGTACGCTGCGCTGCTGATAATCATCAAGTCTTCTTATAATATCGTGAGCTTCTACCAATAGCTTCTGCTTTGCCTGGTAAAGGGATAAGCGCTGTTCCTCTATATCGTGGATAGACTCGTTCACGTTCTTCAAAAGAGTTGATAATTCATTCAAACGATTTAGCGAGGTCTTGGATCTCTTGATGCGATTGTATTCGCACTCAAGCTCCCCTAACTTGGAAGAACCTTTCTCAATGAGCCCATCGAAAGTTCGCAATCCTACATCGAATAGACTGGGCCCAACATCGATGTGAATACAAAATTGCTTCTTAGAAGTATAGTATGTCCGGGGAGGTCCAGACGTACTTCCTTCTTCATAAGATTCAACGATCCCCGCCTCTTCCAGAGCCTTGAGGTGCTTGGCAATGGCCTGCTGGCTAATTTTAAGCTCCTTTGATAGCTGCAAAGGATAGTGAGCCTCCTTTGTCAACTTATTAAGGATCTTGCGCCTTATTGGGTTCTCAACTATTTTGAGCAGTATATCAAGATCGGACGTTCTCCTTCTCATTACAACACACCCTATCGGGGCTAACGAGTGAATCGACAGAAAGTATGATCAATGGTTTAAACAACCATTGGTTGTATACTTCTAATTACTATATGTCAACAAAACAGCATAAACGTTTCGGAGATCAAAATGCTAAAAACAGGATCTTAAAAAAGAGGCTATCGCCATGTTATTTAGCCATGAACTCATTTCAAAAGATTTACATTCACCACCTGTATAACAAATTATCATAATTTGAGGGTACTTTGTGAAAAATCATTCCAATTCCAGATATGTTGGTTATTTCACTTTCGGATAATTGCTTTCGATAGAGTGGTGTATTGTATCCGATATCTCGACAAAATATGTGTTACATCTGAAGCAGAAAAATCTTTGATGGCCTGAACGATTCTTACCGTTCTTAATAATGTCCTTCCCATTCTACTTCAGGAAATATTTACACTTTGGACTCCGGCACGTTATATCTATCTTGCTCCTCGGTCCAGTCTACGACCCATGGCTATGCCATAGGCCATCTCTGCCTTGCGGCGAAAAGAAGGGTTTAAATTTGATTGAGATGATTTATAGTGCGAAAAGCATTATGACTATGTAACAAAAAAAGGTAAAGTATGGAATTTCGTATCACAATTGAGATCGATGAAGATGGGCGGTATGTGGTCGAATGCGCCGACCTTCCGGGCTGTCTTTCAGAAGGAGAAAATCTTGAAGAGGCGATCGAGAATATAAACGAAGCGATTGTCGGTTGTTTAAGATCAAGGCTGAGGGAAGTAGGAGAACATCTAAAATCCCCTCCTTTCAGCATAAACTCGACATATCAGTAGATATCACCGGAACAACACATGCCTAAACTCCCAAGGGCGAGTGGGGATAAACATATCGCCACTTTTAAAAAAGAAGGTTAAAAAGTGAACCATGTTGAAGGGAGTTATTATATCCTGGTGAAAGAAGATTGTGATATTCACCTGTCCATACCAGTGCACAAAGGTAAAACACTTGGTGTAGGGCTTCTTAAGAAGCTCATTACAAGAGCAGGCCTCACAAATGAGGAGTATATTGACCTTTTCTACCGTAAAAAGAAGATCTGATCTGTTGGGGAGAAATGAAACTAAAAATACCAAGCATAAAAGAGATTAGGGGGCATTTAAATAAAGCAAGTAACGATCTTGAGATAAAAGGTTAAATACAAACAACCTAATGTAATATTTGGTATAAATATGGGTGAAATGAGTAAAGAAGTAACCGAGATAAAACTTATGCTTGAGAAGATTGAAGGGATAATCGATTCAAGATTGATAGGTATAGAAGAGCCTGAAGAAGATGAAATTAAAGAAATAGAGGATTACGAAGATAGAAAGAGCAATAAAAAGATTGAACTGAATGAAATATAAGGTATTTCTCGAAAGAAAGGCGCAAAAACAGTTAGACGGTTTAGATCCAAGCATAAGTGGTGTGATAAAGGACAAGATAACCAAACTTAAGAGCGGTTTTTCTCCTGAGCTTGATATAAGGAAGTTAAAAGGATATAAGAACCATTATCGTTTGAGGGTGCGAGAATATCGGGTTCTTTTTGAACTTCAAGAGGGTTATGTTATTGTAATTTATGCTATTTTACCTAGAAGGAGAGCTTATAAGTAAAGGATAACAAGTAATTGGTAATGAGTTATGGGTGACGAGTAATGGGTAACACATTATGCATCAACGATCACGGTTTACGGATTACGCATCACGGAATATCAATATGAAACTAAAAATACCAAGCATAAACGAGCTGAGGATGCATTTGAGGGATCCTTTGTATAAGAACTCGATATTTTTGAGACAAATAGATGATGCGAAAGTTACAATATAGTATCTTTACTAATAAAGTGTGAGGGATATCCGATGAAAAATATAATTGCCACGGTTGAGATATGGAAGGAGGGAGGGATGTTTACTGCCTACTGTCCGGAATTGGATATCGCAAGTTGTGGTCACACACACGAAGAGGCAAAAAAGAATCTGGAAGAGGTTATTCAAATACAATTTGAAGAGACAGCCAAACTTGGCACATTGAAAGATTTTTTGGCAGAAGCTGGTTATGTTTTAGAGGATGGGGTGCTTAAAACTGAGAAGAAGATAGTGGGATTTGAGGAGCTATCGATCTCGGTTGGAGTTCTGTAATGAAGATCAAACCCACAAACTGGAAAACACAGGTTAAAATCTTCGAGAAATATGGTTGCAAATTCGTAAGGCAGAAAGGGGACCATATGATATTCCATCACCAAAACGCAAAAAGAGCCGTAGTCATTCCAAAGTACGATGAAGTTCCTGTCACCATCATAAGAAATAATATGAAAACAGTTGGTATGACAAGGGATGAATACCTATCCATCATTGAAAAGATATAAGTGATGAATGAGTAACGAGTAATGGGTAATGCGTGAAGAGTAATGAGTTATGAGTGGAATTAAAACACACAAGGATCTTGATGTTTGGAAAGAGGCAATGGCCCTGGCAAAAGAGATATACATAGTAA
Source organism: Halobacteriota archaeon (assembly GCA_034189535.1). Classification (GTDB taxonomy): domain Archaea; phylum Halobacteriota; class Syntropharchaeia; order DAOWMC01; family DAOWMC01; genus JAXHTN01. Next base: position 23,486 of record JAXHUQ010000003.1, on the reverse strand, counting down.
CAGCAGAGTTCCCCAAAGAAGAGACTTATGGATTGGTATCTCAAATAAGACGGGCATCAGTATCAATTCCGAGTAATATAGCTGAAGGTGCAGCGAGAAATTCAAACAAGGAATTCATTCAATTCCTTTATGTATCGTTGGGCTCTCTTGCCGAATTAGAAACACAGTTGCAATTATCGAAAGAATTAGGGTTCCTGGAAACCGAGGACATGAACGGAAGCATTGAAAGAATAAGAAGAATGTTACTCGGCCTGATAAAGCATCAAAAGGGAAAACATTAACAGGTGATGGGTGAAACGGGTAATGAGTTATGCGTGAAGGGTAATGGGTAACACATCCCGTTTTACTGATCACGCTTTACACTTTACTAATCACTGATCACGCATTACGAATCATTGATTACGCTTTACGGAATATCAATATGAAACTGAAAATACCAAGCATAAAAGAGCTGAAGGGGCATTTGAGGGATCCGTTGTATAGGAACTCGATATTTTTGATGATGTCATCCTTGACCAATGCTGGTTCTGGTTTTTTCTTCTGGATCATCGCTGCAAGATTTTACTCCACTGAAGATGTAGGACTTGCTTCTGCGATTATCTCTGCAATGGGTTTAATTTCAATTTTCTCGGTATTAGGGTTTGACATTGCACTTGTTAGATTCTTACCGGAAAGAGAAGATAAATCCGAACTGATTAACACGTGCCTCACAATATCATTTATAATATCGCTTATACTGACTTTAATATTTGTAGCAGGGATAAACATATGGTCGCCTTCATTGAGCGTCATAAGGGAAAATAAATTTTTCTTATTCTTTTTTGTATTTTTTTCAGCTACCACATCTTTGCCTGGTTTGCTAAGTCAGGGTGTTTTTGCCGGATTTAGAAGAACTGAATATTCATTATTTCAAACACTTGTAACGCTTGCAAGGTTGGGAATCATTCCTTTCCTGGTAACATTCGGAGAATTGGGGATTTATGCCCCGTATGGATTAACTCCAATTCTTGCTTTTGGGTTCGGAATCTTTTTAGCATCAAGGATTTTCCCATATAAACCGATTCCAACAGTAAATATAGAGATTATCAAAGATATTTTTCATTTTTCATTTGGTAATTATTTTGCAAAAATATTCGAATATCTTCCCGTTTTTGTGTTACCCATTATGGTGATAAATGTTTTAGGGGCGGAAATGAATGCATATTTCTTTATGTCTTGGCAAATTTCCATGTTGTTACTCACAATCCCAAGATGGACTACTATCTCCTTGCTTGCTGAAGGATCTCATAATGAAGAGACTCTAAGTGCCAATACTAAAAGGGCATTAAAATTCATATTTCTGTTACTTGGGCCAGCAATAATTGGAATATTTTTGTTTGGAAGAAATATCCTGGGATTCTTCGGTGAAGAGTATGCAACGAATTCATACGAGTTGTTACTAGTTCTTGCTTTGGGAAGCATACCTTTTGCGATTAATGTAATTTATGTAACGACAAAACGAGTTCAAAAAGAGGTGATGCCTGTGATCTATGTCTATGGGGGGGTTGCAATTATAACTCTGGTGGCAAGTTACCTGTTGATGCAAAGTATGGGTATAATTGGAGTAGGATATTCTTGGATTATTGGTAACGTGGCCATAGCAAGTGGAGTTGGGATGGGTTGGGTAATGAGTAATATGGATAATGGTCAAGGGTAAGGATACCGATCAACTACCTATAATAGATTTCGCTGCCGCCGTTGGCGTATATTTTATCTGAATTTACCTGAAGCTTAGAATAGTTACTCGAAAAATCCTCGTATCCAATTTTTTTGATTTCGAATTTTTTTGATATAACATTAACATATCGTAGATAGACGTAACCATCCAAGTGTTCAAATGCATCCTCTGAGAAAGGCAAAATTTTAAAATAGTATGTCAAATATTTTTCATTGTCTCCTATAGGTCCCGATCTGATTCTGCTACCAATGGCAGAAGAGATCTCGGCGCCAGAAGAATCCGTATATACTTTTGTATCATATGATGAATATAAGCCATACCATTGCCCAGAAGCATATTCGGTATCATAAATGTAATAAGTATCATAGAGATCCCCCTCAGAATTTAATACAATTTGACGGGGATCTCCAAAAACTTGGTAAGTAACTCCTGTAATACTTAGAAAGTTGGGTAATATTATCAGCATCATGAGTATTATGGGTTTAACCTTTATTTTTTCTGACAATACTAGTGTCCCGAATATGAAAACAGTTGACAAAATGACACTAACTTGAGAAAAAATTCTAGTCATTCCATAACCTTCCGAAACAAATGGTAGTGTAACGAAGAGGAAAAGTAAACCAACGCAACCAAATACTAAGGCAAAATATTCCGTGCTGATTACCCCATTAATAATTTTTTTTCCTTGTTTATTTGAGTTGAGACTGCCCTGTATAAAATGCTTAAGAATATATAAGAATCCAATTACAATAGTTATTAGTATTACCCATGTTAGGACAAGTTCTATCACATAAGGAATACCCCTTTGTATAATTTGGTACCCAAAAAAAGTTTGAACACTTTGAGATCTAGACTCGATAAGGAAGATACTATTTAATTCTCTGATTGTGTCAAAGACAAACCTTGTGCCGCTTGTAAAACCACTTGTAGTAATCTGACCAAACCATAGAAACGTTGCGACGGAGAAAAGGAGTAAAGTTGTTAAAGATATTCTTTTTTTAATCAGTTTAATTGTGGAGTTGTGCGTTCTATTTAATGCATATGATATAGTAACTACAGTAATTAAGATGAAATGATAAATATAAGTAGTAGAGTAATGTGAGATTATCACCGAAAACAGAAAGATAAAAAATAAAACTTTTTTCTTCATGTCATCAATTTGACTATCAAAAATAACGAGAATTGAAAGTGCAAAGAAAAAAATGGCAATAGCGGTTCGTGCCTGATATAAAGCCCATAAAAAGACTTGTTGTGACATAAAAAAGAAAGATGCGAGAAACGCATAATCTACTCTAATGTGGTTTTTGGATAACTCGTAAACAACTAAAGGGACAAAAGAAAATAGTAAAGGATATAATAACTTGAAAACATACTGGTCCTCGATATTTAACAAAGATTTAAAAATAGTTGGTAATAATGTAACACTCAAACAAGCTGATAATGGTGAAGGTTCAAGAACGGTCCAGTGCATATTCGCATAGGTGTTTTTAAATAAATAAAATGAATAGTGTACATCATCACCCATAATATAGTTAGACCGTAGAGCGAAAGGTAGAACAAGAGAAAGGCTAATTGAGTAGATTATCAAAGGGTACAATCTTTCTGGAATTCGCTCGTTAAGCAGTGTAATAATCACGACCAATAACGCAATCATGGAATATAATAGCATAATAAAAATATTATCATTCAAAGTGTTCATAACCCATATACCATATATGCTAATTGCTGGAAGGAGAAATGAGAAAGATAATAGGGCTTTCTCAATAGCAGTTAGACAAAATTTAAATGAAGGCGAGGTTAAACCAATATTTTTTTTATAATACAATATAGTGATCATTGCGAGTAAAATAATACTAAAGCTGAAAGATAGAGATATTGTAGAGAGTGGAGTCTTATACCCAAGGAAATAGTAGATCTGATCAATTATATACCCAAAAAGCATTAGAAATGATATGCTAAGTCCCAAAGAATAAATAATTTTTTTGGTGAGATTGATTCCCTCAATATCCAAGAGCGAGAGAAACAAAAAACCAAATAGAAAACAATATACTATCACCCCTAAAACGGGTCGAAAAGGAAACAGATCTTTGGCCATGGTTATGAATGAAAATAAGACCAACAAAAAAACCAAGGAAGAAGTCTTTTTTTCTATATTAAAACTCCGCTCAATATACACTTGCATACCACCCAACGTAAAAAGTCTTCAAGAGGTCACCTCATAATAAATTTTCTCAGTCTTCTGTGCAATTTCGTCCCATGAAAATTTTTCAACTTTTTTTCTTGCATTTTTTCCCATCAACACTCGTGTATCTTCGTTTTCTAATATGTGAATTAAGGCATCTGCAAGACTTATTTCATTGCCTTTTTTTACAACAATACCGTTAAATCCATCTTCGATAATGCATTGAAGAGTCTTCAAATCACTAACAACCATCGGGAGACTAGAAGCAGAAGCCTCTAAAAGCACTAATGGGAAAACTTCTGCGAAAGAAGGAAGTACAAAAACATCTGCAGATTTATAATATAAAGCCTTTTCAAAAACATCCCCTACAAAACCAACAAATTTGATATGGTCGTCAACCATTAATTTCTTAGACAATAATTCAAGATCGTTTCTAATCTTTCCATCCCCAACAAAAACAAGTTTTACGTTTGGAATTTTCTTTACAACTTTTGTCAACGCCTTGATTAAAACATCAGGACATTTATAGTCAACAAGGGTACCAACAAACAAAACAATATTTTCGTCAGGTGCGAAACCTAATTTTTTTCTACAATCATTCTTTGAATAAGGGATATCAAAATTATTAATTTTCACTCCGTTAGGAATAGTGACAATTTTATCTTTATACCCTTTTAAAAATCTTGATTCATCTATAAAGTACTCGGAAGGACACACTATGACTTCTGCATACGAAAGGACTCGGTCAATAAGGTATTTGTTAAAAAAGGAAACACCCATCCTTCTAACAAAACCACCATAATTTTCTGGAGCGTCGGCATGATATGTAAGTACAAGCGGTATGTTCCTTTTTTTAGCATGTTGAATACCTGTGAGACCTGCAATAGAGACGCTCCCTGAATGTGCATGAACAACATCAAATTTATATTTCCATGGTTCACGGAATGAATTAATCGATATATTTCCTACACCTATTTTAAAGTTTGTTTTATATCGATGAATATTTATGTTCTCATATTTTTCAAAATTTTCTTTCGAACCTATTGTGGAAGTAGTAAAAACCCCTACTTCATGACCTCTTTCTGCAATATTTAGTGCCAAATGATACGTTGCTACGCCTGCTCCGCCATGAAGATAATTCTTACCATATTCTGAATAAGTAAGACTAGATGTGTCAGCATACGGAAAATGTACAACATGATATGCTATTTTCATTTCTGATCACCTTTTTTCCAACCCAATGAATATTACGAGAGCATAATAGCATTATATTCAATTTACCCATGCACATCACCCCTCATTCTTCTAACGTTGCGAGTGAAAAATGAGATTATGAGTCTCGCAGGTTTAAAAGATTTTAACAAATTATATATAAATGAATCCTTTAGTTTGAAAACTATTCCATCTTGGAGAAGGGAGATGTAAAACATAGTTTTATTCATTTGTAAATCATCAATTTCAGAAACACATTTCAAAATAAAATCCCAGTCATAAAGATAAGGAAATGAAACAGAATCGTCTTTTTTATACAATTTTTCCTGTATCTCATTTAACTTATTCAAAGCCATATCAAATACAGAACCCCATCCATTTTCGATAGCATATTTTCTGCATTTTTCAAGATTAATATCATCCCTAAATTGTTTTAAATGTAAAAAGTCTAAAAGAGACATACTTCTATGCCCCATAAGGCGATGTATAAGCATAAGAAGAAAATTTGATTCTTTATTTAAACCTGAATAATCGATTTCAAACAGTGTATCTTTGACATTAAATTCCCATAGAAAATCCCCATCTATAAAATCCTTGCCAAGATAGCATATTGTACTGTAGAGCTCAACCTCTATGTACCCTTCTTTTCGTAACACAGTTTCAGTAACATCGGATACTTCCAACTTCATGCCATTATCTTCGAGCGCTTTTATAATCCTCGTTCTATCTTCCGTTCTAACAAAAATATCAACATCTCTTGGAATATATGGTGTTGCATTACTTACTTTAATTATAATATAACATATCCCATAGTCCTTTGCCACTTTATTTAAGAGTTCGATCGTTCTCTTAAATTCAGACAATCTTCGATTTTCTTCATCCCAACGTTCATCTTCAGAAGATGGTATCTCAACACCCAACTCCTTCAATCGGTAAATAAAATAATAGTAAAGACCATTTCTCTCAGCTAGTTTTGTTGCAGACCTAAATAAGCCCTTATCTTTGATCACCTCTTTCACAGAAATATCATTTGGATACTCTTGATCGACAACAGACAAAACAAGTTTCAATGGGTCCAATTTGCTCATAAGCTTGTCCTCCCCAGCATTTTCGCCAAATGTCCAAAGATCACATCATTAATTGCCTCTTTTTCAAGTTTTGCATCTATTTGAATGAATTCATATTTACTTGCCAGTTTTGAGTACATTCCGATTACTTTGATATAATAACTCTTATCCACCTCTGCATCATAGGAGCTGACACGAGAATACAATGTATCCAAGTCCATTTTAAGTAAAAATGCAATATCCGGCTTAGGGAAAAATTTTACAACATTTTCGCTTGAAGACTCGAACAGATCATAAAAGAACTGATAAAAATACCTGTCGCAGACAACAATTTTATTCCTGCTCTGAAATCTAATGACAACATACGAAACAAGTGCATAAAAATACCCTAAAACCCCAAATATAACAGAACTTTTACCTGAGTCATCTTTGGTTCTATTTTTCCTAGGGCTTACTGATATGGGGGACTCTTCACGCCTGAAAAGGCCTAATAACACAAAGATGGGCCTAATATAAACAGCATTATGTCCTTCTCCTAACAACCGCTCAACAAGCATTGTTGCTTGTGTCGTTTTCCCGGAACCATCGACACCTTCTATTGTAACTATGATCTTAAACACCTACCGACTCGTAAACATTCTCAATTTTCTTAATAATAGTGGCATCTCCAAAATTATCGTGAATCATTTTTGATCCTCTTTTACCCATCTCTTTTGATTCTTTTTCATTTTCAATAAGATATTTTATTCCTTCAGCCAATTCAACTGAGCTTCCTGGATCAATTAGTATACCATTTACTTTATGTTTTACGAGTTTAGATACACTACCCACTTTAGTCGCAATCACTGGTTTTCCGATAGCCATGGCTTCTATTAGGGAAATAGGCGGGTCGGCAACTCCCACCAAGTTTAAAAAAGGCATTGTGAAAATATCACTTGCAGCCATGATTTGGGGCATCTTTTCGGTCAAACCAATCGGAATGACATTTTCTTCCAATCCATATGATTTTATCTTTCTTTTGATTTCCGGTAGCAATTCTGCATCCGCTTCCAATATTTCAGGATTATTATATTTACTTAAAGGTAGATTTAATACCATTAAAAGCATTATATCATGGTATTCTTCTTTTAAGTAGCTTAAAGAATCAATCAATATATCTATACCTTTTATTTTTGATAAATTGCCCACAAACGTTACAACGGTTTGCTCCGGTAAAATATTAAACTCTTCTCTAATTTTTTCTCCAGAAACAGAAGAATTAAAATTGTTGCCAATCAAAGGAGGTATAAGGTCAATTTTTTCTTTAGCAATACCTGCATTTACAAGAGATTCCAAAACAGATCCGCTCGTTGCAATAACCTTATCTATATGAAAAAAATAAAATCTTGATAAAGCATTATTTGATAAAAACTTAACAGTACTTTTGCTATTTACCTGTATCGGACAATAAACACTGTGTACTGAAGGGATATTTAAAAACATACTCGTTATACCTGTTATAATCGCGGGCATTGTAAATCCAGAATGACCATGGATAATGTCAAATTTACTTTTTCCATTTATTTTTCGAATTTTGTTAAAAGATTTTAAGGCAAATTCTAGCCCAAATCCAATAGATGAAAACGATCCATTGATAGGCAAACAAACTACCTTGGCCCATTCTAAATCCTCGCTGGGTTGATCGCCAGGATGGCGATGGGGGGTCGTAATAATTGTTATTTCATGCCCCCTATTATGCAAAGCTTTAGATAATCTAATTACGTTATTTGTGTGTCCACCTATAAACGCATTATTTCCAGAGTTCCCAATTTCGGGACATATCATACAAATCTTCATTTTACACGTCCAACATACCCCAAAAACATCCTCATCAAATACCAGAGCATCTTTAATTCATCCAACCCGTTTCTCCTAAACACCTGCCTCTGAGCGAGCGATATCATTCTTCTGCAGCCTCCCCCAATAACGCCATGATCTCTTTAGTTGTATATGCTTTGACAACATTTTGTTCTTTAAAATGCTTATCATTCGACCATATTGAACAATTTAAATGCATTGCCAACGCGATGAAAGGGGAATCGCTAATATCTATACCACGCATGACATCAATAGCTTTCTTCCTGTAAGCTTCGATAACATTGGATTCCACGACACAAATTTTACTGAAAATTAAATCTATAAGGTACTGAAAAGCCTCCTCATCAAGTTTGGATCTATTAAGAAGCTCATTTCTGTGCGTTTCTATCTCGATTTTTGAATAAGCCACGGTGTAAAAGTCAAAAGGAGCGAGGAGCAATAGTTTTCTTGTCAGTCCATCTCTTAACAGCGCTGAAATTATCACATTCGTGTCAGCGACTATTTCCATCCCAGATTCTCCATGATGCCCTTCTTAACCTTGTGATCAATCTCATCAACATCTCCACCTGTTAGTTCACTCTCTTCAAGGAGTTTATCAAAGAGCATCGAGAGGAATATATCTCCTTTTATTTCTTTAAAGATCTCCATTTCTATCTTCCTCTTTATGATTCCTTCAAGGTCCTTATCACTCTTTATCTTCAGATCGATCTCTTTTGGAACTTTTACTTCTATTACCATTGTAATCACCTCCCTCCAACATACCCCAAAAACATTCTCATCGAATACCAGAGCCTTCTAGCTTCATCCAACCCATTCCTTCGAAATACCTGCCTCATCGCTAACGGTATGTAAGACGGACTTGGGCGGTATTCCTTCAACGCCGTTCCTATATAATTCATACCATCACTCTTTCCGTTCTTCTTCAAATGACAACAGCATGAGCTTATATATTTCCTCTCTGTGTCCAAATGCAACCAGTATCACCGTGTTTTCATTCTCATCTACCACATAAACAAGTCTATATTTTTTCTTTATTCGCAGAGACCTATACCTATAATAAGAGAGTTGATATTTCAGGAGCTTTCCGGAATGCGGTACATCCTGTAGTTTCTTCACCTTCTTCATCAACTCTTCCATCAATGCTTTGTCTTTCTTCTTCAGCCTATCAATCTGTTTCTTGAAGGTCTTGGTGTACTTCAGGCTGTATCTCACAAGATCACTCCACAAACAAATTATTCATATCACTCTCAGTCATTATTTCGAGGACATTTCCTTCTTTAATATCTTTTTCACTATTCTTTATCTGTCCCATCAGATCCTTATCGCTTAAAATCTCTATGGTCTCCATCAAAGATTCCATCTCCCCTATCAGACTTTCAAAGTCCTCTTTGCGTAGCACTACATTCTCCTTAACTTCTTTTATTCTTACAATACTTACCATTGTTTCACCTCCTCCCAACATAACCTAAAAACATCCTCATAGAATACCAGAGTCTTCTCGCTTCGTCCAATCCGTTTTTCCTAAGCACCTGCCTCATAGCTAGCGGTATGTAAGACGGACTCATATAATAATTTTTCAATATTTCATCCACCTCTTTTACCATCTCTTCATTGCTAAGTTCCGGATAAGAAATAATTGCCTTTTGATGTCCATTTTCATCCAGATACTCATTTGGATCCTCTGTGAGTAAAAATTTATGTTCTTTACACCAATCATAAAGATGTGTTCCCGGGACTGGTTGGGGGACCAGAACTTGTAAGAGATCGGGTTTTACCTCATGTATCATTTTCTTTGTAACCATAATTGTCTCATTTGTCTCACCTGGTAAACCAATTATAAAATCACCATGTACGAGCAATCCGGCTTTTCGTGCATTTTTTGAAAAATCCCTTATGTGTTGAGATGTTATGCCCTTTTTTATGTTTATTAAGATCTCATCATTTCCCGATTCATATCCAACGATAAGCAATCGGCAGTTGGCCTTCTTCATCTCTTTCATCGTTTCCAAATCCAGTGAATTGGCCCTAGCGTTGCATGACCAGGTTATGTTTAAACCTCTTTTCTTATAATCTTCGCAAAACGCCAAAACTCTCTTTTTACTGATAGTGAATGTGTCATCCTCAATGAAGATCTCTTTTACTTCAGGAAGCTCATTTTCGATATATTCAAATTCATCCAAAACATTCGCTACACTTCTGACTCTGTACTTTCTTCCCATTAAAGTCTCAGGCCAAGAACAGAATGTACATTGATTTGGACACCCTCTCCCTGTGAATATCTGTATCGTAGGATAAAGAGAAGAACTTAAAAAGTAATCCTTCAAGTTGAGATGTTTTTTATATGTTTTTGATACGAACGGCATTCCATCCAAATCTTCAGAGTTGGTATATTCTCTGTCAGGATTGTTAATCGCCTTACCACATTCAATATAAGAAATACCCCTTATTTTTTTTAGACTTGTACCGCTTCGAATCGCATTTGCAACTTCTTTTAGAGTAATATCATACTCATGCCTTGCTACAATACCTACACCGTTTCCAATTATAATTTTTTCAAAGTATTGGGAAGTGGGAGGGCCCACCATAGTAATAGCGGCGTTTGATATAGTCTTAATTTTATCTACCATGTCAAGGTCATTATTCAAACTTGAAAAATTAGTCTCAACAACGATTAAATCTGGATCGAATCTATTTAAATCTTGTAAAACATCTTCGATTAACCACTGCCTTGCTTGTGCATCTATCAACTTAACTTCGTGTTCTTGTTCCAATACACCTGCTGCATAGGATAACCAAATCGGGCAATACAAAGTCCCTCCGCGAGTTGCTTCACCAACCCCTCTTACACCCCTACTAAATCCTTTAACAAAAGGAGGGTTTAGCAAATATACCTTCATCTTTTCCACCCCTTTTTAAAAATCCCGAATAAAAATCCAATACTATAGGAAAAATGTTCCACAACATATAATAATGGCATGATAATAGCGAACGTCCATTGCACCTTTTTAAAAGCAGTTACTATAGAGGAAGTTAATATGGCGCCAGCATATAGAAGAACAATCCGGTAAAAAAATAATCTTAATTCCACCAAATATACTCCTAACACCCCTAAAATCGCTAAAAAAATTAGTAGAACGCTAGGGAGATAGTGATAAACACTTAGAGAATGTGGAAATTTCTTTCCACTAATTGCCTTTGCTATTCCATAATTATAAATCTGAATAAGAAAAGAATAGAAGGAATTCCTATTATAACGATATACAATGGCTTTAGGATTGATGAATAGTTTATAACCAGCACTCCTCAGCTTATAACTCAAGGTAAAATCCTCTCCGACCTTCATATCCTCTTCATATAGGCCCACGTCTTCTAAAGCTTCTCTTTTAAACAATACAAAAGGAACTGTTTCCACCTCTCCCCTTATTACTGTAGGTCTGAAGGATGAACCAATTCCTCCAAATAAAGTATGGAATATTTGCTCAATAGATTTACCAATAGTGGATTCATCATCCGGGCTCAAATGTAATGACCCTACACCAGCAAATTTGGGGTTGTCATGTGCTTGAAAATCATTAAACAAAGTCCGTAACCATTGTGAATCTGCTATGCAATGCCCATCTAAATATGTGATTAATTCACTTTCCTTCTCGTTTTGAATGGCAATATTTCTCCCAACTGCTTGCCATTCCATTGGATTATCATATACTTTGATAAGGTCAGGGTATTTTTTTATATATTCCTCTACGATATCCATTGTTCGATCGGTTGACCTTCCATCAACAACGACTATTTGATAGAGATCTTGAGCAAAATCTTGATTTATTAAAGATATTAAACATTTTTCAATGAATCTTTCTTCGTTTTTAACTGCAACAATGACTGTTATTAAGATGTTGTTTATGTATACCACTCCTCCTCATTTTTCACCGGAATTACCACTGAAATCCTGCCATCCGTCATTTTTCTCATCCTTTCTTTTACCCATATCTTTAACTACACATCACCAGTTCACATCCCGCCACAATGCCACAATATTATAAAAAATCCTCTATTTTAGATATAAACCTATAGAAATCCTGTGAATTCTTTCTCAAAAAATTCAGCAAAAATCCCATCTATCATGCCGTTTGGATACCGGGCCTGGATATAGAACGAATCGAGATTTTTAACAGACTTTCCCAATCCTTCAAATGATGCATCATATTCAGATGCCGCATTGCACAACTTTGCAACTGAATGAGTGAGAATCAGTTCTTCTCCCTGGGCATAGATATGTGCTTTTAAAGCCTTCTCTGCTGCTTGTTGTGCCATAAAACAGACCAGATGATAGATCTTCACCTTGAAAAGTTGGCTTAACGATGCAAAATCGACCTCAGCCTGTTTTATCCATCTTTCAGCCTCTTCATGGCTGTCCTTTTTCATAAAATTTTACTCCTCTTGATTGCGTCTTTTATAAATGGATTCTTACCCTTCATATTCTCAAATTCTTCCGGTGTATAAACCAATATCTTTTGATAAAGCAATTTACCCTGGTGTAATCCGCACCATGACCTACAATAATTATATAGGTCATTCACTGGTCTTCTCAATACCCTCTCGTTCTTTTACCAGCTTTCCCATCGAGTATAACATTATACCTGAGAATGTGCTTAAAGATCCTACAATTATGAGAAGCATCATGAGCATTGTAGGTCCGAAAGGAATGAAACCTCCGGCATTGTAGCTTTGTAAGATCCACGTTGAAATGATGAGTCCGGCCAAAACCATCAAAACTCCTGGAACTCCAAGGTAAGTAAGAGGACGGCTGATTCCCACGGCCTTCACAATACCCATGAGCACATCAATACCATGTCTTAATGGATTGTGAGTTGACGGTTCATCGACATCATAACTGCATGTAATTGGGACTTCTGCAATTTTAAGGTTATTATTTTTTGCTTGTATAAGTATCTCTGATCCTGCAGACATGCCGAAATTGTTGATCATAATACTATCTATTGCCTTTCTTGAGTAGGCACGAAATCCGCTTTGAGTATCAGAGACGTTCAGTCCACTGACAGAGTTGGTCACAGTATCCAGAACTTTCATGCCCGCCTTTCTGTAAACCGGGACATTATTGCCCCCATTCAAGAACCTTGATCCGATAACGACATCTGCCCCCTCATTGATCTTCTCCATTAAATGAGGAATGTATAATGGATCGTGCTGCCCATCTGAATCCAATATCACCATCGAATTAGCATTTCCGTCTCTTGCATACTTGAAACATGACTGTAAAGCAGCACCGTAACCTCCGTTCTTGCTGTGTTTGACTACTGTTGCTCCGGCCATCTCTGCGACCATAGAGGTCTTATCATCACTGCCATCATCGATGACGACAACTCCGTCTACATAGTTCATCGCCTTCAGGACGATACTGCCTATCGTAACCTCCTCGTTAAATGCGGGTATTACAGCCAGTGAAGAACCTCGCATATCCATTGATGATTCACCTCTTATCCCATTGCCCATTTTTTATTTATATCGCTTTTCGAATCTAATGTAAAACATCCGTAAAGCGCTGCACACTAAGCACACATTTTACCTTCTTTTAATAGCAACCTTATTACATTTAAATATTTTGCTTCAGAAATATTTTCAGCTCAATACAACGCTATACCATATATATTAGCTATTGTTAAGGACACACTCCTTATTTATTAACCATAACTCCGCAGTTTAACCCATAGGTAAAGCTTCAGGAAACAATGAACTAATTCTCCTTGCACTCTTTGGAATTTTTGCAAAGTACTCCCTCCCGTTCTTTTCCAAAATCTTTTCAATTTTCGAGAGCTCAAATAACACCTCACCCCCAGATATCTTGTTTGTGAGCCCCTTTTCTCTCAATCTCTTCAAAATCATAAAATAGATCCTCAATGCAAGAAACGTAACAAAAAAATAACCCCTTACAGCATCTTTCGATCTCAAATAAGTCTTATCAGACTCCAATTCGTTTTTCATAGTATCAAATTTCAGTTCTACATCTTTTATACCTTTATACAAGTCAAATACATCAGTTCATTCTTTATCCATATCTGAAACTAGACAGATAATTCCAACATGTTTACGTTTCAAGCCTCTATCAAAAATAAATCCAAGGTCATTTCTTTGGGATCTTTCAACGAAGTCTCTAATTGTTGTAATATCCTCCATAGATCCATAAAAGACATCCATTCCACAAGGTAAGTCAGATATCCTTTCTCTGCGAGTTTAATGTTCTTCGAATATGTGAAAACAGATGATAAATCATACAGTAGAAGGTCGTCTTTAGTTGTATGTTTTGAAAAAACGTCATGCCAAAGGTATATTCCCTCACCCACACCGGACAAAACAGATGAAAGGTGTTTGGGACAAAGACTAACATCGATCAACCTTGATATGTACAACTTTTCCCATCTGGAAGCAAATAGCCTCAGAAGTTTGGGATCGATTGCCTTGATTATTGCCGCGGAAATAAGCTCTTTTCAGTAAGGTGTCTTTTCTGACGGGAGGTCTCCGATATCTTTCAACAAATATCTGGCAAGCATGCTATTTCCATACTCAAAAATCTCATGGCCGGACTCTTGAATGTGTGACCTTAATCTCTTTTTCGTGAATACACCATCGCGGTCTATCGAGCCAATGTACTCGGTTATTTTCCTTACCTTCCTTTTTCCTTGTCCCATTCACTTGTGGCGCGGTAGACGTAGTAGTTGTTTTTGATTAATTTTAACTCGATGTGGGATGCCTCTACTTTCTTCAAGTTATTGAACGTTTTTTGAATCTTGAGTGGGATATCTTTCACGTGGGTTAGAATTAATATCGTTTTCGGCTAAACGTGACTCCATGTATGTTTGGGATTGTTAGCGTAATTAAAGAAAAACGATTGGGAGTTTCCAGGGCCGGACAAATCGGTAGGGGGAAATGGAAAAACCTGGGGGATAAGTGAAGGTTATGAATTAAAATGCGGAGTTTGGGTTTATAAAAATGTTGGGATATACAGATAAGAATATCCACACCAAAGAGACAATCCATATTAGATCGATAGGAATGGGAAGAAGCAAAAAGGAATATCGTCCAGATTACTTATTATCCATAAATAAAATTCCAATAGTTGCTATTGATACCAAACATCCAGATGATGATCCAGACAATGGATTAAAAGATGCTTTAATGTATGCAAGAACAACTAATAATGGCTCCATAGAAAACCTCACCAAATTAAGATATAATAGGATAACATCCCCTATTTATTGAAACATAGAGAAGATAAATTACAAGTAAAAGATAAAGAGTCTGAACTAATAAGCTTTGTCAAACACCTTTATAAAACCGCTAAAAGATCCATGACTGCTTATTCTAGCAGATTCTCCAAGCACGACTACACACAGCCTCAGCTATTTGTCATAGGTTGCATAAAAAAGAGGTTGAGGCTGAAGTACAGAGAGGTAGTAGAGATCACCGAGGAGATGCCAAAATTAAAGGAGATTCTCGGACTTGATACTGTGCGATATGATGCAGAGCCTATACATAAGGTGATAAGGGAGGAAGTGCGAGCGGAAGCACAGATCCCCACAAGGAATAAAAAAGCATCGACAGGCAAGTATAGACAGTTGATACTTGCAGGGTTTGAATCGGACAGACACAATAATACCAATACCAGACAGCAATATTCAAGATAATTATTCCACAAAAATAATCGAATCTATAAAAAAGAATGCCAAAACAAACGAGGAGTTTAGTCTAAAACTTAAAGAAACTGAACAGAAATATGTAAAAAGTATTTTGAAGATGAAATAAAACCAGACATCCAAATATACTCAACAACCTAACAATTCATACTTAAAATCCTCATCGAGGAACCGTTCGATCCATCCTTCTGCAAAGCTTAGTCGTGACGAAAAAACCTCAAAAAGACCTCGTATCAACCACATCAAATATGAAACACTTAAATACATCGAGAAATGAATATATATCCATATGGATATCATGGTCGAATCAGATTTTGAAGGTTCTAAGTTTATTTATAATCAAAAAGCAGGTGACAGATCAAAGGAACATATATACGATTACAAGAGATGCGTTGGGTGTGGTATATGTGTTGACATATGCCCCTCAGATGCCCTCGAGCTCGGTCCGATACCGGAGATAGCAACGGGAATGGATGCTCCTCCGGTTATGATAGACCCTGACTCCTGTTCGTTTTGTGGTATGTGTGCCGCATTCTGTCCTGTCCATGCAATGGAGATGTACTTTGATGGTGAGAGTATCCTAGATCTTGAGGATTACCCCCATCTTGATTCTAAAATATCTGTAAACGAGGACTGCTTACCATGTGTATTATGTGAGAAGGTCTGCCCACAAGAAGCAATAAAATTGAACCTCAATATACCAAAAAAGGAAAAGGTTGCTCCCTTAAAAGAGGGCGTAAACGGAAGTATTGATATTGATATGGGCAAGTGCAACTTTTGTGGTGTATGTGCTGAGTTTTGTGAAGCAATAATCCCCATAGAACGCGAGTTCACATCCGAAGATCTTGCCCCGTTCAAGGATCTGATGGTGGATGAGATGAGGTGTGATTACTGCAAGATCTGCGAAAGAATCTGCCCTGAAGATGCAATAACTGTCGAAAGCGAAGACCCTATTGATGTTTCTTTTGAGATAGAAGGTGGGATTGATATTGACGAGGAAAAGTGCATAAAGTGCGGAAGTTGTCTTCTTATATGCCCCTATGGCGCCATCGAAATTGAAAAACCGATGGAAGGCAGTGTAGAGATTGTTGAGGCAAACTTACCCAAGTGCGATCCTCAAGGTTGTCAGGCATGTGTGAAGATATGTCCTGCAAAGGCATGGTATCTACCATCGTCACCAGAAGAGAAGATAGGTGTGAATGATGAGCTATGTATCTACTGCAAAGCCTGCTATAATGCCTGTGCCTACGGTGTGATATCTATCGATCGGGAAGTTGTCAACCATACCCCTCTTTCAGAAGCATCCTGGAATAGTGAGTGGGATAAAGCGATATCTCAGATAAAATATGGACCATTTGAAAAGATAGATACATCCAGGGCACTCAAACCGATTGAATTCGAGAAGAAGAAGACAGAAGAGGTAATTATTCCAGAAACTGATGACAATATGACACTTAAAGTGAGTGGCAGGTTGCAGAAGATCTCTAGCGAGCTTGGTAAAGCAAAAGTTAGACAGATCTGGGAGAAGGACGATATAGAAGAGGCTAAGATAAAAATAAAAAAGAGAGTTGAAGCTTGAACTTATGCAAGCTTCTTGATATATTCGATCTCCTCATCACTCATTCTTGATTTCATCTCGTCTGCCATCATCTCGGCAGCATCAGGATGAAGTGCTCCTCCTGATACATCCACAAGAGTGTGTGCAAGTGGCGTGACTTTGTCATCGTCGGATTGTTCACTCATCATCTGGTCATACCAGATTTTATTGTTCTTACGGACGTGCCAGAGGGGTACCTTTCCCGTGAAGAAGACACCTTTGATCGCGGCCCAATCACGCCTTCTCACATATATACCAAAATGCCATAGGGCAACAAGGAAGATCATGAATGATCCGAAGACATGTGTCAGCTTGATGGGATCTTCCATGAATCCGTCCATATCCATATTACCAAGGTACATTATACATCCACTGAAGATCAAAAGCCCTAAAGAAAATATAAATGCGAGGTAAACGATTTTCTGATTGCCTCTATACCTTTCCCCACTGCCCCTTTCCGGCCTCTTTGCAAGAAGGAAGAAATAAAGCAATGCATGGTATGAATTTCTCATATCTTTCTTGGGATGGGTCGGCAGAATCTCCTTTTTGCTTGGCAAGATCACCAGGTGAATCAGCAAGTGAAGGAGACAGAGGACTATAAGCAGGATACCAAGAGGTACATGGTATTGGATACCTACTTCGGGAAATCTGAATCCTCCTTTAATGTCTAGCGCCTCTTCAAAGAACCTATTCAAAAAAGGCATGAACCCGTTCACCAGCAAACCAACAATCGTTATTGCGAAGAGCCAGTGCTCAATTCGAGTGAGGAGACTATACTTCTTTACTTTTCCGTTCTCAATCAATGAATCACTCATTTCAATCAACTCCCTTTAGTTAAGCGGTGCGTGCGGATCCGCATGGCACATCATACAACCTGTAGTCTTGTAATGTGCATCAGGATGGCATTCTACACAACTCTTTGTATCCTTTCCCGGATGTTCATCTATATGACATGAATCACACTCTAGTGCCTTATGCATTTGTGTTTTAATCGTCTTTCCTTCCTCTGTGTGGCACTTTGAACATGTACTTTTCACCATTTCGGATTTATGGCACGATGTACAATCAATTTCTTCACTGTGATCCTCATGGCATCTCAAACAGTCCATGTTACTCTGATGGTGTAAAGTGTTAGGTATATCGGAATGACATTCATTGCAGCCCTCAAGCCCAGATCCGACCTCATGCGGCTTGTGACATTCTCTGCACTCCAGTCCCCTCTCTTTTATTCTTGCGGGAGACAGATGGTAAGATTCGAAATGTCCGTTCAATTCATCATGACATTTATTGCACTGTTCATCAGGATAGTGCCCATGAATTGGGATTTCGTATGTGCCGAGCATCTCATATATGCTCTCCAGAACGCCCCCTATAACACCACCTAAAAGTCCCGTAACTCCGGGACCCGCATGACAGTTTGAACAGGTCACCGGGTGACCTTCATGTAAAGAATGAGCCGCCATCATCTTATTCTCACCAGGCTCAAGATAACTGACTCTTGGTTCGCCCCCTGTCAATTCATCGCCTTCTGTTCCATGATACCACGGAGCCATCGCATGGCAATTACCACACGACTCGGAAGTCTCCATGCTATGTAGGAAGCCAACTCCAAAATATCCGACAACACAAAGTACTATTGCTAGAACCATGGTGATGGGTATTAACCTTGACCTGTAGCTATATTTACCTCTGAATACAAAGTACAAAACAAGCGCCCAAATTATGCCTATGAGCAAAAAACCGTATATAGCCGCGCTAGAACTCATAACAAAGATCCCCCTCTAATGCCTCATCATCAATTGAACCAGCATGACATGGCTCACAATCGCTAGTGGATGCGCCAATAGCAGGACTGACCATCCACATCCCAATCAACAGGGCCATCACAAACAATACCAATCTTCTCATCGCTATTATTCCCCCTTTTTCAGGAATCTTCTCAAAAGCTTAAAAATGTTTCTAAAGTTGGTATTGGACAGTCCTGACATCGCCGATATATGTCCCATTGATCAGATAAACATCTGCAGTATCAATATCAACAGCGTTTGATGTAAGCAACGGTCCAAGTAAACTCCCACTTTCGGTATTCACAGATATACCACCGCACAATCTATTGAATGCGGGAACCATGACAAGTAACGGGTCTTTATACTCCATCTCGCCGTAATGAGATAAGATCACCTCTCTATCAAACTTTGCCCTTAACCAGACCCGCATCGGTTTAAAATAACCGAGAGAATCGGTTAATTTAACTATTGGGTGATTGTGCCCCATAAGGATATAGTCTGCCTTGAAAAGATCTTTTGAGGGCCACGCATGACCGTGAAAGTAGCCAACATCACCAAGCAAGAATCCCTGGGCCTTGTGAAGGGTGATATCACGCGAATTTGGGATCAACTGATCCAGATTGCCATCATGATTCCCCATCGTGATATCTACTGTAGCTTCTTCTGCAAGTCTTTCTAAAAATAGCGGTATCTCGTCCCTCTCCTGCCGCGATGTCCAGGGAATGTTGTGCTTTAGGTCTCCAAGGATTATTACTTTATCAGGTTTAAGCAATCTAACAAGTGACAAGATCTTAGCTACCAGTTTACCGGTCTGGCTGGGAATGTTTACCCCTGATCTCCTGAGATCTCTTTCTATACCTAGGTGAATGTCGGAAATAACAAGTATCTTGATATTATCTTCTACAGTTAATACCGGTTCATCCACGAGAGGGAGAATCTCAACCATCCTTTTATAACTGCCTCTAACGACCCTTAAACTTTGGTTCTCTCTTGTTCATATAGGCAGTAAGGGCCTCAACCATATCTCTGCTCTGCATACATAGGCTCTGACAGTAGACCTCATACTCGAGTGAGGACCTTAAGTCGGTACCAATCCCATCATTTATAGCCATTTTGGCAAGTCCTACAGCAATAGGTGCACCCCTAATCAACCTCTTTGCGAGCTTGTCAACTTCATCATCTAGCCTATCCGCAGCAACAACTTTGCTTACAAGTCCGATCCTTTCAGCCTCTTTTGCATCAATTCTCTCGCCTGTAAGTATCAGTTCTTTTGCCTTTTCGAGTCCTACAAGCCTCGGCAATCTGTAAGTCCCACCCAGATCCGGTATCATCCCAAGTTTTACCTCAGTCATCTCAAAGGTTGCATCTTCTGACGCTATCCTAAAATCACATGCAAGGGCGATCTCAAGACCGTTACCCATCGCGAATCCGTTGACGGCAGCAATTACTGGTTTTTCTAGCCTCTCGAAGGTGAACGAGTGCTGAATACCCCGTATGAATGCCCTGAGATCCGACGGACCCATCTTACCGACCATATTCATGTTGTTCTTAAGATCGAGACCAACACAGAATGCTCTTCCCACCCCTGTTAGTATCACAACCCGAATATCCTTATCAGTTCTTACATCCTCGATCGCGAGGCCGAGCTCTTCATAAGTCTTGATGTCAAGGGCGTTTAAAACTTCAGGACGATTTATCTTTATAGTCGCGATCGCATCCTCTTTTTCGAGAAGTACATTGTCCATTTATCTATCTGGCCTCATAATATCGTAACTCTTCAGCTTCAACAACGGTTGGTTTTCCGATACTGATATCTTTGACCGATCGTATCCTTCCGAATCCGTGCGCTTGAAGTTGAATTCTCGTTACCATGGTCTCTCGCTCTTCATAAAAATATTCATTCCCCTGGAATACTCGATGCATAGTCGTTTGAAGCCCGTTCACCTTGGCAATCATTCCGGTAGTTCCACAGGTAAGGTCCTGTGAACTCTCCTTTGTAAGGAATACCATATCACCTACACCGATGTTCATTGCTGAGATTAGGTTGTTGGCACTTCTAAGTTCTATCGTCTTCAACCGTTGATTCTTCAAGTCTCTTAACACAGAATCCATTATACCGGTTAGCGTGGTGTAGCTCATATCGATCACCCGTACATAGAAAGATCTTTCATCGTAAGAGGCGGAGCATCGGTGCCGGACTTAACTTCTTCGGCTAATTTTTGTAGTTCCAGTTCAATTATTTCGGCTTCCTTTATCAATTTATCCATATTAATATCCAAACCGTAAATGGAATTTATCGCTTTTACTACCTGAGCGGCAGCTCTCGGATCCGGATTTTGACTGCTTGTCTCGCCAAGTAAACTGATTCCGGGTATATCTCTTGCTTGGCATTCAACCATAACAGATCCCGGTATTCCTGTGATAGTCCCCGCTTCAAAGATCGTTGTGTGATCCCTAATTTTATCGAGTAGTCCACTATTCGTAGCCCCTCCAAAGACCTTCTGTTCCCCACTCATAGTGATAATTCCAGCAATCGATATCATCTCGCTTACATTGATATCTTGTGCCCAATCAACTATCGCTTTACTGACATCGTACGAAAGGATAGGTTCTAACATAACATTTGAGAGAAGTATAACCATGTTATTCTCAACCGACTCATATATTTTTACAGGTGAGGAGATCTCTCCGTTTGTAAGGAGGGCAACAGGTGGAAAGAATCTGGAATTCATAATCCCTACATATTCAGCTTTAAGTTCATTTATTATATGTTGCCCGGTAATGTTACCTATAAGACCAATCCCCGGAAAACCTTCTATTACAATCGGATTGCTCGATTTTATCTGTCTTGATCTGACTTCTACAGCACCAAAAGTATTCATATTCATCTCGTCGCTCACAATATTCACCTATCTCTTTTAACGAATTCTTTTTTTATTATTTCTTCTCCCATTTATAAAGTTCAACGACTTGTGATAACGTGCTACCCCTCCTAATCTCCTCACGGACACGGTCTTCATTCTTCTTTACTTCCATCGCCCGCCTAGCCATCTCATATCCCTGTTCTTTTGGGATAACCATGACACCGTTATCATCTCCGACTATGTAATCTCCAGGTTTTACCTTTAACCCACCACATGTTATCTCGGCATTGATCTCTCCAAATCCTTTGGGATCTCCAGCATTTGATACGACCCCGGTTAAAAAAACAGGGAATTTCATCTCAATTATATCTTCAACATCACGGATTGGTCCGTCTATGACGAGTGCTGCTATACCCTTGTTCTGGGAGCTATGCGAGGCAAGCTCGCCCCAAGGCGCAATTGATGGCCCATTATAAATGACTAGTATATCCCCTTTCTCACAGACATCAATGGCCTCAACCGTCTTCGCCCAATCACCCTCAAATGTCTGTACGGTTACTGCCTTACCGGCAACTTTTATTCCGGGGAATAACGGTCTGATTCCTTTCATGCAGGGTTCCCTATGCATGGCGTCTGAGATATTCGGTGTGGAGACCTGCATGAATAGCTCAATCGTCTCCTCTTCCAGAGACTTTCTCTTCCTCTCCTTAACTTCAACCTTATCTATACTCTTTCGTATCTCCCTTGTTGATTTTGTAACATCTGCGGATCTGATTATGTGGCCTCCAACGATGACAATATCCGCACCCATACTCACAGCAACGGAAGAGTTCTCTGCATTAAGTCCACCACCTGCTGCAAGCGGAACATTGACAACATCTGAGATCTTCTCAAGGAGATCAATAGTATCCATCCCGACCATCTGCTGATCAATACCGACATGGACGCAGATGTAATCAACACCAATAGCCTCTATCTCCTTGGACCTGTTCACAGGATCTTGGACATTAATGATATCAACCATCAGTTCGGCACCGTATTTTCTAGCTGCTTTCAGGGCATCTCTTATTGTTGAGTCATCAGAAACTCCTAGAATCGCAACAATATCGGCACCTGCCTTTATAGCCATCTCCACCTCTATAGCTCCGGTGTCCATGGTTTTCATATCTGCAAGTATCTTGTTATTTGGGAATTCTTTGCGAAGAAGTCTTACAGCATCCATGCCCTCGCTTTTGATAAGAGGCGTTCCCACTTCAATCCAATCAGCCCCTCCATCCACCGACTCTCTCGCAATAGCAACCGCGCGATCCAATTCAACTAGGTCCAAAGCCACCTGAAGTTTAGGCGTATCCATAAGCTAACCTCTTATTTTCTACAACTCCCCAACCGTCATAACCTTTACCGACGTTGGCGCCTTGACTACGTTGCCCATCTTGGCCCCGATCAAGCAATCAACACCCTTTTCGGCTGCTATGTCCAATATGCGCTGGGTTA
>JAXHUQ010000029.1:0-18386 GCA_034189535.1 Halobacteriota archaeon | reverse complement strand
TATCGTTTATACGATATCTGAAACCCTTTGAAAACAAATATTTTCGAACGATGATTTCGGGTTTTGTGTCTTTCCCCCCGATTTTAGACATTATATTGCTTCGTTTTTCTTTGGAGTAAATATCCGATATTTTTACCCCACCAATAGTGTTTTTCTCAGTTCATCTATTGTTAATGGGATTATGGTTCTATGGATCATTGAATGACAATTCCCGCACACCGGCCTTAAATCATTTATAGCGTCTAATTCATATTCTTCCTTTATTTCTGAAAGAGGAATAATATGATGAACATGAATGTAATCTGATCCGCGTTCTCCATATAATTTTTCAAAATTAAACCCACAAACAGTGCAATTTAATCCGTATTGTTCAATACACAAACGACGGGCGTGAGGATTACGTTCATATCGATTTACATAGATTTTTTTCTTTGACCCCTCCTTTAATAAGTGTGCATCACATATTTCTTCAGATAAACGTTCATTATTTCTTACAGTGACATCAATTAATTCCCAGACAATAGTCACTGGTACACTGTCTTTATATGATTTGGCACTTACTTTACCTTCGAAAATGAAAGGAGATTGATTAGAATCTCTGGTAAAGAGATATATGTCCCCTCTAGGGAAAAGCATTGATTGAATTGAATTATGAACTATTTTGGACCCGGTTTTTCCGTACCAAACGAACTCGTCCCCAGACCAATGATTATTATAATCGTGTCCCGTCCTTCCAGGAACTCCGATATTTGAAAAAATAAACCAATCATCATTAAATCTATTATATCCCGTTTCCCAGTTTCCTCTCCTTTTTTGTACGGGGACTTCTAATAATCGATATATCTCCGGTCTTGAATAAGACTTTCCGACTTCAAATAAGGATTTGTTCATGTTCTATGTTCCCTCTGATTTCTTAATTGTGCATTCCTTCTTAGCCATTCGAATTCGTCCAAACCCACACGGGATATATGGGCGCTGAAATTGTTGGCTATCCTTTGAGCATACTCGCTTCTAAGTTCCGAAACCCACTTGAAACATATATTATTTTCTTTACCCGCAGTAATAAAGACAAAATGATCATTTTTATCTTTTGCCCTTATCACAGAATCAGTTGAATTATTCTTTTGAAATTCATACAGCTTAGTCTTATACGTGGTATAAACTATCTCTAAATTAACATGATCCTCATCATCTTCGACAACCAGATCGAACTTATTGTTATCATCTATTTTTTTCATCGATAAAAATAAAAAGCTACGGTTTTGATCTTTGATATTAACACAGTCACATCTCGGTTGGATGCAAAGCCAAAAATTTTCTGAATCTTCTGAGTCCCTATCTGCTAGGTTTTTTAAAATTGTGCCCTGTGTCAGAATCGGCAAAGGTTGGGTCATACCAGAACGATATTTTTGTGTTGTGAGTATTGTGAATTTATAATTAAGCTCCTGCGGATCTTGATTATTAAAGCAAAAAACTTTTGTAAAATTTTTCCAAGCGTTCTTGTAAGCTTTATTTTTAATCTCATTTTCCTTACAAACAACATCAAAATTTTTTCCTAAAAAATCCAATATTGTTTCTAAATTGACTTCTTTTGGATTAGTAGGATCTCCTATAGTAAAATTTTCTTCTGGATTGTACTCTGACAACCATGATCGAATCGAATCCAAATCCGCTTTATTTCCGACATCGTAATTTTCCAATATTGAATAAAATTCGGAAGATACTATGTCGACAATATACTCTATAGCATCGTACGAATTCGGAAGCAAAGCCCTATGTGCAAGATATGGCGGATCCATTTCAGGACCGAATCTACCCAAGATAAGGTGAGTGTTATCTCTTAGAACAGACATCGATTCGAGTGCCACATTCGAAACCAGTCCCGCTGTAATTTTAGCGAATTCGGAAATAACTTTTTCGGGCAAATCTTCGGTCTTGAGGACTCTATCTTTTTGTTCTTCAGATACGTTAACACCCTCTTTAGCAAAAACAACAATGTTTAAGTGTCCTGATGACAAAGTTAGATCTTCAGTTAGGTCTTCATTTTGAATATTTGTCTCTTCTTTTAACCTCTCTGCTATATTAGTTAGGTTATTTTCACCGGTATATACTATTATTAATCTCAAACGGGGATCTTCTTTTGAATCGGAATCAATAACCTTCTTAATAATCTCAATGCTTTTGATTCCATCATCTTTATTTAGTTGCCAATCCAGAACCAGAACATCAGCTCTTTTGGCAGCATTTATAGTAATTTCCAAAGGGTCATCCGTTTCACTTGGCTTCAATACCGAACAAACAATTCCTTCATAAGCAAAAACATCCATTACCTTCTTAGCATCCAATTTGTGAGCCGATTCCTTTGGATCAGGTGATAATTCTCCATCCTCTTGTTTACCTGTCTTTTCGGGTTTTTTGATTCCATCATCTGGCTGCTCCGCTTCTTCGAATGCCGCCTGATCATCTAAAAAAACAACTGTGTGAAGGAAGTGTTTTGCAACTTCTTTCGATTTATTCATAAAGGATTCCGAAGTGTTCTCTTCCATTATTCATCCCTCGTTATTTTTTCTTCTTGAATTTCCTCAATACGAAATGTGACTCCTTTCCCCAATTGCGGTTCCGCCACAAATATCCGATATCCGACCTTCGATAAAACCTCTCGTGAAATATGAAGGCCCAGCCCCTTTCCGAGCGGTTTTCTTGTGAAGCCGAATTCGAAAATAATCTCACGATCTCTGATGGAGATCTCAGGACCATTATTGGAGATTGAAAAACCCTTGTCGTCGGCGTCAATAACAATCTTTCTGGGAAGGGGGCTGTCTTTTACCCAAAATATTGCATTGTCGATAATGTTGACAAACACCGGATAAAAAGTCGAAGGATATCCGACTATGGTCTTTTTGAGAAAAACCTGAGTCGATTCGAGTGTGATATCGTGCCTCCTTAAACGTTCTGCAAATAGATCTTCGAGGAATTGTTTTATGGTAATTCCGGTTATTTTCACCTCCTTCCTGTATAATCTCCTGCTCAGAGGAGTAAATAACGTAAGATATCCATCCAAATGCTCGAAGTTAGCTCGAATATTATTATATAGAGGGTTAAGCTCTTCATTAACGTCTGCCCAGGCCTTCAGTCTTCTAATGCTCTCCCTGATGGATTTTACCGTTCCGCTGAATTCGTGATGTATTATTCCTACCGCCATCCCTAATTGGCTGAGTTCCAAGTCCAAATCCGCCTTTTCCTGCAAAGCTAGCAGTTCTTCATCCAAAGAATCCATGATGTCAGATTGGGTTATGCCATCCTCGGTCCAGGTTATACTCTCCAGTTGAATCCGTATGTTTTCAAGGATATCTTTATTCTGTTCGGCTTCCGATAATATTTTTGATTCGAGTTTTGTTCGTTCGGAAACCAATGCGGAGTCATTCATTTGTGAAACATCTGTACTCGCCAATTCACTCATTACCTCATTCACATTTTTCTCCAATCCTTCAAGGACCTCCCGGGTCAGTTCGATGACATTGTTACGGACTTCATCGAGGATCTTCCGAGTTTCACGAGTTTCCGAATTGGTAGCTTTTTTGGTATCCTCTATCAATTCATCCAAAGCTTTTTCTACTCTGCGCCTACGGTCAACTGCGAAATGATACTTGGTTTCAGCAATACTTACCTTCTCTTCAATCTTTTCAGCGGTCGGTGCAAAGAAATGATATTCTATTTCTTCCGCTTTTTGTAAGTACGCCTCATAATCGAATTGTAGCTTTTTACCCGTTGCAAACCCTCTGGGTCGAACTATCTTGAACGTATCGCGTAAATTTTTCAACTCTTTTCTTGCCGTGGATTCGGCATTAAGAAACGCTTGTGCGGATTCATCGGGATCATTTATATTCGAAGCTACTTCAATTTCACGTTCCAGATCTTGTAATATTCTCTTACATCCGATATTCGGTTCATCTGTCCCGACCATCTCGAAAAATTTATTCAGATCGTCTCCGAATTTTTTCTTTTTCCATTTGGCTTTTTTCTCTCTTTCTTCCATTGCCTTGAATGTTCTTTCAAGTTCGGATTTTCGATCAGACCAAAATTGAGCTTGGGGGCTGGCCCCTTCTGTTCTGAAGAAGTCACCGGCCAATTGTAGGAAAAAATTTTCCGATATTTCTTTGAATTGACGATATGCTTTGTTTTCTATAAAACCTTCGCGTCCGGCTTTCTCAATCAAATTCGGATTATTCTCACGGGAAATTTCCAAAACACCAAACATTCTACGATATGAAAAGAAATAATAACTTGCTTTAAGTGTCCTTCTCTTTTCTATATCGAGAAAATCGTAATCCGAATCACCATAAGGTAAAATTCTGACACCATTTTTATAGATATACAAGCCACCCAATATATTCAATTTGTTCATTATCAATGCATGCTCTTCAGGTGGTATTTTTGTATGACTCCTTGAACCTTGAACATAGGCCACATTTATCTTGAAAGGTCCGCACAACGTCTTTTTACCCTTTGCTCCACTCCATGGCACAACATGCTCACTTGTCTCCTCTCCGTACACTGTAACGGTTCCGTTAAACTGGCCGTATTCATCAAATTCACCTTTGAAATGATGGTCTGCCATTTCGAACTCTTCCGGGGTGAAAAATACACTCCCACTTATCAAATCTTCGTAAAATTCATCGGTTTTGTGGTCTCTGAAGCTCGCCCTTATTTCGGGAGGGGGGGCATCAGGTGTCATGGTGTTGGTAAAACCGATTAAAGCTTTCATCAAAGGAGTTGCTTTATCGCCTTTTTCATCCCCATCGATCGATAATTTGAGAAGATCGTCAGCAGGTAATATGATAAAATGTGTTCCGTGCCCTTTCCCTGTCAGGCTAGGCTCATTGAGGTATTTATCGATCTGTTGCGTATCCACGTCAAATTTCCTCAGTTCTTTTAATAGTTTATCCGCATCTTCGGCGGATATGTCTCCTTTATTTTTTAAGGTTTCAACGTTGATGATCACTTCTTTTACCATCTCTTTAATATCCTGTTTCCTCGGAAGATCACCTCCCGGGAAAGTACGAAGAGGTATTGATACCTGGTCCAAATCCAATCCCGGTAGTTCGAAAAGACCCCAGTTGATGAACGCGGCGACCAAATCATCCGATTCATCCGGGAATTTTGCTCTGGTAAGAACCAAAACTTGGGGGCCTATGGATGCAATAGACAATCGACCTATACCTTTTTCCCCTAATATCGAACGTTCGGATTTATCCGGGTCCTTTGGCGGAAGAGACAGACCTCTACCGAGATCAAGCTTACTCTCAGTACCTATTGTAAGCCATCGTCCCTCAAAATCCTTCTTGGTCATCCCCAAACCATCATCTCTCAAAACAAAAAGGCCGTCGGACCTATAGTAATCCACTTCCACATTATCGGCATAAGCATCATGTGCATTCTTAAACAGCTCGCTTATCGCAGTAGGAATTCCTGCAATTTGCTGTCTGCCAAGCATATCCAGGGTTCGAGCTCTTGTTTTGAATTTGGCCATGAAAACCTCTTAGGATCTAACTTGAAAACTCCATACTATTGTAACTTATCCCAATTACCAATCCAATTTTTCTTGCCATTTCCGGTGGAACCGCATTTCCGATTTGCCTTGCAATACAATGTTCGCTTTTACCTCTGAAAATATATGTTTTCGGAAATGTCTGCAATGTCGCCCCTTCTCTGAGTGAAATTGCCCTATTCTCACAAGGGTGTCCGAATCTTCCGTTGGATAAACTGTTAAATCGAGTGGTAATGGTCGGAGCCGGTTTGTCCCAGAACATACGTCCGTAAACATCTTTAAAAATATGATCTTTACCACGATATGCATCTATCTGTAATTCGGGATTGTCTTTCCAACTTAGACGAGTTCCGCCGTCTTTAGGTGTTTTTTCAATACGTAATTTGTTTTTTTCCGAAAGCGCTGCTACTGTATGCATAAAATCCGTTTTATCCTTATATCCGGCTTCTACAACCGGAAAACCTTTGTCATGCCCTAAATAATTACGCAGTATCAGGCTTTTATCAGATCTACCTTTCGGAATTCGTATATTATCGGAAAGCCTGGTAGAAATCAACAAATATCTTTTCCGATTTTGAGGAACCCCATAATGATTTGCATTAATTAGTCCGTGGTCATAGGCATATTTTTCGTGCTTTAAAAAAGCGAGAAAATTGTCCAAGGTTTTTTCATTTTTCGTATTCAATAGCCCAGGAACGTTTTCTATTATGATATATCCGGGTTTGAACCATGATACGAACCTTTGAAACTCTCTTAAAAGATCTTTACTCTTGGCACTTTTTTCTTTAGAAGTGTTTATCCTTGTCCAGTATTGGCAAGGGCTGCAACCAATAAAAAGTAGGGAGTCATCGTCTCTTTTTATTCCTGTGATCTCGGAAAGTTCTTCTTCTGAAAATTCGAAAATATCCCTTTCGATGAATACGGAATCCAGATTATTTAATTGATAGGTTTCCTTACAATCCGGATCGATATCTATTCCAGCTAATACACGGATGTCTGCCTGAGATATCCCATAAGTCATTCCCCCTGCCCCGCAGAAGAAATCGATTGCTTTCAATCTGCTCTCTTTCATGTAACCCCTCTTGAATTAGTGTGATCCGCAGTCTTCTTCCCATATCCCTTTTAACACCAATGTTCTGAATTCACAAGTACTTTTCTACCGTTACTTGCCATATTTATCCCTAGTTCTCACAAGAAATGATAGGAACTCTTTAGAGATATAGTTATTAGAATATAAAAAATTGAAATACGTACTTTAAACACATAGTCATTAAAACAACAATATTTTTTTCATTATATCCCCTCTATACTATGTAACATTAATTAATCATTTAACCTATAAATAATTAATCCGAAATCCCCAAAAAATGCCATAAAATATATTAATTATCCGTCTTCTAATTATTTTAGAGAGGGGGCAGTCCACTGGAAGAAAACAAAATAAGTTTTTGGTGCAAAACAATACTTCATCTTCTCAGAGATTAAAGACTACCCCCAAGGTTACATAGAACTTGGTAATTAATTAATTTTTTGTATCCTATACATTCTTTTATCATCTCGTCAACTTACAGAAAATTTTATTATTAATTAACAATATAATCTACTACTGGTGCAAAACAATGACTGAAGTTAGAGGATCAACTCAGGCAGTAGAGACTATCGGAGAAAAACCGCATTGTCCTTTTTGCGGATCTGGAAGGGTTTATTTTAGAATAAAACAGAACAATTTCCTTTGCCAGACTTGCAGCGAAACATTTGAGAAAGACGATTTAAAGAAGGTCGGGGGCCGTTAGATGGTGGACCGTAAAACCATTAAAATCGACGAAACCGATTTTGAATTTTTCGGTGAGATAGCTGAAGACGGAGAATCCCAATCGGATACTTTTCATCGTATACTCTCAATGGCCACACAATTCCAGGAAGCTCAAGAAGCCGGAACTACTTTGGTTCCCACATCTACTCAGAATACCCTCGACAGATTCTTTGGACCTCAAGATCTCGTTAATATGCCTGTAGAACAATTAGTTCCGCTTGTTGACGGTTACACCGCTTCTGTAAATGAGCGAATAACCGAATCGAAAGAAAGGCAAGAAGAACTCAAATTAAAGGCAGAAGAGGTCAGACGAGAACGGGCTGAGATTAACAGAGACTCCAAGAAAGATACGATGGAGAAGCAACTGGAAATAGTAAAAATCAGAGCGGGGATTATAAGACCGGAGGATGGTGAGCAACAATGAAACTATCACAGGTATTCAAGAAAGTGGTCGAGGCTCTGTCAGATGAAAAGGCTGAAAAGATCATTGCAGAAGAGCTTCATTATAGCACGGTGTACTCAAGAGAGAAACAAGAGAACCCATCGCTTACCCCTCAGGACTTCATAACGTCCTGGATCAGTAGGTTTGAAGGCTGGTACTAAGGGGGCCTTTGAATGAAATTCGACAACCTCTTAACGAAGTTCATAGAAAGCATGGTCTCAGAAGGTTATAAACCACCTACTATTCTATCTTATAAACACACGCTTTCACAATTTGGGAACTGGATTGAAGAAAATTACCCTGATGCATACCATGACCACCGTCATTTGAACGCCGAAATAGTGAATAAGTATCTTCTTGAGTACCTGACGTGTAGCCTAACAACAAAAAGAGAGTATGCGAAAACAATAAGAACCTTCAGCAAATGGCTGATAAGAACTGATAGAAAAAACACAGATATCACTCGTAAGCTTCCGTCTTTCCGGCCGGAAAGATCCAAAGTCAAATGGCTTGAAGAGGATAAAATAAAAACCTCATTACAAAAAGCCGAGAAATGCAGTGAAAGGGACTATCTTATCCTCTTGTTGCTTCTTCAAACGGGGCTAAGGGCCGGATCCCCTACCAAACAAATGACCGTAAAAGGCCAGACAATCGAGAGGAAAGATGAAAGCTTTTTGGGCATCAAAATTAAGGATATTAACTTTGCAGAGTGTCAGATTACCATTGGCCGTACAAAGATGCATCCTGAAGGCCAAACTGTGTATTTTACTACTGAACTTGGAAAACGACTTAAGGCCTATGTCGAGGAACAGCAATTACTACATTATGGACGTGAATACCTGTTTTACAATCGTAATGGTAAACCTCTGGATTATGCTGGTTTGCGGAATATCACCCAAAAATACGCCGGTGTCTCCCCACATAAATTCAGACATAGCTTTGGTGTAATGATGAGAAAGGCCGGCTATGATCTTGATGTCATAGCAAAACTGATGAATCACACAAATTTACAAATGACTCAACAATACGCTGAGATTGTTGATGAGATGGCAAAAGAAGAGTATCGGGATGAAAAAAATCCTTTCCTGTCGGTGATCTAAATGAATTCACGAATAAACTGTCCTATTACTAACGAGAAATGCAAACCCTCTTGTGGCTTCTATGTGCCTTCATTTGAAATGTGTGCAAGTCGTGTTATCGCCGAGCATTTCAAAGACATATCTGTTACTCTGGATGAGATATCGGAAACAATAGACAATATAAAAAAATCCAAGGAGGTAGATCCACTTGCATCTCGTTAAACCTCTACCTAAGGATCTGGAACTTCAAGAGTTCATTAAGGATCTTGAGGAGAATAAGCGAAAAACAGATTTGATGATGAAGGATCTTGAAGAGAGTAAGCGAAAAATAGACCTGAGCATACGAGAGCTTCAAGAGATGAGGTGTATGTTATGACCTCCAGGAAGCTTAACCCTCACCAATGGATCCGAGAGGTCGTGCTATTTCTACAACAAAATCAAAAACAGTCATTTTTGTTTAGGGATCTACCGGAAGATCTTCAAGATCGTTCAAATCTTTACTGGTGCAATAATCGAGGATACATCAAAGGAGAGAGGATTCATGAAGGCGGAAGAAGTGTGAAACTCTGGAAACCTACGGATTTTGTGGCAAAGAAATATGGGGGCGATTCATAGATGTCTTCTTTCAAAGATGCCAAGGATAGTGTAAACGTTATTCGTGCCAATATGGCCTATGATATTGACCAGATCCGTAAACACATAGATCAACTAAGGTTTTATGAGGACGAACTCAATAAGATCAAAAAATATCATCCCGGGATCACTATCCAATCTGAAAAGATCAGTATTACGTTTGATGTTCCATTGGCCGGAGGTGTCATAAATGGAAATTGAATCTCACAAGATCATTTTCAAATCAACGATTGAGCATTTTGCAAAGGAGCGATCCGGTATGAAGAGAAATACGGTGAGAGTCCTTAATACAAGCGAACACAACCAGGTACAAAATTGGATAAAGAAGCATCCTACAAAAAAGAAAAAGATAGTGATCTACCACGAGGATTCGGAAAATTGTCAAGAATCTTTCTCAAGAGACCTTACGGATATTACGGTATTGATCTCTGACTATCTGCGAGATTACTATCTTTATATCTTTTCATGGTAGTGATTTTAATGAGGCAGATTGGAGGGGCATATAATTGCCCACTACTTTTATATGTATTAGGGAGATCATCTCTCGCATCGCCCACTTTTCTTACAATGCGGTCAATTATCCCTAAATCCAATCTGTTCGAGGATAGGTGAAAAAGGATGGAAAAAGAACAATTAGTAGATTGGTTGAAGACACAAATTGATATCAACAAAAAACAAGGAAAAATAAAAAAACAGCCTGAGCAGGCGTTATACTACGCAAGAGCAAAAGCGTTTGAGGATGTCCTTTTTGAATTAGAGAAGGCTGACTGAATGCAAGATTTATAATGGAGAGAGATCTTGAACTACCAAAAGATGTCAAGAGAAGAGCTTATAGAGTGCATTGAGAAGCAAAATACTTTCATAGCAAGTCAAAACCTCACAATTGAACGATTACGGCTTGAGGTTGATAAATCCAGGGCGAAGGTATTTAAAATTCAGCACGAGTCCAAACTTGAGAAAGAACTCAATAAACCACGTTGTAAATGTGTCTGTGGATGTTCAAGGCCTGTTAAAAAAGACTACCATAAGCTCTGCACTTTTTGTTATAATCATCCTGATACAAATAAACATCACCTACCGGAGGGAATGGCACTTACCACAAATAAGAAGAATTACACTATTGAGCACCCCTCAGATCTCGATGCAACACCAAAACGAGAAAGGTGGGGGCTATGGTCTTAAATCAATTTGTCAAGCAATATCAAAACCATTTATTTCTAGCTTTATCTCTTTCGTTATTTCTCCTGGGCGGTGTTTTAGTTGATCTATCCCCTTCATACTCATTCTTTCATAATTTTGGAGCCTTTTTGATCATTCTCAATCTGTTTTTGATGTGGTTCCCAATCTTGAAACAATGTGGCTTAATAGAATAAGCCAGAATATATTTAATATTACTTAAAATATATATTTTAACCATAATCTATATATATTAGCCCCTTAAAACAATATTATTATAGGGGGTCATAATTTGCCTAATTACAAAAATGTCGGATCAATGCTGATATTGATGTCTATCGGGATTTACATCCTGGCGGCAACGCTTCCGGGGGCCATTGATGCGATCGTAAATACAACTACTACTAATTGGGGTGCGGGAGAAAAATCATTATGGGTTTTGTTACCTCTCGTTTTTATAGCCGTCGTGATAATGATTTTCATGCCATCGATAGTAACAATAAGTAAACCACACTCCGAATTGAAACATTTGAAAAAGTGGGAGAGGTAGGGTATGTCTTCCTCTCTTTCTTATTTTTCTTCTCGAAAACTTATTTTTACTATCTTTTTTATATTTTTATTAGCTTGTAATAATTTTGCAATAGCGGAAACAGTAGAAATATCTCACATTTCAAATAGAGTTAGTATTGCTGAACCGCCTTGGAATGATTATAACCCTTCATCATTAAACAGAGTTGGTGTTGTTGTAACAGATCCTGAAGTGTATTGGTCGACTTCTCATTTTCAATTTGTTGCATGGTTACCAAAAACTAATTTTGATAATGCGGATACGGTAGCTCCTTTCTCGGCAAAAGATTGTGAAGTACGCTATGAAAAGTCAGACGGTGTTATTGTTGGTCATGCAGATGTGAGCATTACAACAACGACAAATTATTGTACTGTAATTGTTGATTTTAAAGGAATGGATTTGTCAGCTTATTCTTCAAAAACTCTATTATGGGTAGAAGGTCTTGAGGATTCACAATTAGATCCCAAATATTATACCTCTAGCCTTAATTGGTCTCCCGAAAATGAAAATTGTTTTCTTGAGTGTTGTAATTATTACAACCCCGAGACAGATCAACCAGTCCCTGCTTTTGATCAAAGTGGAGATGTAGAGGGGTATCATTATGTTTCTTATCCTTCTGAATTTTATCATACTCTTCAATATAATTACAATCAGTCATATCAATATAATCAATTAGATATCATCAAAAACGATACGTATGGGGTATTTTCTAGCAATTGTACTGTATCAATACTTGATTCAGATAATAATTTAATTCAAGAAATGACAAATCAAACAGAAGCAGGATGGGATAGTGAAAACATCTCCCTAAAATTATTCGATTCTTACATTGAATATATAGACGGAGAGCTTTTAGAAGTAAAAATTGACCCCTTTGCTTTCCCGGGTTTTATTTTCACAGAATATTTTACCTTTACACCATTACCCCCAGCTGACGATGGCATACCTAACACTCTATCCGGCACTGTTTTAAATGCGAAAAATAACGTATTACTTGATAATGTTACCATTACTGCGACCACAACAACAGGGTATGGCGATAATTATTCTACTTCTTCAGAAGACGGTTTTTATGAGCTTAAAAACATAACAGACGATAACTATTACATTGAAGCAACTTTAAACGGTTATGAAACTTACACACAATCATTAACGATTACTGAAGATTTGACTTTAAATATCTACATGGTCAAAAATATTACAGTAGATTCCGGAAAAGCCGGAATTTACGGCGTTGTAACGAATTATTACAACAATTCGGCGATACCTGATGTATATATCAAACTTGAAAATGATACCCTGGATTACGCAGACTACACAAATTTAAACGGTTATTATGAGATCTTGGACTTTGACCCAGGTACTTACACACTTACAGCGATAAAAGAAGGATATTACCCTCAAGAGTACAATCTCACTTTTTCACCAGATGAACTGCAATATTACCCCTTTATGATGATATCAGAGGAGATTCCAACGGATGCACCGGACGCTCCTGAAGCTAACGCTACCACAAGTGATGCAGTCATAGGTCTTTTTGGCCTGGCTGGCTTTCCTTCCGGTTGGATCCGGCCAATATTCGCACTGATCATTATAATAGCCTGTGGTGTTATTCTTGGATATTACTCAAAAAATATGAACCTTGCCTCTCTGGGCATGTTCTTTGGATTTATTGTAACGATTGCCTTGGAATTGTTACCAAAGTATTTCCTTGCTATCGTGATCATCATGACTGTTTTATATATCCTTGAAAGTAGGGTTATCGGGGGCGGTTAAAATCGCATCCAATACTCTTTACATTTTAATCATATACCTCGTTTGTAGCTCTTTTTTACTCTCTCTCACCTTTGCAGATGATGTTCAAGCAATTACATTATCCCCCTCTATGAATTTTGAGCTTTCAAATTCAAATATCACGTCAATTGGTAATATTTCTGAGATTGATCACAAAATTATTGAGGGTGTATGGAGGACTGAAGCGGGAAGAGGTATCTATAGCGTTGAAAACTATTCCATCGAATGGCTTGGCATACGTGCGGAAAACACAATTCTCTTCCCACAAATTAAAAAAACCACAGACACTATAAAAGTCAATTACACGATCTATAATCCTCATCATAATGAATTTATTATATATCATACCTATGCTTCGTGGTTTGCCGGTGATAAATTTGGTACAAAGATTACGGATGAAGGCTTCCATGACGTTGGAGGTCTCGGTCTGCACATGTACGAAAATAGAGATCTTTCAAACATAACTACCTACAACTTTACAACATTTTATAACTCAAAAACAGGCCTGTACCAATTTTATTATGAGGGTGAGTTAATATTCGAATCCACACATGTAGCTTTTCAATCCCTGCCCTATGTCCCAGGAACCATGTATTTTTCAGGTGTAAAGTCGTGGGGTGCTGATCTTGAGATCTTGGAATTAGATGCTCTTATTTTAAGAGATGTTAGCGAATCGCCAATGGGGCTTTCAGACTTTTATCGTACTCTTATGGTTATCTATCTCTTCCAAGTCCCTGAAGAAATTCTACCACATGAACTTTGTTTTCTATTCATACAATTGCCTATGGTGTTGATTGCCATGATCGTAGTCAGGGATATCTTTGGTAGTGGAGGCTAACCATGGTGGAGGCTAACCATGGATAAATCAACTTTCAAAAAACTGTTGGAAACTTGTATCATACTTTTATTTGTTACAAGCTTTATGACTATAATGGTATCCGCTAATGAAATCACCAATATCACTTATGAATCTGGGGAAACATGGATCTCTTGGTATTGGTCTTCCAATGATTCAGTAGATATTTATATCAATGGCGTATTTGTCTTGGAATCTTCAATGGATAATTACGCAATTACCAACCTCAACCCAAATGAGCGACACCAAATAATTCTTATCCATAACGATACTGAATTTTACCAATCAACGGCCTATACTAAGCAAATCTCGATTGAAAACAATCTCATGTACCTTCTACTATTCGCCATCTTATTTATGGTATTAGGGCAGAAATTTACAGGCTTCGGACTTGTCAGTATAATTCTTTTCTTCGTAGGAGGAGTAACATCCTTATTACAATCTTCGGAACCCTGGATCATAATATCATATTGGCTTTGTTTTGGCTTTTCGATTCTTAATCTGAAAATTCGTGGGTGATAAATTGAAATTGCGATTATTGTTAATTTTAATGATGCTAATATCTTTGATAAGTGTTATTTCTGTCGAAGCAGAAGAAGAACTACTTATTGATTCATATAATTATCTTAATAACGATTCATCTTTTACAATATTGAATACTGGCGATTTTGTAGGCCAGGCGATCACATTAAACGATACGGCTTACATCACGAAAATCTCTATGTTATGTGGTAAACAATTTGGAATTTTTAATTATTCTGGGGCAATCTACGAGACAAATGGAGGGGTAGTCGGCGTTAATGCTACGGGGTCAGGTATTGCGATAGTATATTCATCCAATAATATCACTCAAGACGAAATACCGACCGTTCCAACTTTGGAATTATTGAATTTTACTTTCAATCCGGCGGTTGAACTCACTGCTGGCGATTATGTCATCGGCGTTGAAAAAACATCCGGTACTTTTTCTATATCTGTTGCGGTTGGGGATATAACTGCCCCTACTCATTATGGAAATGGAGCATGGAAGACACCTGGATGGACGGCAGATGAATATACAGACTTAGTTTTTTATCTTTTTGGGTATTATGAAGATTATGAAGAACAATCAACAATCAAAAACCTCACTTATGAATCCGGTGAAACATGGATTTCGTGGAATTGGGAATCCGATTCGTCAATTGATACTATCGTTGATGGTAAATATTACAATGATGCTGGCTTGGGTACTTTCACTCTTACCAACCTCAACCCAAATGAGCGACACCAAATAATTCTTATCCATAACGATACTGAATTTTACCAATCAACGGCCTATACTAAGCAAATCTCGATTGAAAACAATCTCATGTACCTTCTACTATTCGCCATCTTATTTATGGTATTAGGGCAGAAATTTACAGGCTTCGGACTTGTCAGTATAATTCTTTTCTTCGTAGGAGGAGTAACATCCTTATTACAATCTTCGGAACCCTGGATCATAATATCATATTGGCTTTGTTTAGTCTTCTCAGTTTTTTCTATTCGCTTTGGGGGAAATTAATTTGGAAACAAGAAAAATATATGACAAACAATCGAAAACAACTTATTATGTGCATGGCGATAATCCAAAGGAGATCTTACAGCAAGCCATCAATCTTTTCAACGAAAAATACCTTAATGAACGTTGTTTGGTGGTCATATGAAAATTAAATTTGGAAATAAAAAAACTGGTATAAAAGAATGGTCAGAACTAACAAAATTTGAAAGAGAGGTAATACATCAAGCCCTTAACACTGGGCTTTTGATAGCTCTTTTAATCCTATGTTCTATGTATCTCATAATCGGTGGAGGTGTTTTCAGATGGTAGACACTCAAGAAGAAGCATCACCTTCTTTTGAAGACTTATTAAAACAAAACGAGAAATTAATGGCATATGTCCAAGAAGACAAAGAAATCAGGGATAAAAGAGAGAGAGAAAATCAAAGAAACGTGAAAAAGGACAAGGGATCAAGTCCTTCGATCATATCAAAAGTGTATGTTATCAAGCATGATTACACTTTTGAACGGGCATGGGCAAACATATCGGGGGATACGATCAACCTTATAAACGGCAAAATGAGATATCAAATAACTTCACAACCCCTCAAATTTTACTCAAGGAGAACGGTTAAAACTACTTATTTCTGCTCTGACGCAACAGGGACTACCATTGATTTTGAAAAGTTGATGCAATCCCAAGATCAATTCGATGCAATAACGAGGAGACTTTGGTTTGATAAAAAGGCCTTTCAAACTGCTTTCGGATCGCTTAAACCTGATCCAATGCAAAATATCCTGTATATTGTATGTGGTGTGGCTCTTGGATTCGTAATATCAATATTTATGGGGGGTTAAAATGCCAGAGCCAACGATTAGAGACGTTGACATCGAACGATTAATTAGGGCTGATAAACTCTTTGAAGAAGAGAAAATAGATCCCATACTCACAAGATTGACACCAAATCAAATTTTGTTTTTTGCAATGTGGAAAGCTTCACATAATGTCCTAAATGAAGATTCTAACTATTTTTATGACGAATTTCCTCATCAATTCATGCTCTTAACCATAAATGAAAATGGATTGAGCAGACAGGAGGCTTTAACATTATTCAAACAGAGGCCACAATATCAGCTAAACACATCAGAAGAAGAGGATTCTAAAGGAAAAGAAGAAAGAAGTCTTTTAAGTTATATTTTAGGTAAATAAACGGTGTTGTATGTCAAAATCTAAACAACAGATCCCATTAAAACAGGTTAATAGTTATCTGATCTTCTACGCCGTGGACAATTACCTGCAAGTATCAACAACCCCTGGAAGGAATCGTTTTGATATCCGGCTTAATGCCCTCCATAATCTTGCAGTCCTATCAAAGGCAATATTTCGATATGGAGACTTTCCGGATCCCGGTGCTAAAGATATTTGTGCACTCCAATTTCTTAAAGTCTTTTCTCAAATCACCTATTTACGGACAAAATACGATCCTAGAACCGAAGAGAATGATGTTAGGTCGATGGATCTTGCTAGGAGCCATAACATCAAAATGGACAAAATTTACGCAGAACTAATCGATATCATCATACATCTTAAGCTTATTCAGCCTCAATCAGTGGAACAATTATGGGGTCTGAACTCCTCAGATCTTTTAGAGGGGCAATAATGCCAACTTTCGACCAGCTATTCACCAAAGAATTTATTAAGACACCTGGCGAGCACGGCGTAATCTATGGTACTACAGGGTCCGGAAAAACAAATTTATTAGTGGATATTGTCCTAAAACTTAAACATCATGCGAATGAAACAATTATTTGGAGGGACTACGGGAAAGAAATTGAAACGCTTGCTTTGGCACAATACTACCCCCTTAAGTTCTTTTATCCATCTGGTTCCACTGATGAGATCTCTTTAAAGGTCAAAAACTACGATGGGTTGTCCTTCAAACCAATCTCTTATTATCGATTCCAGGACGCAGAGGATATATTAACACATCTTGACCGAAAAGCAATTAATGTTTTGTCTATGAGGCGATTCTTACTTGATTCCGGTATCTTCAGTGAGTTTTGGAGTCGGTTTTTTGATATGTTTTTGACTTATGCACTCCAAGGCAAGCTACCAAGGCCTATCACTTTTGCTATCGACGAGATGAATAATATATGCCCTGCAAGGGGGCAAGGAACCGCAGATAACATAACTCAAGCCAACAAGCTAACCAATCGTATTGCTTTTTCCATACAAAATTTAAGAGCCATGCAAACGAGGCTTTTAGCAACCAGTCATGGAATCACAGCGATAAAAAAGAATGTCCGGACCCAGTTTCAATGGGTCTTTTTTAAGCGTCTGAATGAGAGTATTGATGTGGATATTCCAAGGCTTAAGATGACCCAGGCCATTGTTCAGGGACTCCAACCCCACCAGGTTGTAACTGTGTTGCCATCTAAGGTCTATACGGATCCTACTAGTAACATACCTTACCACTTAAAACTCTCAAAACTTCCGGATAAGCAAAGACCTTATATCGAATACAATGGAGTCTTTGAATACGTACAAGAGAAAAAACAAAGTTCCACTCAGATCCTGGGTGACTTCCGGAAAGGTTTGGCGGTGGATCTTTACTTACGAGATGGTATGCTTCCTTCTGATATCGCTGATCGTTTGGGGGTATCCGATCGACAAGTAAGGCGTTATCTTGAAGGATGTAAAAATTATACCTAAGCATGTACGAAATGAGATAGACATGGACTTCATAGTTTTTTGTATAACACGCACGCACTTAGGGGGGATTTTTTTAAAATTTCTAAATATTTTCAAAATCGTTATCAATTGGCTTAACTCAACCTTTTAAATAAAAGCTTAACCAAAACAAGGGGTGCAAAGCACCCCTTTCCCATGATGCCTACTTTCTTCATTTTCCCGATTGTGCGCTCTATTACAACCCGTTCTTTTCCCAACTTATGATTA
>JAXHUQ010000028.1:0-19426 GCA_034189535.1 Halobacteriota archaeon | reverse complement strand
TATCGGTACGATTCGGACGTCAGTAGCCAATTCGGCATCTAAAGTCGGGAGCTTTTTATGGGTTTGCACAACAGTTAACCTTAAGTGTCAGTGTTGATAACGGATTGGGGGACAGGCTCGTGAGTAATAAAAACCTGAGTAGAATAAAAAGTCCATTAGGCTCTATTCTTGAGTCAGGATGTGGTGGATGAAAATAAGTGAAGTTCTGCCAAAGGGATGTATATCCGAAGTTTACTTCAGATATAACTCCCAATTGGAGGTATATACGAACTTGGGTTCGGATATAACTAAGTTAGCTGAAATTGCAATGCTTAAAAAGGAGGAGGCGTATGATCGCAAAAGACATTGATCAAATTACTGAAGAGGATTTGCAAGCTCTAATAGATAATTCGGTATTAGAAGGCAAGACAATAGAGTATAAACAAACTTTACCAAATAATTCGGATTCTGGCAAAAAAGAATTTCTTGCAGACGTTTCATCCTTTGCAAATGCTAGTGGCGGCGATTTAATATATGGCATTATTGAGGATAGAGATACAGGCATTCCCAAAACATTAGAGGGTTTGACTATTGAGAACGATGACCAACAAATTAGGAGATTAGATAGCATGATAAGAGACGGAATTGAGCCACGAATGCTAGGGATAAGAATCCAACCTGTTAAGCTTTCTACCTCAAAAACGGCTTTAATAATCCGAATTCCTAAAAGTTGGATCAGTCCTCACCGTGTTTCTTTCAGGGGTCATGATAAGTTTTACTCAAGGAGCACCAACGGAAAATACCCGTTAGATGTTGCGGAATTGAGAGTTGCCTTCAATTTGTCGGAAACAATAACAGAAAGAATTAGAAAATTTCGAGAAGATAGAATATCAAAGATACTTGCTAACGAAACCCCTGTGCCTTTTTATGACACTGCTAAAATAGTTCTTCACCTAATACCAGTCATTTCATTTAATCCTGCTCAAAGATATGAGATAAGTAAGATAGCTTCTCATCAAGAAAAAATGAGCCCAATAGGTTGTTATGGATGGAATTCTAGATATAACTTTGATGGGTTCTTAACCTCTTATTCTGGAGGTGGAGAAGAGAAATCACATTCTTATGTTCAACTCTTTAAGAATGGAATTATAGAGGCTGTAGAAGGATCACTTCTTGAGCCTAGCGACAATGAGAGAATGCTAATTCCTAGCATTGCTTATGAAAAAGAGTTGATTAAATCGCTTCCCAATTATCTTTCCATTCTCAAAACACTAAATGTTGAGTTACCTATCTTCATCTTTTTGACTCTAGTTGGAGTCAGAGGATATTTAATGGCTGTTGATAGAACGAGGTTTCGGATTTATGAAGTCCATACAATTGATAGAGATATTCTGCTACTACCAGAAATTGTCATCGAAAGTTATGACGTTATTGCAAAGGATATTTTAAGGCATTGCTTCGATTCTATCTGGAATGCATGTGGATTTCCCAGATCGCTGAATTATGATGATACCGGAGAGTGGGTGGGCAGATAAATGTTGTTGGTTGCAACTTCAGCTAACACGGGCTATACGGCTCACTACGTTCGCCCAAATTTGCTCCGCTATCGCTCCGCAAACTTCGTATAGCCCGATTCCGTTAGGCGAAATGCTTTTAGGTGTGAAGAATCAAGATGAAGGACAGACTATATCCTACTTGGGATGAAATTGAAAAATTTCATAATCCTTTAACCAAAGGAGAAGAGAAACTTGCTCGCTTTTTAGATGATACAATTCCAGAAGGATGGATGGTTTTTGTAGGGCCATATCTAAATGGAAGCCGCCCAGATATAGTAGTTTTTAATCCACAAGTTGGAGTTATGATTTATGAGGTAAAGGATTGGGATTTAAACTCGTATCACTGGAAAGGTGAGCAATTATATGTTAGTGATGCAAGAGGTTCTTATCAGATTAAAAATCCTGAAAAACAAGTGGATCATTATAAAAAGAAGATAATTGAACAACTTGTTCCAAGTCTTGGTGAGGAAATTGATAAAAATAAATCTGCATACGGACTCGTAAAAATAGGTATTTACTTTCATAAAGCGTCTGGTAAAGATGCAAGAGACTTTTATAACAATCCAGACTATCCGGTAATAATTGGATATGATGATTTGTATGATTCTAACTTAAGGAATATAGTGCCTGATTCTGGCATCACAAAAGGAAAATATATGCAGGAAGAATGGGCCAATGACCTATTGTTTTGGCTAAAACCGCCATTCCATAGTTTAGAGCAAACACAACATTTTGAGCTTACCCCTAAACAAAAAGAACATGCAGAACCTCAACCTGGTCATTTTCGTATTAGAGGCGTTACAGGAAGCGGTAAGACATTGGTTGTTGCTTATCGGGCTGCCAAATTGGCTTCACAGGGTTCTAAGGTTCTTGTTATTACGTACAACATTACACTTTGGCATTATATTAGAGATATGATTGCACGAACTCCCTTTGAATTTGAA
Organism: Halobacteriota archaeon; assembly: GCA_034189535.1. Lineage (GTDB taxonomy): Archaea > Halobacteriota > Syntropharchaeia > DAOWMC01 > DAOWMC01 > JAXHTN01. Next base: position 16,947 of record JAXHUQ010000028.1, on the reverse strand, counting down.
AGGTCAAAGATAACTTTCAATCATTTTCATGGATTTTGCAACGATGTCTTAAATGAATTAGGTGTTCCTTCACCACCGGGAAAAACTTATTTTAACGATATTGTTCCAACGGTTGAAAATGCGCTTAAAACGGCAACTCAAAGGGGAAAGAGCATAGAAAATCTGAAATTTGATGCAATATTGATAGATGAAGGTCAGGATTATAAATGGGAGTGGTATAACTGCTTGTGTCAATTTTTAAGAGAAAGAGATGAATTACTTTTAGTTTGCGACAAAAAACAAAACATCTACGAACGGGATTTGAGTTGGATTGATGGTAAAATGAAAAAGGTTAAATTTCGTGGTAAATGGAGAGAATTAAAAACAGTATATCGTTTACCTAAGAAAATAGGTGACGCAACTAATAGGTTTAGTAGTATGTTTGGACTTGATCAATCGGTAGAAGTGGAAAAATACATACAATTGAAACTTTTTGAGCGGCCTCTAAAACCTCATCTTGTTTGGAAAAATATTCAAAGTGGTGCGTGGCTATCTCATATCAAAAATGCGTATGAACTGATAGAATCTGCACAGCTAAAATCTGGGGAGGGCCATCCATCAGATATTGTTATCCTTTTGCCAACTAAAAGCACGGGAATGGAGGCTGCCGAGTATTTTGATAAAAGCATGCAGATTGAAGTGAATCATGTTTTTGAAGATGACAGAGAGAGCAAATTCCATAGCCATAAAAAAGCTTTTTGGCTTGGAGATAGTCGTTTAAAGATGAGCACCATTCATAGTTTTAAAGGATGGGAAGCAGTACATGTTATTTTGTTAATACCTGAAGAATGGAAGGGATTGGGAAATCTGGACGCTCTTGTATACACTGCAATGACAAGAACTCGCGAAAATTTAATAGTATTAAATTGCAATGAGAGGTATGTTGAATATGGTAAAAGTTTACAAAGTGAGTGGGATAAGCAGTAAATAGCGCCAAAAATAAAAGCACATCGCCTAACACAGTATATACGATGCGAACTCACGCCATTGCCCTTTGCCAGTCGCAAAGGATTACGAAGCATCGAAATACCGGTTTTCCTTCACGCTACGAATTATAGTATACCTTATTCCTCGTCCAGTTCAATCTCCAGTTGTCTAAAAGCTTCTTTTATCTTATCCTCATAATCCTGCTCGGATATTTCCCCATTATCGGCAGTAAGTTCTAACTCTAATGTTTCAAATTTATTCTGTAAAAGGTTCATTACGCCCATAATATTGGCTACTTTGCCTTTCGGCACTCTAAACTTAAGTCGTATTCTATCTCTGGTTTTTAATGGATACGGAGGTTTTTCCGCAACTTCTTCTCCAATACCTGTGGTGGGAACAAAAGGCCCTGTTGAAGTACCTGTTTGCGCTTCATGTTCGGCTGGCTTTTCCTCCTTCTCTTTTTGTTCATAACACAGCGTTTCACTGATAATAATTTCATTTCCAGAGAATGCAACAGATGGCTGTTTCTTAAAATATCGGCAGATCGGTTTACCATCTTCCAGTTCTCCGAGTCCGAATAGTCCATCAGATACTCCTTTTAAAATCCCTTTTTCCAGAGCTCCCGTATTTACCGGCCTTGTCTCACCCGGGGTCTTGAGGGATGACTGGTATAATTGCTCTGTAGATGCATATTCTTTTTTAGTAAGGTACTTCTCTTTCAGAACTAACGGAGCAAATTGTTCTAATATCTCCCCCTCGGAATGTAATTTTTCGTAAACTTCTTGATCTATCGCCTTATCCTCTCCGTATATGGGTATTCCTAAATCAAAATTCTTAGACCCCTCTTTTCCTGGAATTGCAACCATTCTGTAGAGTCTCCGAATGGATTCTTTTAAATCTGAATCCAACTTATTTATCTCTTTTTTAATCTCTTTTTTCTGGTCATCAGAAAGACTGATGTTTTTATCCCGCTTTATATAATCGTAGGCGATTTTGCGCTTCAAAGCATTGACAAATCCAAGTCTTTCAGATTCCAGAGGGTAAAGGAAAAAGAGAGTGTTCCGGTAAACACGTGGTGTCTGACCTTTGGTTTTCAGAAGATTTTCCATTTTCCCCTGGTCTTCTATCTTCAGGATTATAAGTTTGAGTTCTTCCGAATCTGGAATATTACTTGCATCTTCCTCCCAGATAAAAACTTTCAGTTTATCGCCCTTGATACTCCCTCTTAAAAGCTCAAACTCCATCCCAACGATCTCGCTTTCTTTGATATTTTCCATATTGGTGAGCAGGATACGGTTTAAATTTGGCTGATTATCAAAGTAGTATTTTTCACCTATGTTTTGCAGGTAAAAGAGTTTGCCTTTCAACTGTTCAGTAGCTTCTGAGATAACGCTTGCGGGGTTCTCTATGGTGGTGGCAGATCTTTTGATCTCACCTGGTGTCGTGCCACGTTCATGCCCACCTGTGAATGAGTGGAGAAATATGGTGTTCGCTGTCCTGGTGCCCAGGCTCAGCCCCTGATAGGAACTGCCAAGTGACTGATCCACTTTTTTTGATCCCGCCTCTACATTAGTGATGTCAGCGGATATGACACTGTTGTATTCGGGACCAATATGTTTTATGAGTTCCTGTCGGATATCCTGATCAGCCAGGTCGAAATCTGCCAGGCTAATATAAGATCTATTGGTTTCTTTTAACGAATGCACCACCAGAGAGAGGAGTCTAAGTACCCCCCTTGTTCTCTGGAAAGTTAGATAGCTCCCCCATCGGTGATAGAGTACATCGACTACTTCTGGCATAAACGGATACGAGTCGAGGAACCTATCCCTGTATTTGCTAGGCTGCGTCCCTGCGGGTATAATCCCTTCTTTTTCTGCATATTCCATGAATTCTGTAACAACTTCCTTTGCATTATCTTCTTTGACTTCGCTGAAAAGCCGACTTCTGATTATCTTGGTGATCTCATTTTCCTGAACCGGGGTGTAGATCTTCTCAACTCTACCAGCCACCTTCTGTAACTGCTGGTAAAGTTTTTCTGCCCCTTCATCATAGTGCTCAATGATGCTTGATGGCAGAGTTATCGCAATACAGACCCTCTCCAAGGTTCCTGCTGCTTCGGTCAGTTCCTGCATAAAAGCAATGGTCTGAGCTGCTAAACTGCTTTCTCCAACTTTTACCCCTGCCGCTTTGGTTGCATATTCCAAAAGCTCATCCATCAGTATGATGACCGGTTGATTTTCGTAAAGCAAGTTCCTTATGGCTTCTTTTCCCGGTGCAACTTGCCCGGAAAAATTTTCAATCTTCCCGGTCAACTGTTTCTCTATAAGCCCCCAGAGAGTCTCTTCTGTGCCAGTGCCAAGTGCAGTGCCGACTATCACAACTTTCTTTGCACCCCAGTCTTCCGCTCTATGGTACATTGCGATCATGGCATGGGTCTTACCTCCGCCAAAAGGTGTCTGTATCTGGATAACAGGATCGCCACCCTTACCATCTAAGCGTTTTTCCACGATTGTGAGTAGATTTTTAAGTCCATCTGTCAGATATGTCTTCCTGAAAAATGTCTCGGCATCTTTATACTCATCTGCTCCCCTATTCTGGATGACTTCCCACAGATCTGCGGCAAACACATCCATGGTAAGTCTGCCCTCCAAAATGTCTTTATGAGGTATGGCAATCGTATGAAATGATCTCATCCTTCTTCCTCCATCTTCTTTTCTACCCAATTCAAGACGTCCTCGGCAATTTTCAAGGCTGTTAGATATTCTTTTTCGTCTACTGGCTCATATTCTCCAGGGTATCGTGCTTCTACTGCATAATCAGTCAATAATCTGGCCGTTGAAACTTTGTCAGGTATGGACACACCTTCTATTTCCAACAGCTCAAGAAGGTAAGCGATATCATGAGTTTTGGGGAACTGGATTTCATGGATGATGCAAAGGCATTTCAGGGCCTTCTCCACGGCTTGTTGGGCATCAAAACAGATGTCTTCATAGAGTATCTCGGGAGAAAACTTGCCGGCTTTTGCACGAGCCATATTGCTTTTAGCTCTCTTTAACCATACTCCCGCTTTTTCAAGATTTTTCATAAATCACCCTTCCGTTTTTAGCAGCCTCGCTATAGATCAGATAAGGATCTGTCTTCAGTTGTTCATACCTCTCCAAATCAACTACAATAACATCAATAGAAGCCCCAATTCTCTTGAAGTTCAAGTATATCTTCTGGGCCAGTTTTCTGGGTTGCTTTACACCTTTTTTTAATATGAGAAGATCGTAATCGCTTTCAGGCATGTCTTCATTTCCTGCACGAGAACCAAACAAAATAATTTTATTGGGGTTTGCCACCCGAAGAATTACATCTATTGCTTTTTCCAGTGAATCGGTCATTCAAACAACCTCTTTTGCTTTGATTCTTCTCTCATATCCTTTCTCAGGCGTTCTCTACCCGCTAAAAATCCATCCAGTAGTTTCTTCTCCTTCTCTTTGCTATCGTTTGGAAATGTCTCAGATATAGCCTGAGCAACACGGTAGAAACCATCGCTCTTGCCAAAACCCGACTCCTGTAGTAAATTTAGCATCTCATCCCGCTTATTCTTTTCCCAGAGAAGCAGGGCACTGTGAAGGATGTCTATCAGTTCCTGAGGGTTCTTGATCTCATCGAGTCTTCTCTCCTGTGGACCAAGCACCCTGATGAACTCTTTCTCCTTTTTGATAAATCCCTGTCTGTTCCACTCATTTGCAAGGTCAATACCACAGCTCTGGGCCAGTTTGTGTGTCTCGTCAAATTGAACCTTCACCGCGCCATAGTTCCAGCGATACAGTATATAGAACCTTGTCAGATCGGTTATCTCTCCGGCAAAACCGTTATGTAGTATCTCACGGACAGCGTAATCCGTGGCAATTTTACGTACCTCTTCAAGCAACCTGTCCGCACGGACTATGTTACCCTCGTAGTCCATGACCTTCTCATACTTACCGAAGATCTCAATTGCCGAGCCAATCGCAGCAATAAAGAAGTCCGCACCACCGATCCCCTCCTCCCAGAGCCTGTGAAGTTTTTTGTCGAGGTGTTTCTTCAACTCTTCTTTCACATCGTTGTAAAAACCGGTGGGCTGACGTTTCATCTTTCGTGCAACAATATATATCGAGGAGGCAAGAGCAGCGGAATCTTTTGCCCTGAGCCTTGCCTTCATCTCTGTGTGAATGGGCCATGAGGAAGTGATAACAAGGTTAGAGTCCAGCAAAGAGTTGATCAAAGTCTCCCAGCCAGAAGTGGATTTATGAGCATAGACAATTATTGCAATTCCATCTGGTTTTAAAACCCTGTGAATCTCCTGAAAGGATTTTTTGAGATTTTCTTCAAAGAACTCCTTTGCCTCATCCCAGCTTCTACCGTTTGTGTACGCAACTATCTCGTTGCTCTTTGGAGTAAGCGGTGTTGAGAATAATTCAGGATACACGTCCCCAACGGTTCTTTTAAGCCAGACATAGAAGAAATCGGAAAGATAGGAGTATGGTACGTTGTCATAATATGGTGGATCGGTGAAGACCGCATCGAAGAAGTTATCTTCGTAGGGAAGTGATGTAGCAGAGGATTGGGTGACGGTGGCAGGATCTTTATTAATTGATTCATATTCAATAATTGCGAAAATATCTTTTAATAGTTCATTGTAGCTTCTGGAGGCACCTGTAAGCATATTAACTTCTGGAAAATCCCATATCATTGGAAGTGCCTGCCTAGAAAAGACATCAGCAATTTTTTCCCCATTCGGCTGCCATCGTGCTAGTGTATTTGATGAAGATGCTATTTTGTCTAATAAAACTGCCAAATAACTCACAACCGCCTTCGCATACTCTTCATCATACCCTTCCTTTATCATCCTTTTATGTGACGCCCTCACCTTCTCCACAAATGTGATCAAAGCCAGCTTCTGGCGGGAGTTGAAGAGGTCGCCCCATGTGTCAAGTGCATAATTTCTAACCGAAAAAGCTCTTTCTGCTCCCCTTCCTTTACCTTCAGGTGTTGGTTCATCCGGCACCGGGTCCATCCCCCACGCACCCATCAGTTTCTGTCTTTTTTCTTCAAGATACTTTTCTGCTTCTTCAAAAATATCTAAGTCTCTCTCTGTTGCAATTCTGTACGTCTTCCCCTTCTTCTTTGGATGATGAAGTACAACCGCAACCATTCTCTGTCCTGCTTTTCCTTCCTGAAACAGCTTTCTTGTAGTATTGGCTTCAACGGTTGAGCCACATACCGGACAGGTGGCAATTGCTCTTGAGACAGTGCCATTTTTCGGATCAAAACCTTCCGGAACCATCTCGTATCCATCACCAACGATCTTGAATCTGGCCTTTCCGTCCTCTTCGTAAGGGAAAAGTGCAACCTTCTTTTTGTCCTTCTTGGCAAGCCAGTACTGCCTCATCAAAGGAATTTCAGCACCACAGGCAGGGTTCTGGCATGGAATCGTCCTTGCCCAGATGTAACCAACAGGAATAGAACCATCAGCCTCTTCAGGGTAAAACTTACCGATTTCCCTCTTTGCTTCCTCTAAAACCTGGTTTCCCCATCTTTTGACATCCTCAAGAAGCGGATTTTTTGTCTGCGATGATGCGAGTCCCCCCCAATCTTCTCTTGCATCTTCTGGCTTTCCATACTTCTGGGGATATTCAAGCGTGCATTTCTGGATTAAGACAGCAACAGGGTTAAGGTCATTTGAATATGTTTCACAACCAAGACGCAGGGCTTCCAAAGGAATTGCACCACCTCCTCCGAATGGATCAAGCACCTTTGGTGGCTTCCCATCATTTGCCTTCAGTATATCCTCTCTTGCCCTTTCGATGAGGCCCGGATCAAGTGCGTTCTCCCATTTTGAGAAATCGATGATGAACTGCCGTTTTTTGTTCCACTCATCAATATCGACAGGTGTGGAAATCAGGGCGGCATAAGCGGTTGCCCTTGAAGAGGCCAAAGGGCGTCTCGCCCACCAGATGTGCAGGGTGGAGATGTGACCGTGGCGGATATTTTTCTCCTTTGCGGACTCTTCGCTTACCTCTTTGACAGGGAAGGACTCCTCAATAAAACGCTTATCATTATTCAATAGTACCACCTATATCATCCCTCTTTTCCACGATCTCTTTGAGTGGCACTACATATCTCACCACCTCGACCTTTTCTTCTGGCTCTAAATTCTCAGCAGGGTTCGAAATGATATAAAGCCGAGGTTCTTCAGCAGCATTCATTACAACGTATAGGTAATAATCATCTTTAAACCTCCTTGCCTTGAACCACTCATTCTGTGTGAGGGCTACACCACCAGTTCTTGCCCTTGCTTTAACCTCAATATATCGGAGGTTGTCATCCTTATCTTTTGAGCGTATATCAAAACCGAGATTTTCAAGGGCGACATCCTCTGGCTTTCTGCCACTTTTGATCTCATAGCCCATAGCAATATCCATACCGATACGTTCAATCTCGGCGTCACTATGCATCGCTTTATCGCCAGTAAATTCATCCGGTGATTTCACCCTGATAATCCCCACAAAACGTGGCATACTCATTGTAAGGCTTTTTTCCTTCTGTATCTGATCCTTGAGTTCGACAAGCGCCTTCTCATACCCTTCCTTTCTCTCCTCTTTGTTTCTTATCGCAAGGTCAACATTCTCACCACGTTCTTTACGATCATAGAGAGTGATCAGATCGCCATCCAGTTCCAGTATGAGATGATTCAATGATTTTACACCGTACTTCTCCTTAATACCTGCCTGCCTGTTACGCTCTTCTATAAGTTCCTTCTTGTATTCTTCAAGTATTGAAATAACGCTGTTAGATGTCAATTTCTTGAGGTTTTCCACATCCATGATCTCATTTTCCTTTTTCTCTCCCTCTGCGAGGTCCCAGATAACAACAGGAGAGACAGGCCTTACCTCGTTTCCATCTGTGTAGAACCCAAAAAGCCTTTTTCCGGCTACGTCTCTTGTTCCATCTCTGATCTCTCCTTCATAGAAGAGGATGTATCCATCCATATTTCCGTCAGGGTCAATGAAAGTCGCTCCATTCAGAAGTGAATCTGAAAAGTTATCCTCTATCCAGGCCATCACAGCCTCAAAAACAGGATGACCAAATGAGATGAACTCGGCATCAGCATTCTTGAATGCAATCTCCTTATCAAAAGTTATCTTGGGATACCTTTTAAGCAGTCCACCGTAGCTTTTCTTGAAATCATCCTCATCAGCCTTTTTTCGTATATCGTAGGGGATAGAGTCTATGACTAAAAATCCATCTTTTCCCTCTCTCAACCTTCCTTGTGCCTTTATAAATGCCTTCTTGAAGAAGCTTTCAGTATACTCAGGAATGAGTCGATGTTCACGTGCTTGCTGTTCCATCTCCTTTATTCTGGTATAATCAATGTAGCGGGTTGCAAGACTCTCGCCCAGGTTTTCTTTCACATTACCAATATAATCCTCATCTACTGTAATATCGATCTCATTTAGGATCTCATCGATATTTCTGGCATTTGCGGCCGCTTCCATCAAAAGCTGGGAAAGGCTCTTGCCATACAGCACGTCACTAAGCACATCAAAGACCTTATCGCTTCCCAATGCCTGCCTGATCTCTTTCAGTTTCTCAAAAAGTCTGTTAAATACCTTACCTTCACGTGTATCCCCTGCAACAAGGTTAAATACATAAACCTCTTTCTGTTGACCATAACGGTGAATTCTCCCCATCCTCTGTTCAAGACGATTGGGATTCCATGGGAGGTCGTAGTTGATCATCAGGTGGCAAAACTGGAGGTTGATACCCTCTCCAGCCGCCTCTGTTGCTATCATAACCTCTGTTTCATTTTTGAATATCTTCTCTGCATTTACCCGGTCTTCAAGCTTCATCCCACCGTGGATTGTATTGACTATATATCCCCAATCTCCTATCTTCTTCTCCAGATACCCCAGGGTGTCTCTTGACTCGGTAAAGATGAGGATCTTCTTGTCTTTTTTCTCTGGATATTTCTGTCTTAAATCTCCCAGAGATTTTTTGAGTTCCTTTAATTTGATCTCTTCCTCGTTCTGAATGATCTCTTGGGCACGTCCAATGAGATTGTCAATGGTCTTAATCTCTTCTTCCAGCTCTTGTCTATTTTCAGCAACGCTTAGAGTCTCCCAGATCTCTTCTTCCTTCCACCTATCTTCTTCGCTCATATCTTCAACTTCATCAAAATCGAAAGTACCCCCGGAAGACTTGTTCTTTTCCAGTGCCCCTCTTAGCAGATCATCAAGTCGTTTTTTCCTTCTCTCAAGTGATCTGAGTAGTGCATAAGTGCTTGATGCCAGCCTCCGCTGCAATATCACCAGAGCAAAAGCAACATTTCTCCTTTTATCTTTTGTCAGAGCTTTGTTGTACTGTGTTTTAACATATCTTGACAGGTCGTTGTAAAGATCCTGCTCCCGAGGGGAGTCCGGTTTCCATTTAAAGGAGAGGGTTTCAACATATCTGGGCAAAAAAAGCGGTTTGCCCTCAAAATCTTTCAGGTCCTCTTTTACACGCCTGATAAATAGCGGATTATCCTTGTTTATTAAAGATTCCTGAATTATCTCATTTGTAGCAAAAAAACCAGGTCTAAGAAGGTCCAGAAAAAGCCTGAAGTTCTCAGGATCGCCCTTATGAGGGGTTGCAGTTAAGAATAAAAAATGCTCGGTTTTGCTCGATAGAAGTTCCCCAAGTTTATATCGACTTGTCTTATCCAACTTTTCCCCATAACGGTAAGCACTCATTTTGTGTGCCTCATCAACAATGATCAGATCAAAATATGCAGCAGAGATAGATGGAAGAACATCTTCTCTTTTGGCAAAGTCGATTGAAGTAATAACCTGATTCTCCCGCAGCCATACGTTCTCACCATAAAGTGCATCTAAAATCCCTCTATCAATCACAACAAATTTTTCCTCAAATCTATCAGATAACTCTCTTCGCCACTGGTCTTTAAGATGGCCAGGTGCTACAATTAAGATCCTCTTTGCCAGACTGCGGAGCTTCAATTCCTTAATGATAAGCCCTGCCATAATTGTTTTTCCAGCACCAGGGTCATCGGCAATCAAAAAACGGATTCTTGGAAGCTTAAGCACATGGCCATAGACTGCTTCAATCTGGTGAGGAAGTGGATCCACTTTGGAAGTGTTCATCGCAAGTAAGGGATCGTACATAGATGCAAACCGATAACGAGTTGTTTCCAGAGCCAGAAAGACCTTCCAAGGCTCTATGGAAAAGTTAGTTTCTATTCCACCAATATGAAACTTAGAAAACTCATCAATAGGAATTATCTGATCAACATGATCTCCGGAACTAATGGTAGCACCAACAATATGGACGTAATTCCCATCCTCCTCGATGAGTTTTATTTCAACCGGTTCTGGCCAGTTAGAGCCTCTGATAATACTTCCTCGCCTAACATCTTTCATTTTATCACTCTATGTTTAAATATAACCTTTATATAAAACCTATTAAGCCGTAAATTATTGTACTGACTCTCCAATCTGATGATATAAATACTAGGAATGCATATCCAATATTGTGATGAACCATGGGTAAACGAGGTCCTAAACCGAGGTTTGTCGATATCGCATGTCCCAATGAAAGCTGTGCTCATTATGGAATGACTGGCCTTGGTAATATCATAGGAAATGGGACATATGACACAAAGAGCGGAAAGGTGAGAAAATACATCTGCAAATCCTGTGGGAAAGTATTCTGCGATAGAACCAATACAGCCTTCTTCGACATTAGGACCAAAGATGAAAAAGTCTTGATTGCATTGAAGATGGTAATAAAAGGCGTTAGTCTAAGGTCTATCTCAGATATACTTGATGTGAAATTAGATACTGTCAGGAGGTGGCTATCTAAAGCCGCAGAACATAACGACGAAGTAAACGAAATACTCATCAAAGACCCGAATGTCTCGAAAGTCGAACTTGATGAATTATGGGCATTTGTATTAAAAAAACAGTTCCGAGAATGGCGGAATATGAAGATAATGGAACATGAGTCCGGGTAAGTTTTGCTCTGGAATCGTCTGATTATCACAAATCTAATTGGGAAAAGAAAACAGGAATGTGCTGATAGGAGGGTCAATAATACAAAGCAGCGTTTGGGATCAATGCCACTTTTCATATCTGATGGGGTTGTTCTTCTACAAGAATGCCTTATTGAAAGCGTATGGTGAAGTGAAAAGGGGAAGACCGGGAGAACCAAAAAGAGATCAATACAAGCTTGCTGGAGATATAAAATCTGACTTTCAGGCAGGATAATAATAGATTATCACGGAAGACCATTGGGTTTTCAAAGTAGGAATTGGGACCGAATAACCAGATGATGCGATATTTTGCCCATTTCAATTTCTGTAGAAAACATGGATCATTGGCAAATATTAATGTCAATGTCGATAACAATTGGAATTTAAAAGAATTGTTGACTTTTTTCGTATCATAAAACATCAACCAATTAAGAGGTCAGTACCTATATTAACAATCCAGAGAAATACTAAGATGTTGGTATCCAAAAAGAATTGTTCAAGAGTGTCAAATAAACTAACGGATGCTTTGGATTTTCAATAGAATGCGTATCTGATAGAGCTTCTTAATGTATTGCCACTTTTCTTCAGTAACCCATCACAGAGCTTTTTACCGAAAGACTGATGATTTGCAAGGTCACGGAATCAAAAATAGAGCTTGGAATATGTCTCAGTGGTCAAAGATTGTGCCTTGCAGAGCATTTCAGGAGATATTTTTTTAAAAATTTTTAAAAAAAAACGGTGGCAACAGCAATATTTTACTTGAAATTATAAGATCAGTGATCTTTTAATCTTTTAGATCCAGATAAATTATCAATAAAAATCAATGAAACGAAAGTTTTTGAGCTGTCAGATGACTTCCAAAATCTCAAGTTTTCCAGGTCCCAGTATCTTGAATCTCACCTTAGTGCCTTCACCCCATCCAAATCCTTTCACCAGATCGGATGGTATGGTTACTCTATATGAGTTGCCGACTTTCGCCAGTGTTCTTGTTGGGAACTCAGATGTCATGTATATACAAATAGTAATAACGATTATGTATTTTTTGCTGGAAATATCGTATATTCATAATTAAGGTTAATTAATAATTAACAGTCAACTATAGATTTTTCGAAGTTCTCCATAATGTTTACTTCTTCCTACAAAATCCATTACAAACATCAGCATACATAATCAATGAAACCAAAGTAATCATCTCTCAGGAAAAATCAAAAGGCCTTAATATGGCTCAAACAGAGACCCTGCTCTCTCAGGCTCAAACTGCTTTTAATGGAGGGGATTACTCAAGAGCGAGATCATTGGCAGAGGATGCCGGGGCTCTAACATATGACATAGATTCCGATGGTATACCAAACGACTCCGACTTTTCTCCGGAGATAATTAACAATTACATCTACGCCAGTGCTGCGATTCTTCTTGCGGTGGCCACTGGAAGTGGTCTGAAGTGGTCTGCTCGACACAGGATTAAAAGGCAGGAAAAAGAGCGGCGTGAGAAGATGAAGCAGGACATTCTTGATATGATTGATGAAGTTATAAAGGAGATCTGAATAAAATAAATGGATTATGAAGAACGAATTCGTAAGGTAAATGAAGCAGTCGGAGAAGCGGCCAGACTTATCAAGGCGAAACACTCCGGTTCTAACCGTGAAGAGGCTAAAAAATTGCTATTAGGAGTAGGCGAAGCCTTGAAAGAGGACAGGTTTGAAGAGGCGTTTGAGCTGGCAGAGAAAGCACAGCTTGCAGCAAAGCCAACCACCGAGTATCTTCTATCAAGGGGGAGAGATCTTGCAGCAAATGCCCAGGATACGTTTGGATCCAAACAATACGAGGAAGCCATAAATGCGTGGCAGAAGAGTCTTGGGGAATATTCAAGAGCAAAAGAGCTTGCCAGTGAGCGGGGTGAAGGAGAAGTCGTGGAATCGGTCGTATCGGTGGAAGAGACGATCAACGAGAATATCTCCCGTGCTGAGATCAGTATTGATAACCGTGAGATGCTCGGGATGGTGGATACGGGCAATAACTTACTTGATGAGGCAAACAACCTATTTTCCGATGGAAAATTCGATGAGTCAAAGAACACCTATGAAAGCGCAGACAAAACATTCAAACAAGCGCTAATTATAGCAGAGAAACGGGATTTTGAGCATGACAAAGAGAAGATAAAAGCATCACTTGAGAGCATTGAGCATAGTATTGAGGCGACACTTCTGAACATGGGCGAAAAGATGCTAAAGCGCGCAGAGGATAGCTTCAAGGTGAATAAGTTTGAAGAAGCAGAAAAAGAGTTTTCTGAAGCTGTTAGCTTGTTAGATGGACTTGATATTGAAAAACCTGAGTGTGACGACATGCTTACAATTGGGCGAGAGGGATTAATCAGGGCCAACCTGGGTGTGGTAAAAGATAATATGCAGGATGCTCACGCACTCTATAATGAGAAAAAGTTCTATGATGCGAGGGATACTTATAAAACTGCCAGGGAACAACTTGAATCAGTCGTGGAAGATGCATCACGCCATAAATTCTTAAAACTCGTTGATGAAATAAACAATTTGATTCAAACATGTACCCAGAACATGACTACTTCGACAAATGCATTAACGAAGGTTGGGGGTGTTGAAGCAGAGATTACACCAGTAGGTAGCACGGGAACAGGTGATGCAGATTTCAGAAGAGAACGTTTCAGGTCGCATATAGCAGCAACCCCCACAGCTATGAAACTTATGGAAAAGTACACTGATCTTCAGTATATCGGTGGCGGTGGCTTTGCAGATGTTTACAGGGCAGTCAGGAAAGATAATACTGTTGTTGCCGTGAAGGCGCCGAGAAACCTTGATGAAAAGACTGAAAGTTTCTTTTTCAGAGAGCTCAATACCTGGCATCAACTCAATCATCGAAACATTGTCCGCCTGATAAGTCCATATCTTAAGCCCGAGCCCCACTTTGAGATGGAGCATGTCGATGGTAAGAACCTCGGTGAGAGTTTGAAGAACAGATCTTTTGATATTGAAGGTGCCTGCAGAATAATTTTTGATATCACACGAGGATTGGAATATGCTCATAGCAAGAATATAATTCATGGAGATGTCACTCCAAAGAACATTCTTTTGAACAAGATCGGGGAGGCGAAGATCACAGATTTTGGTCTTGCCAAGATCGTAACATCTTTATCCGAGCTGAAAGGCTACACACTCCCCTTTGCCCCTGTAGAGATGCTTGAAGAGAAGGTTTCAAATGAGAAGACCGATGTCTACCAGCTTGGTCTGACTTTTTACCTCGTGCTCACAGGCAATAACCCCTTTGATGCAGGTTCAAAGTATGAAGTTGAAGAGCGGATAAAGACCTATACCCCCCATCCTCCTGGTGAGACTGACCATCGTGTTGTATCGCTTGACGATGTAATAATGCGATCTCTCTCAAAAGACCCAACAAAAAGACCATCACTTCGAGAGTTCAGGGAACAGATCTATGAGTTTGTTAAGAAGAACTATGGCGAAAGCCTGCACCTTACTGAGAACGCTGGTAAGATAATAGCATGCAATTGCAGCCTTGCGATCTTTGCCGCCAAGCAAGATGATACAGGAGAGTGTCTGCGTGCCCTTAGATCAACTCTCGACAAGGTCAGAAATCCTGCAATTAGGGCGGATCTGAACAGACTGATAGAGCAGGTAGAGTTCAAAATCAACGAAGGGACAAGTATGGAACCGCTGCTTGACAGGATGGAAACATTCCTCAAACAAGTGGAGTGGGAAGGATAAACTATGCTCAAATATTACGGCTTAACCGATATTGGCAAAAGAAAGAACAACGAGGATTCCTACGAGACCCTCGCACTAAAACACAAGAGTACTTCAGAGAATCTTCACCTTCTCGCAGTTGCCGATGGACTTGGAGGACACTCTGCTGGAGAAGTTGCAAGCAGACTTTCGATAATAGAGCTTTTTGAGACTGTGAAGAGGGGAATTGATGCCTATGATGCGATCACATCTGGATCTATGAAGGAACTCCTCACTAAAGGTTTTAAAAAGGCAAATGAAGAGATTATCCTTCAAGCAGAGATTGTACCTGAAAGAAGTAACATGGGGACAACCCTTGTAGCTGCACTGTTGAAGGATGCTGGTTTTGGTGTTGTGGCAAATTTGGGAGACAGCAGAGCATACCTTGTCAGCCAAAAAGGTATCGTAAGAATAACCAAGGATCATTCCTATGTTCAGGAGCTTCTGGATAATGAGGTGATATCGGAAGAAGAGGCGTTTGACCATCCTGAGAAGAACATAGTGACAAAAATTATTGGAAAGAAAGACGACGAGCCCGACCTTTTTGAGGTGGATATTTCCGATGGTATGCTGCTACTCTGTTCAGATGGCCTGTCAGACGCTTTGAGGGATGAAGAGATAAAAGAGATTGTTATCCGGTCTTCTGAAGAAGATCTTTGCGGGAAACTTGTTGAAGAAGCGAAAGTGAATGGTCATGATAACATCACAGTTATCGCTGCCAGTATAAGGTAATTTGGAAGCCATAAAGAGAAAGATGAGGAGGTGAAAATTTGAGTTTTGTTGATAGGTTAAAGGGGAAGTCAAAAGAAGAAAAAGAGATAGAAAGAGAGATCAGGTACAGGAAGGCAAAAGCCACACTTAAGAGTTATATCGAGAAGCTTGCGCGGCTTCAAACGATGGTTTATGACCAGGGAAAGCAAGCTGCAAAACTTGGAGATGAAGAATTTCTGAAGAGGCAGGCCCTAAAATATCTTGCCCTTCAGGAGAAGAAGAAAAAAGCTCAGAAGATGCTTCTTCTGATGGAAGAGGTGAAGGTGCAGAGGGAGATGGTAAAAGTCTCCGGAGAGTTTGTGAACTTTGCAAAGGATATAAGTGATTCGATCTTTGAGGCACCTGACACAAATAAGATTGCAGGGATGCAGATTGAACTTGAAAAAGCAATGACTAAAGCTGAAACGATCGATGAAGCACTCTCGGTTGCAATAGATATGACAAGCGAGGGAATTCTCACCTCGGAGAGCTTCTCGGATGCGAATGTCGAAGAGATCATGAAGACGATGGAAGGTGAAGTGGAAACAGAAGAGAAGGGCCTTGACGATAGGATCTCAAAAGGGGTGAAAGATGTCGAAGAGATGATGAGACGATGATGGCGTGAGATGGTTCGATGGGTTTGTTTGATAGAAATAAAAAGATCGAGGGAAAGACCGCAGAAGAATGGTATGATCTGGGAGAAAATGAGAAAGATTTGATAAAGGAGGTAGAATATTATTTAAAATGCGTAGAGTTGGATCCAAAGAATGCTATTGCATGGTACAACATAGGACTTGGTTTTTACATTTTACAAAGATACGAGGAAGCGATAAGGTGTTGTGATAAGGCACTGGAGATAGATCCGGAGGATGCTAATGCATTGTACATCAAAGGACTTACCCTTTACAATTTAGGAAGAAATGAGGAAGCGATAAGGTGTTGTGATAAGGCACTGGAGATAGATCCAAGTTATATAAATGCAAAAAAAGGTAAAAAAACCGTAGAAGAGAAATTGAAGGGAAAGAACTCATCAAAGAAACCAGTAGCTTCAATTAAAAAAACTATTCGCAAACCATCTCCCTCTTCTAAATCAACCACGCAAGATACGATTGGTGGAAAGACGGCTTCTGAGTGGGAAAACGAGGGAGAAACCCTTCGCAAATCAGGAATATACGAGGAAACGATAAGGTGGTTTGATAAGGTGCTGGAGATAGATCCGGGGGATGATGATGCATGGACCCAAAAAGGATTGGCCCTTCGCAATTTAGAACAATACGATGAAGCGATAAGGTGGTTTGATAAGGTGCTGGAGATAGATCCGGGGGATGATGATGCATGGACCCAAAAAGGATTGGCCCTTCGCAATTTAGAACAATACGATGAAGCGATAAGGTGCTATGATAA
>JAXHUQ010000027.1:0-19456 GCA_034189535.1 Halobacteriota archaeon | reverse complement strand
CCCACTGTCATCACAGTAAATGGCGAGGCTATCAGAAGCAGTACAATCAGAAGCGTATTCAATATCTCTAGTTTCTTATACATATTAGCACTCCTATGGGTTCTCCGGGTCAAATCCTTCAGGTCCTGGAATTATCTCAATCTCCGGATCAGTTGACCCTGTTGTTCCCCCACTCATGTTTCCGTAAGTTGTCACGTTGTACGTTCCTTCAGTTAGGAAGTTGTCCACTAACCAGCCTCCACTTGATCCGTCCGCATCAAGGGACATCTTATACCTGTGAGTCCAATTGATGTCGATTGCTACATGTGTATGGCAAGCGATGCATGCTTCATTTGTACCCACCATAAGTGTGCTGTTATCGTCCTTTGAGTCTAGAATAAATGCAAGATGTGCGGCATAAGTACCATTATCATCCGGATCACTTGATATGCCAAAACCTCCAGCTGTGGGAGGGTATATATCCCCGGATCCAAAATACGCGGGGTGACATTTTACACAATTCTCATTGTTCGGTGTGGAAGGAATGTTATAATGAGTGAAGTTTGTATCTCCATACTCTCCATCATGACAGATCATACAATCTTCTGTGGAAGCGGCATGTGCACCGGTTCCCGGGTTAACGCTTCCATCCCAATCACCTGCATATGATCCAACTGCACCATCCGTACGATGACAATGCTCACATGAGAGATTCCTGTGAGCCCCCGTTACACTCATCTCACCAGCTATATCAGCATGACATTTTTCACAAGGGACCTGATTTCCCTCTGGACTGAGATCATACCAATTGTGTTGTCCCCCAAACATTGCCACTGTGCTTGGAAGCGCAAATATCCCTATTGCGATTATGGCAACTAAGATAAGTGCCATCTTTTTATTTAACACCAATTCACCTCTATTATTTAGCCTTAATCCATGAATAATATTATTAATACGAAGAATTTAGATAAATATAATTTTTATATTTTTATGCCCCTATAAATTAAATTTACATCTCTTTCTTCCACCAACTCTCTTGAATCAATTTTTAATAAATTATATACCCCCATAGGGGGGTTAAGGTTGATTTTTGTTTTATGGGTTTCCCGAGTCATATCCTACCGGTTCAGGATCTATCTCTATCACCGGATCTGTTACTCCTGTGGTTTCTCCACTCATGTTTCCGTAGGTCGTCACGTTGTACGTGCCTTCTGTTATGAAGTCAGTGCAATCCCAGTTTCCGTCTTCGTCCTGTACCGCATTGAGGCTCATCTTATATGCATGAGTCCAGTTGATGTCGATTGCTGTGTGTGTATGACATGTGATACATGCTTCATTTGCTCCTTCCATCAGCGGATCGGCGTCTGCATCTTCCACGAAGGCCATGTGAGCTGCGTTTACTCCAGTGTCATTTGAATTAACAGTTAAATTAAATCCTCCTGCTTCGAGGGTGGTCGTATATGTATGATGACTCCCAGTTAGATAATCAGGATGACAGTCTACGCAGAATTCAGCATCATTGTCAAACCATTCTTTTGGGTGTACTTGCGTTCCACCAAATCCCCAATGACAATTCTGACAAACAGAAATTCCTGAAATTCCAAACCCAGCATGACATTCCATACATTCTACTGTTGAAGCAGCATGTGCTTCCTCCCCTGGTAGACTCCCCGTTCCGTCACCGGATGCATAAGTGTAGCCGGTTAAATTTGAAGTTCTGTGACAATACCAGCAGCTCATATTCTTATGAGGCCCGGTATTTTTCATCTCATCGTAGATATCGGCATGACATTTTTCACAGGGAACCTGGTTCCCATCATCACCGAGACCATACCAGTTGTGTTGTCCTCCGAACATCGCTATTGTGCTTGGTAATGCGAATAAACCGATGGCGAGTACAGCCACCAATAAAAGCACAAATCTTCTGTTATCCATGATCTCGCACCTATATTCTTTTCACCTCAAAAAATTTTTTAAGTCCCCCCAAGAAGGGGGGACATTTTTTTCAACTCTGCTATTTTAGTTCACTGTCTATGGCGGAGTGACGTTATTACCGCTTATTCCTGCTGTACCATTTACTGCAGTTTCCGCACCACTCATGTTACCGTATGTCGTTATGTTGTAGTATCCGTTTGTCTCGAAGTCGTCACAATCCCAGTTTCCGAGTGAATCCTGTACTGCATCAAGCTTCATACTGTATGCATGTGTCCAGTTGATGTCAATTGCGACATGTGTGTGACATGTGATACAAGCCTCATTTGAGTCCTCCATCAGTGTGTCATCTATTGCACCTTTAATGAAGTCGTTGTGAGCCGCTTTTGAACCATCTGATGCGCTGTCGTTGTAGTCAAACGACGAACCCGCTGCAGTCATGTTCGCAAAACCACCAGCGAATGGATAGTTGCTGTAGTTAGCATCGAGTGATGAAACACCGTGCTCGTGACACTCCATACATGCAATTGTTGATGCGGCATGAGCCTCTTCACCAGCCGTTGAACTGGTACCATCTCCACTTGCAAATGTGTATCCTGTTAGGTCTGTTCTGTGGCATGCATGGCATGCTTGATCCACTGCGTATGTACCAGCATCTCCAAAGTCGCCACTTGTCGAGTTAACTCCTCCGGCAAGTGTCTTGTGGATACCAGTGTTCTGGAACTCATCGTAGACATCTGCATGGCACTTTATACATGGGACCTGGTTTCCATCATCTTCCAGATCGTACCAGTTGTGCTGCCCACCAAACATAGCCATTGTGCTCGGAAGTGCGAAAATTCCTATTGCAAGTATAGCAACCATAAGTAGTGCAATTTTGTTTCCTTTCATCTTCTTTTCACCTCCTAGATTTCTACCAGATTTATACGGTCAGTCTCGTCCTTTGGAAGAGTTCCAAAGCCTCCTAGAAACTTATACCTGTATACTATTTACTAACTAAAAATTAGCAATAGATGGCTTATAAACTTTACTAAAACGCTAGCGGTAGAGTTAGACTTTCACGGTAGAATCAGTTTTCGATGTACTTAAATAGAAAGTACGTTAATTACGTATTGGTACGTAGAAACAGTTCAACGAATCGGTAAGAAAGAAAATAGTAATACCTACATAAGGTCAAAATATACCTGCAGGGTTTTAGTGGGGCAAGGTCAATGGAACCAAGAACGGGAACAAGGAAGATTCAAACAAGCGCAAGTGGTAGTTATTATATAACACTGCCTAGAGCATGGATTGATAGTAACAATGTGCAAAAAGGGGATACAATTGACCTCGTATGTAATGGAGATGACCTTCACCTCTTGCCGCCAAATAGCGCTCCAAGAAAAGACCTTGAGAAAGATCTCAATTTGAAGAGTTATTCGAGTAAATCACTCCTTTCAAGAGGGATCTCACACTGTTATATCCAGGGCTATGATGTAATCAATATAGTATCCGACAAACCGATTCCAAGAGAACATAAGGACTGGATAAAAAATGTTGCTCTCTCTAAACTCATGGGGACAGGAATCACAGAGGAATCCTCCGAAAGAATACGGATAATGGTGCTCATAGATCCGACTAAATTTCCGATCGATGACCTTATGAAGAGAATGTTTAATCTTGTTCATTCGATGCACAGAGATGCAGTAAGGTCTCTTGAAAAGAGAGATTTTAGCCTTGCCGACGATGTCATTGGAAGGATTGAAGAGGTGAACAAGCTTTACAGATTGATGCTACGACAGCTCATGATCGCAATTGAACTCAAGACCAACGATTGCTCGATATGTATGTCGAGAAAGGAGGCTTTTACAAGTGCAATTGCCGCAAGGGATATAAGCAGGATGGCTTTTTACGCTGTTGACGTTGCAACACAGATGAAGGCTCTCGGAGATGAAAAGGTTGACAAAGATATTATGAAAGGCTTACTCAAGCTCTCCGACATAGGTATGGATATGCAGGTTAAAGCCATCGATGCATTCTTCAAGAACGACTTCAGACTTGCAAATAGTGTGATAGAGGAGATGGATAATGTCAGGGATCTTGATTATGATATTATCGAGAAGATCAGCATCAGTAATTCAAGTCCTAAAGTCTCGACTGCTCTTACTCTGATCAGCAGGGGTATTAGAAGAATCGCCAGCTATGCGGTTGCAATCGCCGATGATACGCAGACAAAATCAGTTCTGGATTGAGCTTTGATCTAAACTTTGATTCTTCCAGAAGAAAGAGTATTTTTCGATAGCAAGAAGTTTAGTATCCTTGTCATAGATCTTTATCGTGACTTTTACAAAGTCATCATCTTTTGGTTGACCTTCGGGGCGAAATCCTGCAATAAGCTCGTATGTACCTTCTCCTGTGTATTCCTGGGCGTCACGATACCCGATGATTTGATTGTTCAGGATGGTCCATATCTCAACACTAGGAAAACCTACTGTTGTTTCGGTGGGCTGCTGAAGGGGTGTGACGTAGCTCTGATTGACCTGTACGTTTTTTATCACGGGTTTATCACCCTCAATCTCGACATCGAGACTTACCTTTACGACAGGTATGGTCTCTTCAAGGCACATTGATATTGATGTTACAGAAACCAATATCCCCAAGACTATAAATAACAAAAGAATCCTACCCTTCATTGTATGCACCCTCAAATCCTTTCTCCGAGACAAAACTTCAAGCCCCCCCAATTATAAATGCTACGAATTCCATCAAGAGCCCCATTATTGTTGGATAATCGGTAGAAGCTGTGTTGTTGATCACCGTAATGTCTTCTATACTATTACCCTTCGGCGTCATAAGAGCCTCAAGAGAAGCTTCATCTTCTTTATAAACTTCTCCTGCGGGTCCGTGACATGTGACACACATATCTTCCGTTCTATTCCCATGAGCCAGATGAACACCACCTTTATGACAGAAGTTACACACTTTACCTTCAGGGGTATGAATACTCGACTTATCACCGTGGCACTTCTCACAATCTGCACCGGTATGGGCCAAATGGATGTTCATGTTGGCAATTTCATCGCCAGAGCCACCTGATGATCCTACGTGACAAGAGATACAAGTCTGCATCCCGTGAACTTTTCCGAGTTGCTCCATATTCACACCACTACCCGTCAGGATATTGTTATTATGGCACTTACAGTATCCATAAAGACCGGCAATTTCTTCTTTTGGGATTATAAGATGATGACAGTGATCACACATCTCCGAATGATGCCAGTTCCCCAAAAAATTCCCCATGTCGACATTCTCTGAACCTCCGGTATCAGCCGCTACTACAAAAATACACATCGCCTGAACTACGGCAATGATGATAAGTATCTTAGCTGTCCGTTTGGAACGTGAGTCAAAGAACATCCATATTTAGATCATCTTATAGACGGATAAGATTTACGTTTAAGGTTCGTAAGGATTTTAAGGAATGAAATGTAACTATAATTAAGTATTTTACGAGATGAAAAACATGAGGAGTAAGTTCGTATTTACATTAACAGTGTTGTTGTTGAGTGTTTTTCTTTTAAACACTGTAAGTGCTTACTCCATCACGACCGATTTTGTATCCGGGGTGGATGGTCTCGGTAATTACACGAGACATGGAGATGTCTACCTGCACGATGAAACTGTGAAGATCTACATCGAGGTACACAATGTAAATTATGACGGTTTCAGCAATGTCGACTTTGTGGTGATAATAAAGGATCCTTTGAACAACTTTGTTGCGATGAATAGGATGGATCTGAGAAATAGGGACTATGAGGAGGATGTGTATATCGTATACTCCAAAGACATTCCCGATTACTGGCTTGATGGGAAGTACAAGGTAGAGGTATATGCATACGATAGGACGGACCCGGAGAGGATTAAAGAGCTGGAGGAGATGGCAAGGGAGGATCCCGAAGAACTTATCGAGAGTGGGAGTTTTGACACACTAAAGAAGTTCTTCGAAACCGGGAGTGGCACGGATATTGTTAAACCTTTCTCAGACTCGAAGTCTTCCAGCAGGAAGATTAGCTTCACCCTGATGAGCCAAGAAGATATGAAGCCGGAGGATGAAGAATCGATAATCGCATCGGCGGTAGGCCCCAATTTCATTATAAAACGTATTGATACGGATAAGTTCAAAGTTAGCCCGAATGAGACGTTGACAGTGTCAGTGGAAGCGGAGAATCTCGGTCTAAAAGGCTCAAAGAAGGTTGAGATTCTGATAAACGGTGAAAGCGAAGCTTCAAAGACGATAACCCTGAGTCCGCTAGAATCCCGGCTGGTTAAATTCGATGTGGTAAGGGACGAACCGGGTACTTACAAAATTACAATTCCCGGGGAAGACGACCTTATGAAACTCTTCTTTGTCATCGAATCGGATGACGATGATGAATTATCTGGTGAGGTAACCTCACAAAGTTCAAATCTTACCGGTATAACTTCAGATGATGGTGGATCTTCATCTGCCAATATCCTATCAGTGATCATAATGTCAGTTGCTCTTGCCATCATCTCAATGGCCTCTTTTTGGTACTACAGGAGAGGTAAAGAAGGTAAGAACTTCATATATATTCCCAATGAGGTGGGTGAGAATATTGATAAAAACCAGATCCAGTCCTACCAGGGTTGGTTCAAAGATATGATTGAAGATTGATGGAGAAGGTGCCCTGGCAAAAGATATATAACTGTGGAGTTGGCTTTCTCTATTGATGATTAAAACTCCAGTAATTGTTCTTAATGTAAAAGCATACACCGAATCCTTCGGTGATGACGGATATCGACTTGCAAAGGCATGTGAAGAGGCGGCTGAAGAGACTGGTGTGAATATCTGTATTTGTCCACAGCAGACCGAACTCGCATGGATAGCAAAGAATATTAAGATACCTTGTTTTGCACAAAGTGTTGATGCAGCAGATCCGGGCAGTCAGACAGGTTGGGTCACACTAGAGGCTGTGAAGGCTTCCGGTGCAGTCGGATCGCTTGTAAATCATTCCGAGCACAGACTCAAGATCGCAGATATAGATGCTATAATATCGAAAGCGAAGAAGCTTGATCTTGCTACGATTATATGTACGAACAATGAGGCAGTCAGTGCAGCGGTTGCTGCTTTAAAACCTTATGCTATCGCTGTGGAGCCACCTGCACTCATCGGCTCGGGAATCTCAGTTTCAAAAGCGGAGCCTGAAGTTGTTGAAAATACCGTAAAGGCGGTAAAGGACATCCATAAGGATGCAGTCATTCTATGTGGCGCAGGCATCTCAACTGGCGAGGATGTAAAAGCCGCAATTGAGCTTGGAACAGAGGGTGTTCTTCTTGCCTCTGGAGTTGTAAAAGCAAAAGATCCAAAATCAGCATTACTCGACCTTACATCAGGGTTGTGAAGATAACAAGACGGGAACGCATGATACTATGAGCGGGAATAAAGGTATAGTCTACCTGGTGGGTGCCGGACCAGGAGATCCGGAACTACTGACGCTGAAGGCACAGAGAATCATCTCGGAGGCTGACGTTATACTCTACGACAGATTGGTCAACAAAGAGATTCTCAAGAGCGCAAGAGAGGATGTTGAACTTGTATATGTCGGTAAGGAGTCGGACCATCATGTCTGTACTCAGGATGAGATAAATGATCTTCTTGTGAAGTACGGGAAGGAAGGTAAGTATGTTGCAAGGTTGAAAGGCGGCGATCCATACCTCTTCGGAAGGGGCGGTGAAGAAGGTGAATATCTCATAAGAAACGGAGTGAAGGTGGAGTCTGTTCCGGGAATTACCTCAGCTATCTCTGTTCCTGGACATGCTGGAATTCCAGTTACACACAGGGATCACACCTCGATTTTTGTTGCAGTTACAGGCCACGAAGAACCTGGAAAATCTGAGAATATAGAGTGGGAGAAGCTTGCCACATTCAAGAGCACAATCGTCGTCCTGATGGGTGTTTCAAATCTGGAAAAGATCGCAGCAAAACTTGTAGATGGGGGAAAAGATCCCGATACACCAGTAGCCCTCATCGAACGAGGAACGACCGAGGATGAACGAGTGACAAAGGGCACGCTGAAAGATATCGCCGAAGTTGCGAAGAGAGAGGGTGTAAAACCACCAGCAATAACTGTCATCGGCGGTGTGGTAGGGCTGAGCGATGTTCTTAAGTCCTAACCTATCCCTTCTGCTCATCTATAAACCGGAAGAGGAGTTCCATTGCTCTCTTCTCACTTGGACTTCCGCAGGTTGAGACGAGGGTGTTGTAATATTCTATCCACTCTTTCAACATCCTGTCCCCCGTGAGCACATATCGTGTTGCGTGTACTGTGGCTTCTATCACTGCGTTGAGGCCCCTGTTCACTGCCCTGAAGGACCTCTTTGTGTTAACTTTACTCGAGACGGGTTCAAGGGTTACTTCAAAGAACTTAATATTTCTTTCGGGGTCAGGTTCTTTTGTAATGTAGCACCTGAAGAGGATCCATGCATCCGCATCCTTGATAGCAGGGTAACCATGGAAACTGTCCTTATACTCGGTACTCAGGTCACTGAAAGCCGAGCGTACAAAGAGTTCCGGATCGTGTGTTACGTTTGCGACCATCATACCTGTTGAGCTTATGTTGCTATAGGTATGTGTACCCGGATACAACTTGGCATAGACAGACTTACCTTCTCGAATTATGCCAATAGGTGCTGCATTGAAGTCAGAAATCCCCGACCTCGTCGTTGCAATAACCTCTGATATTCCTTCAAATAATCCTGATCTGCTCAGATCCATTTTACCCAGGGGGCATTTGAGACTAATGGTTGTAAAAGATTGCGATTTACTCGGTAGGGAGCATTTAATTCATCTCGAGAAGATGTGCACTATTGCTGTTCCTCCGGTCCCCCCGACGTTTTGTGACAGTCCGACCTCCGCGCCCTCGACCTGTCTTTTTCCTGCTTCACCTCTGAGGTGTAGAACAATCTCGTTTGCCTGTTTAATTCCTGTTGCACCGAGTGGATGGCCGCAAGCTTTCAGACCGCCGCTTGGATTTATTGGGATATCACCATCTAGTGCAGTCATCCCGGATTCTGTAGCTCTCCCACCTTCGCCCTTCTTCACAAAACCGAGATCTTCGATTGCAAGGATCTCAGCGATCGTGAAGCAGTCATGTACTTCTGCGAGGTCAATATCTTGCGGGCTCAGGCCAGACTGCTCGTAAGCCTTCTTTGCTGCGTATACGGTAGCATCAAGCGTTGTAATATCACGCCGGTCATGAAGGGCAATTGTATCACTAGCCTGTGTTGATGCTTTAACATATATGGGACAATCCGAGTACTTCTTAGCATCTTCGGCCGGGGCCAATATGACTGCTGCAGCTCCATCGGTTATCGGTGAACAATCGAGAATCGTAAGCGGATCGGCAACGATTGATGCATTCATTACGGCCTCAAGGGATATCTCGCTTTGGAACTGGGCTTTTGGATTCATTGTGGCGTTGTGATGATTCTTCACGGCAACCATAGCCATCTCCTCCCTTGTCGTACCGTACCGGCGCATATGAAGATTTGCTATCAATGCATATAAACTGGGAAAAGTTGCACCCGCCATCCCTTCCCATTCACGATCCGAAGCTGAAACAATGATATCTGTCAGAGCATCTGAAGTCACATCAGTCATCTTCTCCACACCGGCCGCGATCACAATGTCGTGCCATCCTGAAGCAACGGCCATTATCGCCTGTCTCAACGCAAGTCCACCTGAGGCGCAAGCGGCCTCCACCCTCACAGAAGGAATGTGCATAGTTGCAAGGCCTGCATAATCTGCTATCAGTGCGCCTATGTGCTCCTGCTCGACGAATCTTCCCGCACTCATGTTACCGCCATATAGTGCCTCGATATGATCCCCTTCTATTCCTGCATCCTCGATCGCGCTTGCTCCGGCTTCAACGACAAGATCCCTGAAAGACCTATTCCACATCTCACCGAACTTAGTATTCCCAACTCCGATTATCGCAACGTCCCTCATCACTATCACATCTGCAGTTTTTTATTATGCTTCACATACATTCCATAATCAATATACTTAGGATTCTCGATAATTTTTTCAATAGTAGGTACCCGATCTCTGTATTTCTCAATAACATCAGTTACCCTCATACTGAATGAATCTCCACCTGCACCGGATCCAAATGATGTGACCAGTATCCGTGATCCCGGAGATGCCTGATCCAGCACAGCGGCAAGTCCTATCAAAGTCGCCGCAGAGTACGTGTTTCCTATCTTTCGTATCATCAGGGATGGTTCAATCTGCTCTTTGGTGAATCCGAGCATCTTTGATACCCTCAACGGAAATTTACCGTTTGGTTGATGGAACACGGCATAATCGTAATCTTCAGGTCTGGCACCAACCTTATCAAGTAATCCCTGTGTGGCAGAGATCACGTGTTTGAAGTACGCGGGCTCGCCTGTGAATCTTCCTCCGTGTTCCGGATAATTCATACCTTCTCTTCTCCAGAAATCGGGCGTGTCAGTTGTGAAAGAGAATGTATCCTCAATATCAACCATGACATCTTCACCGTCACCTATCAAGTATGCGGCACCTCCGGCCCCGGTAGCATATTCAAGGGCATTTCCGGGTGCAGCTTGAGATGTGTCAGCACCAACCGCCAACCCATACTTTATTCTCTTGGAGGCGACAAGTCCAATACATGCCTGAATAGCAGCAGTTCCCGCTTTACATGCAAACTCAAAATCAGCGGCGGTAAGGTTAGGAGACGCACATATCGCTTCGGATAGTACGGTAGCTGTAGGTTTAACCGCGTATGGATGGCTCTCGGAACCCACGTATATCGCTCCTATCTCACATGGGTCGATATCAATGCGACCTAACGCATGCCTAGCAGCCTCTACGGCTATTGTTACACAATCCTCATCCATATCTGGCACTGATTTCTCAAAGACTCCAAGCCCTTTCTTAATGTCATTAGGATCTCTACCCCACATCCGTGCAATCTCATCAGCCTTGATTCTAAAGCGTGGGACATACACCCCATAAGTCATGATTCCTACCATCTTATCACCGAAAAACGAAGAGATATATTATCTTGAAGACTTAAATAGTATGCGTACCCTATAAGCTTAACTAGTTGACCGAAAATGGGGCCATAGGGTAGCCTGGATATCCTCGGGGACTGGGGGTCCTCGGACCGGAGTTCGAATCTCCGTGGCCCCATAAAAGGTGTTCAAATGAGTGAGGAAATTTTTGACAAGTATAGGCAGGCCGGTAAGATATTGAGTCAGGTTAGGGATGAAGCCGTGGGAAAGATTGTCGTTGGCGCCTCAATACTTGACGTTGCCGAATTTATCGAGAACTCAATAAGAAATAAGGGTGCAGAGCCTGCATTTCCATGTAATATATCTTTAAATGACGAAGCTGCTCATGCAACTCCCTCTCTTAATGACGAAGCTTTATTTGGTGAAGATATGGTTAAGCTGGATATTGGTGTTCATGTCGATGGATACATAGCCGACGCAGCTGTTACTGTCGATCTTAGTGATCACCCGGATCTTGTAGAGGCTTCAGAAAAAGCATTGTCTTCGGCAATTGGGATTATAAAGGCTGGTGTAAACACTGCAGAGATCGGTAAGATCATAGAGGAGACTATAGAAAGTTATGGTTATAAATCCATTGTCAACCTCTCCGGGCATGGACTTGGAAGGTATGATGCGCATACTCCGCCAACCATCCCTAATAAAAAGATACTAAAAGGTGTACAACTCAAGGAAGGAGATGTAATTGCCATAGAACCGTTTGCTACCGATGGCGCTGGTAGGATTACGGAACGGGGTGTTCCGGAGATATTCATGGTCCAGAATGTAAAGCCTGTCAGATCTCACGAGGCAAGGGAACTTCTAAAAGAACTTGAGAAGTACAACACACTTCCGTTTGCCAAGAGATGGCTCAAAACAGATCGGCTTGATGTTGGTATAAAGCAACTTGAAAGGGCAAAGATTTTAAAGTCTTTTCCGATACTCAAAGAAGATGGAAACGGGCTTGTCTCACAGGCTGAACATACTGTCATCGTAGAGAAAGACGGATGCGAAGTTACAACAATCTAGGTTAGATTACGAATGGATATAGTTCTTCTCGGAACTGGAGATGCCGTTGGGGTTCCAAAGATTGGTTGTCACTGTCCTGCATGTGAAGATGCACTCAATGGAGGAAGCAGCAGAAGGTCAAGGTTCTCGGTACTGGTAGAAACCGGTGAAGGCCGAATTTTAATTGACACAGGACCGGATCTGCGCTTGCAGCTACTAAAGAATGGGATATCATCTGTTGACGGTGTAATCTGGACACATGCACACTACGATCACTATGTAGGTTTTGGAGAGTTTTATAGAGTACAAAATAACACCAATGTCTACGGGTTAAAAGAAACGCTTGATGATATCTTAGATGATGTTGGGTTCATATCTCATATCAGGCATAATATAGAGCTATACGAACCGTTTGATCTGATCGGCCTTGAGTTCATGCTCTTTGAAGTATACCATCCTACGATAGAGACAAGCGTTGGAGTATGTGTAAGAGAAGGTGACAAAAAACTCGTTGTGACAAGTGATACAAGAAGAGAGATACCCCAAAAGAGCATGGATGTGATGAGGTGTGCTGACTTGATGATAGCGGATGCGATAACGCCTACCGAGTTTAAGGTGATTAAGCATATGAACACCAAAGAGGCACTCGAACTGGCAGAAACTTTAGATGCAAGGGAGGTCATTTTGACTCATCTGAGTCACTATTATCCACCGCATGATATTGCCTCAAAGAGCCTCCCGCTTGGATATGATGGTATGAGGGTTCACCTATGATTCTCGGAATCGATGTCGGTGGTGCGAATACAAAGATTGTCTCTTCTGATGGTAGATTTGCCGAGTTACATTATCTTCCACTTTGGAAAGAATCGGATCTGCTCAGCCTGCTCATAGATGCAAGAGAGAGGACAAATCCATCTGCTGTTGGAATTGTTATGACAGGGGAGCTTTCTGATGCATTTGAAAGTAAAGAAGATGGTAGTAGGTACATATACGATGCCGTAAGCGAAGTTTTCCCCGAAGCTTTATATTTGAGTGTTGATTCCTCACTTGAAAGGGATATCTCAGGAGATATAAGTCGTTTCTTCGCAGCAAACTGGGTCGCATCATCAAGTTATGTAGGTTTAACGAAGAGAGACGCAATTTTTGTTGATATCGGTAGCACCACAACAGATCTCATACCAATATCTGACGGAGTGCCACTTGCAGAAAAGAGTGATTTTAAACGCTTGAAGAGTGACCAGCTGATCTATAGCGGAGTCCTCAGGACAAATATTGCATCATTGCTTCATGAATTTAAGTTCGGATCGGAGGTCTGCAGGAGTTCTTCCGAGCTCTTTGCAATCACGGCAGATGCGTATCTCCTTCTCAAGGATATCACATCTGGAGATTATACGTGTGAGGTTCCTGATTGGTATACATATGGGGATGGGTCCGGAAAGGATATCCATTCCGTAATGAAAAGACTTGCAAGAGTGGTATGTTGTGACATCGATGAACTTGGTGAAGATAATATTATATCTCTTGCAAAACAGGTTAAGGAGCGTCAGATAGATGATCTTGCCATAGCGTTATCCAAGCTCAAAGAAAGGTTTGGTCTTAGTGATATTGTCGCATGTGGACTCGGTGAGTTTCTTGCAATAGAGGCAGCAAGCAGACTGGATATGAATTGTACATCCATCGCAAAAGACCTTGGAAGGTCTATCTCGCTTTCATTTCCTGCATACTCAGTCGCCGGATTGCTTGAAAGAAAGCTTGGTAAATGTTAGAACTTATTTTTACGAAAAGGTTTATGTAAATACAAATTCAAATAGACTACATCGTTTTTGATCTCATGATGGTCCGTTTATGAATGATTGAAATGACGTTAGAGGGGGGATAGGAATTGAAAGCAGTTATTCTCGCAGCCGGTGAAGGTGTTCGATTGCGGCCTTTTACCATAAAAAGACCGAAAGTGATGGTTCCTTTAGTGAATAAACCAATACTTGAATATGTGATAAGGGCTCTTTCCAAGTGTGGGATTTACGAGATTGTACTTGTGGTAGGGTATAAAAAAGAGAGCGTTATGGATTATTTTGGAAGTGGGGATGATTTTGGCGTCAATATCGTTTATGTCGAACAGACACAGCAGTTAGGTACTGCTCACGCAATCAAACAGGCGTCAGAGCTTATCAATGAGGACTTTCTGGTGTTGAATGGAGACAACCTCATTGAACCGGATGCAATAAGTGATCTGATCGATGGTTATTGCGGTAACGTCTCGATTCTGACTGTGACTAGGGAAGATACAGAGGGATATGGGGTTGTTCTTACGGACGGTGACAATGTAACAGAGATTATAGAAAAACCTGATAAAAAGATTAGTGACCGTATGAACACCGGTACTTATATCCTCCCTCATGGGATCTTCAAAGAGATTGAAGAGACACCAATATCTCTAAGAGGTGAGTATGATATAACAACCACCCTTGAGCAGATGATAAAGGGTGGTATCAAAGTAATGGCAACTAATACCTTTCATGGCTGGGCTGATGCGGCTTACCCATGGGACCTATTGAAGTTGAACTCAAAGATACTCGGCAGTGCCAGTGGAAAGTGTGAGGGTGAGGTAGAAGAAGGAGTTACCATCAAGGGAGAGGTAGTGATAGGAAAGGACAGTATAATTCGTACAGGGTCGTATATTATTGGCCCGGTTGTGATAGGATCCGGTTGTGAGATCGGGCCGAATGTTACCATTACGCCTTCAACGAGTATAGGGAATAATGTATACATTCAACCGTATTCGGTTATTACAAATAGCGTTCTGATGAATGATGTCAGAATAGGTTCCAACTCCTTTATCTCAAGTAGCATATTTGGAGAGAATGTAAAAGTGAGTTCGGGATTTGTTACAGAGCATGCTCCTTCCAATGCCATATCTTCAGACGAGATAATACCTGTGGATATCGGAACAATCATAGGAGAGAACAGTAAATTTGGTTGCAGGACAGTTACTAAGGCTGGCTGTATAATAGGGATTAATTGTGAGGTGGAATCCGGAAAGATTGTATTAAAGAACCTACCTAACTATTCAATTGTATTATAACTTATAAATGTCTATGTGATGTGTATTAATGTGTGGAATAACAGCATATATCGGCGAAAAAGAAGCAACACCAATAATTCTTGATTCTCTGAGAAAGTTGGAGTATCGCGGATATGATTCGGCAGGAATAGCTGTTATCAACGGTAAAGAGATCTTTATTCAAAAGAGCGAGGGTGATCTCGACAGACTATGCGAATCATTGCCAAGTAGCGTATCCGGCACAGTAGGAATTGGACACACCAGATGGGCAACTCATGGACCGCCTTCGATGATAAATGCTCATCCTCATATGTCGGGTGAGATTGCAGTGGTACACAATGGGATCATCGAGAATTTCGAGTTCCTAAAGGAGCAGCTGATCGAAGATGGTTACGAATTCGTCTCGGATACAGATACCGAGGTCCTAGCTCACTTGATACATAAAAATTATAATGGTGATATCGAAGCGGCAGTTCATGATTCGTTGGAATGTGTTGACGGTTCGTATGCTATTGCAGTCATCTGCAGGGGTGAGCCAGGAAAGGTGATTACCGCACGAAAGGACAGCCCGCTCGTGATTGGCTTGGGTAAAGGCGAGAACTTCGTTGCATCTGATATCCCTGCAATAGTAAGTTACTCAAGAGATGTTATATACATGGATGACGGTGAGATTGCTTCAATAGGGAAGGAAGGTATTGAAATAAAGAGATTTAATGGCGAGGTTGTTAATAAGAAAGTACATTCAATTGATTGGGATGTCAACGCAGCCGAGAAGGCAGGATATGATCACTTCATGATCAAAGAGATTCATGAGCAGCCCGATGTGATACGAAATACGATTGCGGGCAGACTCTCGGAACTTGAGGGTTCAGTTCATCTTCAGGAAGTGGGACTCTCAAATGAGGAGATATCGAGGCTTTCGAAGATACGTATAATCGCCTGTGGGACGTCTTACCATGCAGGGTTGCTCGGAAAATATTTATTCGAGAATCTTGCCAGAATTCCAACAGAGGTTGATACGGCCTCTGAGTTCAGATACTCCGATGCAATACTTGATAGAGACACACTTGTTCTTGCCATAACACAATCCGGTGAGACAGCAGATACGCTGGCAGCGCTGAAGGATGCAAAGTCGAGAGGATACAAGACGTTCGCGATAACAAACGTGGTTGGTAGCAGCATATCAAGGTCTGCAGATGGTGTATTATACACCAGAGCCGGGCCAGAGATCGGTGTTGCAGCAACGAAGACCTTCACGGCCCAGCTAATAGCCGTCTATCTGCTCTCGATCTACCTGGGAAGGATAAGAAAGACGATCAATTTTGAGGTAAATAAGCTACTCGTCTCAAATATCAAACAGCTACCTAAGCAGGTTCAGATGGTAATTGAAAATTCACAGACGATACAATTATACTCAAAGATATTCTCTGAAGCTACCAAATTCTTCTTCATTGGAAGGAGTTACGGTTATCCTATCGCACTTGAAGGTGCTCTGAAACTCAAAGAGATATCTTACTTGTCCGCAGAGGGCTATCCCGCAGGGGAACTTAAGCATGGACCACTAGCTTTACTTGAGCATGGTGTACCGGTGATTGCAATTGCTACAAAGGGGCGTACCTACGATAAGATGCTTTCAAACATAAAAGAGGTGAAGGCAAGAGATGCGTATGTTCTTGCAATCGCATCTGAAGAGGATAACGAGATAGAGAAATACGTTGATGCAGTGCTGAAAGTCCCTGAAACTATCGAACTTTTGTCTCCTGTTTTATCTGCTGTTGTTACTCAGTTATTTGCATACTACTGTGCAAAAGAGCGTGGTTGCGGAATCGACAAGCCGAGAAACCTTGCAAAGAGTGTAACGGTGGAGTGAGTGATTCTATGAAGTGCGTCATTCTAGCGGCAGGCAAGGGAAACAGGATGTATCCGCTCATTCAGACGAGACCGAAGGTTATGGTCCCGATAGCAAATAAACCGATACTCGAACATCTTTTGATCAGGGCAAAGAGAGTGGGAATAGATGAATTCATATTCGTCGTCGGATACAAAAAAGAGCTCATAGAGTCCTATTTTGAAGACGGATCGAAGTGGGATGTAAAGATCAATTACATCCACCAGAAGGAGCAGCTAGGGACAGCCGATGCGATCGGTGTTACAAAGGATGTTGCGGGAAAGAGATTTCTTGTCCTCAACGGAGACGTGTTGATCGGAAGTGAGTGTATAGCCGAACTTCTTAAAAAAAGTGATGATTCGGTCATGACACTTACTAAAAGAGACGGGAAAGGTTTCGGAGTAGTTGAGGTGGAAGGTGACTGTGTAAGAAGGATTATTGAGAAGCCAAAAAGCGTTACTGAGAGCTGCCTTGTGAATGCAGGAATATATGTATTTGACTGCTCGATATTTACCGCAATAGAAGAAACCCCCCTATCAGAGAGGGGGGAGTATGAGATCACGGACTCTTTACAATCAATGGTTGATGGGGGAAATGATGTCGGTTTTCATATAATAAAAGACTGGATCGATGTTGGATACCCTTGGAACCTCTTGGATGCAAATGAAGGCTTGCTTAAGAATATAAAAGGAGAGATCAGAGGAACGGTTGAAGAGAGGGCCACCATTCGCGGCGAGGTTGTTGTTGGTGAAAGGACTAACATAAGAAATGGTGCTTATATCGAGGGACCAGTCTTGATCGGTAATGATTGTGATATCGGACCTAACTGTTACATTCGCCCGTCTACTAGCATAGGTGATCACGTAAGGGTCGGAAACGGTGTGGAGATAAAGAACTCGATTCTTATGAACCATACAAAGGTGGGGCATCTGACATATATAGGTGATAGCGTAATCGGTGAAGGATGTAACTTCGGTGCCGGAACCATCGTTGCAAATCTGAGGCATGACAACGCCCCGATAAAAGCAAGAGTGAAGGAAGAGAAGATCGATTCAGGCAGGCGAAAACTTGGCGTGATTCTCGGGGATGGTGTGAAGACCGGGATCAACTCCACACTCAATGTCGGTACTGTTCTAAAGCCCGGTAGGATGGTCCTACCAGGCGAAAACGTATGGTGAGGTGATTCGATTTTATTATTTTTGGGGAGTTAATCTTCCGTCAGACCGCCAGGATCTTCGAACTCCATCTCTTCAAGATCTTGTTTTAAATTGTCGAGTTCGTCCTTTGTAACTGATCCAACAGTATCCGATACTCCGTCAACCTCAGTTGAGTTTATCGTGTCATTGCCATGAATATCGCCCGTCGTTAACTGGTCCATCCCTTCAACCTCCGAATCCATATTCGTATCCGTCCCTCTATCAGCACATCCGCTAATGAGGGTAAGAGCCATTATCAGGGAGATAATTACGGCAACGGAAGCAGTCTTCTTTAACATATTAACCATAATTAAGCACCTCCATGCGCCATCAAGTTGAAAGCATCATTTAGATATTTATGTGCGCTGAGCATGTTTGTCCTTGCAGCTCTGAGATAGTTGTTTGCCTCTGAGAACTTGATTAGCGGTTGTCCTGGAATTCTAACTTCCCCATAAGTACTGTTAGCCTCCTCAATATTTTCTCTTGCTTGCTCGAGTTCTTCAAGAGCCATATCAAGGTTATCTATGATCCTCTCATTATCACCCATCCCTTCCGCGGTCTCACGAAGCCGTGATTCAAGATCTTCAATTGTGTCAGCTCTATTACTAGCAATACTGACCCAGATCATACCAACATTTCTTGAAGAATCTGTTAAGAGCCCTAGGTACTCACTGACCATTCTAATAAATGTTATAACCAGGTCGTCTCTTGTCTCAATATTATCGACTTCAATTCGCAGAGTGTCTATTTTGTCAAGGTTTATGTTTACATCTTCCTCTATCGTCTCTTTCATCTCGTCGGATATCTCATCATTCTCTTGTGCGTCAAGATTAATCCATATCAACCAAGCCTCTGCCTCATCAAGAGCCGCATGTAGTGAATCCTTTCCTTTCTCAATCATCCACTCACGATCTTCATCAGACCTACTATCGAGAAACCTCAGTCTGGCTACCCTGTAGTCTCCCCTGGATTCAATACTATCGATTCTTGCCTCACGCCATTCCTCTTTTGCTTCATCGGCTGTCAACGCGACAACACTTACGGGTTGCAACAACAGTATGGTAACCAAAAAGATTGCATATAGCATTTTTCTCATCTAAAATCACCCGGTTTTCACATATCAATTTTATACTACCCAGATACATAAACTTGAATAGTATTTTAATTTTTTGAGGTGAAGAAAGAGATAGAGTTACAAAAAATAAAAAAAATTACCGAGGCTTATCGCCTCAGTCGAAATCCATTCCTGGTGGCATTCCTCCCATGCCGCCCATTCCACCCATACCGCCTGGTGGCATCGGTGGTGCTGCGGATTTACTT
>JAXHUQ010000026.1:2121-19801 GCA_034189535.1 Halobacteriota archaeon | reverse complement strand
ACAAATCGCCCTTGGTACGACATTCTGGCAACATAGTTTAAACCCTCTAAATTTTTTATGGGATGGTAAGCTATGTGTATTAATGTAGTTTAAATATTT
Source organism: Halobacteriota archaeon (assembly GCA_034189535.1). Lineage (GTDB taxonomy): Archaea > Halobacteriota > Syntropharchaeia > DAOWMC01 > DAOWMC01 > JAXHTN01. Next base: position 19,702 of record JAXHUQ010000026.1, on the reverse strand, counting down.
TGTAGATGTCGTTGTAGGGATATTTACCACTCAGTTTTCGCATAGTGAAATTATCCTCAAAGCAAGAAGTGCCGCATTTTTACCGTTGTCTATTCCTACAGTTGCAACAGGCACTCCCGGAGGCGTCTGAACAATAGAAAGTAATGCATCAAGCCCCATCAACTTTAAGTCTACAGGAACTCCAATTACCGGTTTATCAGTCTTTGAAGCAACCACACCGGGAAGTGCCGCCGACAATCCTGCAATAGTAATAATCACTTTAGCATCACAACTCTTCAGATATCTGTCCAGTTCAAGAGGATTTCTGTGAGCCGAGATCACTTGTAAGTCATACTCAATCCCTGCTTCTTTTAATACAGTTTCAGCTTTCTCAGCAACATGTGCGTCTGACTTTGATCCCATTATTATTGCAACTTTTGGACTCATCCAGTGTAGGTTGTCTTTTACTATTATAAACATTAGGATGAGTAAACCTTAATAAGAGAAGGGCATCTCTTCATTTGGTTAAGATGACTGATAGAGGCTTATCCGAAAGACTGAACCAGATAGAAGAGTCTGCGACTTTAAAGTTAGTAGCAAAACAAAATGAGATGAAAAAAGCTGGAATCGACGTTATCAGTTTTGGTATCGGCGAACCGGATTTTGATACCCCAGGTCACATATGCGATGCAGCGAGAGATGCTATGAACAGTGGCTTCACGCACTATACACCCGCCGCAGGTATACCTGAATTGAGGGGTGCGATAGCAGAAAAGCTGAAAGAAGATAACGGACTAGATGTGAACTCCGGCGATGTCATTGTGACACCAGGTGCGAAACATGCTGTTTATGAGGCATGCGTGGCTCTTCTAAATCCGGGAGATGAGGCTATACTTTTGAGCCCGGCATGGGTGACTTATGATGCTTGTATAAAGTTGCCCGGAGGCAAGACCGTATGGGTCGGCGTAAAAGATGACGGTATAAACGACCTATCCGACGCCATAACAAAGAAGACGAAGATGATTATAGCAAACAGTCCGAACAATCCGGGCGGATACGTTCTAAAGGATGAAGAGGTAATGGCCATAAAAGACACGGTTATCGATAACGATCTATATTTAGTTTCAGATGAGATCTACGAGAGTATAATATATGACTGTAAAAACGTAAGCTTCGCGGCACTCAACGGTATGAATGATAGAACGATAACTATCAACGGATTCTCGAAGACGTACGCTATGACCGGTTGGAGGATAGGATACGCCACTGCACCTTCAAAGATACTCAAGAATATGATCAAGTTGCAGCAGCACTCGGTAAGCTGTGCCAACTCTTTTACACAGGTTGGTGCCGTAGCAGCCCTCGAATCATCCCAAGATTGTGTTCATGAGATGGTCTCGGAGTTCAGGAAGAGACGTGACATAATTGTAGATGGATTGAATAAAATAGGTTTCAAATGTGAAAAACCGGACGGCGCATTCTATGTCTTCCCTGATGTAAGTTCATTTGGCAGCGGAACTGAGGTCTCTGAAAGACTCTTGGAAGAGGCTCATGTTGCTGTTACACCGGGAGTTGCATTCGGCTCACTTGAGGAAGATTTTGTGAGAATCTCGTATGCCACGTCCATAGAAAATATAACCGAGGGGCTCAGAAGGATCGAGGAAGTTTTGAATTGATCCTCAAAGATAAAGATATCCTCGTCGTTGATTTAACTCACGGTGGGCTCACTATAGCAGAAGAACTTAGTAAGATTGGAGCAAGCGTTACGGTACTTGATATTTACAAAAGTCATCTTCCAAAGAGATGTGAAGAGATAGATGGCCCTGTTTTTCCAGTAAAAGTAGAGATTTCAAAAGATCAGGACTATGATATTATTATCTCTCCGGTTCACTCGCCGGTCCTAAATCCTATTCTGAGTGAAGATCCGAGGGTGGTCTCGCATCATGAGATCACAGGAATTCTCGTAAGAGATATCCTAAAAAAAGCGAATATCGTTGAGATTACCGGTGTTAAGGGAAAGACTTCAACTGCATCTCTTCTGACTGATATCTTCGCTGAAGCGGGTATGGGTGTCGTATCCTCGACAAGTATAGATGTAAGTTTTAGAGAAGGTGAAGGGAAGACTACACTTGGAAAAGCAAGTATTACTCCTGCAAACGCCATCAAGGTGGCCCACATGACTTTAGACTGGGGGCTAGATCCCGATCTATTTATATTTGAACTATCGCTTGGATTCATTGGAGCAGGTAGAACCGGCATCTTGACATCGGCAAGATATGACTACCCTGTTGCTGGAAAAAAACTGAGTGCGGTTGCCTGTAAGGTATATACTGCAAGTTACTTCAAAAAAGCTCAATTGATTTTGGATTCAGATTCCTTTAAAGAACATTCAGAAAGTCTCAAAGGATTGGAATTGATCAGGTATGACACTTTAGACTCATTAAAACTTGCAGATACCATCTTTGGCCCCACACATATGAAGAACGCACTTGCAGCAATGGCTGTTGCTCGCTGCAGCGGGATAGAAGATGAGATTATAAAGCGTGCCTTTTCATCAAGTAAAGGAGTTCCTGGCAGGATGGAGATGAGTTACGAGTCTGGTAGAATCATCATAAACAACTCAAATCCGGCTATGAACTCAGTGTCTCTACAGACCGCTATAGATGAAGTCCTGCAATATGACAAGAATGCAGAGATTGCTGTTTTTTCAGGTGGAGAAGAGAGCAGATGTTCCCACACAGACTATAACGCCCTAAAAAAAGTGATCGATGAGTACGGGAGGAACAAGAAAATAAGATTCTTCTTCACCGGAAAGGTCGGTAGAAGATTAATTGATATGGGTTGCATCGGAACCTTTATTGAGAATATAGACAGTGAAAACCTCCCTGAGGATGATATTCTTCTTTTTTCCATGCAAGGTGAATATTGATTCTGTATCCTTGAAGTGGTCACTTTTATTGAATTGGTTTGAACAGCTGCATTCCCTTAATTTACACTAAATTCGCTATTTGAGTCATAAAAATCCTTTTTGATGTACAAAAATAATATATACGTGTTCATTAGTCTGAGGTATTAGGTAGATATTTTCATCAAAAGGAACGGATAAAATGATAGAAGAACTATTGAGTCCCGCCAATTTTGAGTTGTCACTACATGCAGTCCAAAGTTCGTTTGCAGCAATTTTCCTATTAATCTTTTCAGCATACCTCTTATTTCAAAATAAAAAATCTTTGACCAACATCACATTCTCAACCGTATCAGTAGCTGCAGCAATCTGGCTTTCAGGAACGTCTTTTGCTAGCATTATTATAGATCAAAGTCTTGCTTTTTCAGTCTACAAATATTACACATTCTTAGGAATTGCCCTCATTGCACCAGGCATATATTTTCTCACAGTTAACACGCTGAAACTTGACGGGAAGAAGAATGTTGTTATTGCATATTATCTGATTGCACTGGTCTTTTACGTGGTCAATCTGAGCGGAGATTGGTTTGCTATCGGTATGGAAGAAAAAGCATGGGGTAATTATGTGCAATATGGCCCATATAGCCTCACCTTTCTGGCTTTCTTCTTTCTTCTTATGCTCCAATCATTCTTTTATTACTATTCATATCTAAAAAAAGATCTTCCTTCAAGCGAGAGAGATAGGGTGAAATTACACTTCATTTCACTTCTGATTGCCTATATTGGCGCGGTGGACTTCCTTCCTACATTCGGAATTGATATATACCCGATTGGATTCGCTCCTGTTTTTATCTTCATTTTTATCCAATTTTATGCCATATTAAAATATAAGCTCATTATTACAGTAAATGAGACCTTTGATAACCTTAAAGACGGGATCATCACAGTCGATAAGAATGGCAAGATCAAAGACATCAATCAGTCTGCAAAAATGATGTTTGAAACAGAGAGTACGCATGCAAAGAGTATCGACGAGGTTTTTCCCAACCTAAGTGGATATTTGGAGAGATTAAAAGACCCTTCATGTGATATAATTGACGAGGAGATACCATTTGACCTGATGAATCCAAACGTCGGTGACAGAACATTACATTTGACAATATCTCAAATTAGAAATGATTTTAGCGGTAACATGGGAATGGTGATCGTTCTTAGTGACATAACAGAACGTAAACTCTCTGATTTAGCTATTCGAGAGAGTGAAGAGAAGTATAGAAATCTTATCGAACGGGCAAATGAAGGTGTCATAATTATCCAGGACAATGTCATTAAATTTGCAAATGAGAAGACGACGGATATATCTGGATTTAAAAAAGACGAACTGATTGGAAAAAATTTTCTTAAGATACTCCCTAGTGCGTCCAAGCAAGATTTGGTAAAGAGATATCTGGATAGACTCGCCGGAAAAGATGTGCAAAAGCAATACGAGATTGATTTTTTAAAAAGAGATGGGAATACGATTGTCATTGAGGTTAATGCAGGAATTATTGAATATGAAGGAAGACCTGCAGATTTTGTCTACTTGAATGATATTACTGAACGAAAAAGAGTAGAAGAGAAGATTAGAAGATCTGAAGAGACTAACAGACTTCTATTTGAAAATGCTGTCGATCCGATGCTTGTCATAGATGAAAAAGCAATACTTATAAGAGTAAATAAAAAGATTGAGGAGATTCTTGGCTATGAAAGGGAGGATTTCATCGGAAAGAACATTTTTTCAATTGGACTGATTGAAAAGAGTTCACTCAAGGTAATAATGAAAAACCTTCAAAGAAGGGTAAAGGGTGTAGATGTACCATTATATGATGTTAAATTAATATCAAGTGATGGCAATGTGAAGACCTTTGAACTGAATGCTTCAAGGCTCGAAGAAGGTAACAAAAGAGCCAACATAATGGTCATCTTGAGGGATAAAACCGAGCGAAATAAGATACAAAGTGAGCTACGTGAGAGTGAAGCCAGATACAGAAACGTTCTTGAAAATATGGATTACGGTTATTATGAAGTTGACACCAAGGGCGATCTAACCTTCTTCAACAACTCTTTATGTAAGATTCTTGGTTATACAAGAGCCGAACTGGTGGGAATGAACAACCGTGAGTACATGGAACCGGATGTAGCTAGGTCCGTATTTAATAAATTTAATCAGATTTACAATACCGGAAAGACTGTAAAATCCTTCAGCTATGAAGTGATCAGAAAGGATGGGAAAATAAGATCAATTGAGGCTTCCATATCATGTATGGAGGATGTGACTGGGAATAAAGTAGGATTTAGAGGTATTGTAAGAGATATAACTGAAAAGATTAGGTTTGAAGAAGAATTTGCAGAATTCAGTCGGATAAACAATCTGATATTTGAAAATGCAGTGGATCCAATGATCGTTATCGATAGAAAAGGAAAGATCATACGAATGAATCGGAAGATTGAGACAGACCTTGGATATACTAAAGACGAGTACTTGGGAAAGAACTTGTTCAAGATCGGTTTAATTGCACAAGATAGCATAATAACAGCCATCGCCCAACTCCAAAGGAGGCTGCGTGGAGAAGAGTCCAAACCATATGAGATCAACCTGGTTCACCGTGAGGGGAGAGTAATACCTTATGAACTGAACGCTTCGTGGTTTGAAGAGGACGGGAAATTAATCGGTGATATAATCATCATGAGGGACATCTCCGAGAGAAAAGAAGCAGAAGAGGCTCTCAAAATTGAGCAGATGAAGTACAAGAACGTTGTTGACAATATCGGTGAAGGCATCATAGTCACGAATGATAGAGGTTTTATCACCTTCACAAACTCTGAGACAGAAAAAATACTTAGGTATGAAAGAGACGGCCTAATCGGCAAACACATCAACGAAGTCTCATCCGATTCTACAAAGAAGATGATACTACCTCTGATGAATAATGTCTTAAAAGGCAACAACATTCATGATTTTGAGATGGAACTTCTGCGAAAGGATGGTTTACCATTGATAGTTGAACTTACAATTTCACCTAGACTTGAGGACGGTAAAATAACCGAAATGATGGGTATAATTAGAGATATTACTGAGAAGAAACACGCAGAAGAGATGATTGATCTTGAACGGATGAAGTACAAGAATGTCGTTGAGAATATTGGAGACGGGCTATTTGTCTCAGATGAGAATGGATCAGTAACTTATGCTAATCCGGCAGCTGAAAAAATTACAGGGTATTTAGACGGTTGCCTTGTTAACAAAAATATATTTGATTTGGTACAGAAGAGAAATCATTCAGTGTTGTTACTTGGAATGAAGGCATTATCTCAGGGCGAGTCGTTCCGCAATGTTGAGATAGAATTTATTCGAAGGGATGGTGAAATAAGGATTATTGGCCTAACAATAACACCACGCATAAAAGATGGCGAACTTACAAGAGTAATGGGTGTGATCCGAGATATAACAGAAGAGAAGAGATCAAAAGAGACGATTGCTATTGAAAGAGAGAGATACAAAGAGATCGTTGAGAATATTGAAGAGGGTCTCTTCAAGATAGATATGAAAGGTCGCGTAAATTTCATTAACCCCAAAGTCGCTGAAAGGTTGACGGGTTTTGATATAGGTGAGATAGAGGGCAAATTATTGACCACGTTGGCGCCAAAACAAGAAATAGTAAAGTTGGGGCCGGGCCTACAGAGATTGGTCAGGGGAGAAACCATTCGAAATCTTGATACCAATATCTTAAAGAAAGATGGTTCTACACTCCCTTCATTTATGTCTCTTACACCAATTGTAAGGAATGGTAAGGTTCGTGAAATATTTGGTGTGCTCAATGATATATCCGATGTGAAAAATGCCGAGGAAGCGCTGAAAGCCGAGCAGGAGAAGTACAAGACTGTTGTCGAAAACATAGGTGAAGGTCTCTTCATAACAGGAACTGACGGTAAGATATTATATGTGAATCCGGAGGCTGAAAGGATATCGGGATATCCCGCCGAGGATATTGTTGGAAGGCCATTTACCAATATATTGACAAGAGATGTGCAGAGGACGGTTCTACCGGGAATCTCAAAGATTCTAAAAGGAGAATCAATTAGGAATATGGAATCTCGGTTTATACGGAAAGACGGCACTCCGATTATGATATCTCTCACCATATCACCGAATATGAAAGACGGAAAGATTACAGAGATTATGGGCGTGATGCGAGACATAACAGAACAGAAGAAGGCAGATGATCAGCTACTTACACACCGAGCAAGATTACAAGAAAGAACAAGCCAACTTGAGATGGCCAATCAGATGTTATCTCAATCTGAGGATAGGTACAAGATGCTCATAGAGAATGCCAATGATTGTATCTTTCATCTCGATAAATCGCTACGTATAGTTGATATCAACAAGAGAGCAATTGAGATGTACGGTGCAAAAAAAGAAGATATCATTGGCAAAAATGCACTTGCTCTGGGTCTGATGCCCAAAAAGGGCGATTTCAAAGAATATATTACAATTCTTAGAGATATAATGAATGGTAGATTAGATAATGTCAGTGATATTGAAGCTACCATCAAAAATAAGCGAGGAGAAACTGTATTTCTGGAAGCAAACAACTCTATAGCAAGGGTAAAAGGAGAAGTAACCGGAATGCTAGTAATTGCAAGGGATGTGACAGATAGGAAGCTGATGGAAGAGGAGCTGAAGGCAAAGTACGATGAACTTATTAAACGTGAAGAAGAACTTCAGGCCCTCAACGAAGAGATGGAAGCTCAAAATGAGGAACTGGGGGGTAATTATCAGAAACTTCTCAACTTGAGTGAGCAACTGAAGATGCAGCAAGATATCCAGAAGGCATTCACAGGAGTTATATCAATACTGAACTCAACAATAAACCTGGAATCCCTACTCAATAGAAGTCTTGATTCGATTGCAGAATTCTTATCCTGCCAGGTAGGTGCCATTTACCTGTATGATAAGAAGAGAGATGTCCTGACACCATATGCAACACACGGGATCTGTGACGAGCTCAAAGATAATGAATACAAGTTAGGTGAAGGAACAGTCGGTCAAACAGCTGTACTTAAGAGAGCTCAGTACATAGAGGAGATTCCGGATGATACCAACCTTGTTATAAGGACGATAATAGGTGATATCATACCAAGAACTATAATGACGTACCCAATCATCTACCAGGATGAGCTGGTGGGCGTGATCGAACTCGGAAGTGCTTCGTACACCCTCGGTGAGGAGATGGTGACATATATCGACGGGATAATCTCACAGATGGGGATAGCTATAAAGAACTCGATGGCTTATGAAAATATCCAAAATCTTGCAGATGAACTGGATTTAAAGAATAAAGAGATACAAGAAGCCAATAGATTGAAATCAGAGTTCCTGGCAAATATGTCTCACGAACTGAGAACTCCTATGAACTCCATAATTGGATTCAGCAACAGAGTGCTTAAGAAGTCCAGTCATCTCTTACCTGAGAGGCAGTTTAAGAATCTTGAAGCGGTAAATAGAAACGCTCACAATCTTCTGGCACTCATAAACGATATTCTGGACCTCTCCAAGATAGAAGCAGGAAAGATGGATGTCTATTATGAGACCTTTGATATACGAGAGATTATAAGCGAGGTTGCAGATGCCATTGCACCACTGGCAAATGATAAAGGTCTGGAGTTGGATAAGACTATAGAAAACGCAACTGTCAGATCTGATAAGAATAAAATAAAGCAGATCTTGATAAACCTCTTAGGAAATGCGATTAAATTTACAAATAAAGGAAACATTGAAGTCATCTCAAAGGTTCTGAGGGATGGTAATATTCAGATGGTCATCAAAGACACAGGAGTAGGTATAAAAAAGGAAGATCTGGGGATAATATTTGATGAATTCAGGCAGGTAGATGGGTCCTCAACGAGGAAAGAGGGAGGTACCGGACTCGGTCTTTCCATAACAAAGAAGTTCGTTGAGATCCTCGGCGGATCGATAAAGGCCGAGAGTGAATATGGCGTAGGATCCTCATTTATTGTGACAATTCCAACAAATATTGAAGTCCAGACAAAAGCCGAAGAGGTAATTGATACAAAAGGTGAGATTGAGGAGCTTGAAACTGATGCATATTCCTCTGAAAAGCATAATTTGATGGTCCTTTGTATAGATGACGAGAAGGATGTATCGGAACTTTTAAATCAGTATCTGAGTGACGAAGGATACAGAGTAATCCTCGCAAATAACGGTACAGAGGGAGTTAAAAAGGCTAAAGAGTTACAACCAGATGTTATTACGCTTGACATCATGATGCCAAATGTGAATGGTTGGGAGGTGATCTCAAAGCTCAAGCAGGACCCTGAGACGGCAGATATCCCGGTGATAGTGATCTCCATAATGGACGATAAGAATAGAGCATATCGTCTCGGCGCAAAAGATTATCTCTTAAAACCGATAGAACAGGATGCATTGATCAATTCAATTAACAAACTTTATATTGAAGAAATTAAGGACATACTTCTGATAGAGGATGACGTGGATTCAGTCAATCTTGTAACAGAACTGTTGAAAGATCGTAATATTAATATAAGAGTGGCAAACAATGGTTTTGATGGAATAAAACTATTAAGAGAGTTTAAGCCGCAACTTATACTGTTGGATCTTATGATGCCCGGAATGGATGGATTTGAGTTCATAGAAGTGATAAAAAAGGTAAAAGAATCAGCTGAAATACCGATTATAGTTCTCACTGCCAAAAAGTTAAATAAAGATGATCGTGAATACCTCGATAGACATGTAAGTTCCGTTTTGGAGAAGAACGGTTCTGAGATGCATGAGATACTCGATGAGATCTCAAGGACAATACGTCAAGAGAAGGAAGCGCATAAGAAGGATATCGGTAAGGAAATGGAGGTTCTGTTATGAAGACAACGATTCTTGTAATTGAGGACAATCTTGATAACCTTGACCTAGTAACTGAGATCCTTGAAGATGAGGGATATACAATAATTGGGGCTGGCAGTGCAGAGGAAGGCATAAAGAAGTTAAGGGAGGGTGATATTGATCTTGTGCTGATGGATGTCGGACTTCCGGATATGGATGGCCTTGAAGCGACGAGGATTGTGAAGGCAGACAAGAAATTGAATCGGATCCCAATCATCGCCTTAACAGCATACGCAATGAAGGGAGATAAGGAGAAGGTTCTTGGCGCGGGATGTGACGGATATCTCACAAAACCACTCGACGAGGATACGCTCTTAAGTACAATTGAAACATTTGTAGAGGGATAAATGAAGAAGATCTTAGTAGTAGATGACCTGCCGGATAACGTAGAACTTTTGGCTCAGACACTGGAAGATTTCGATTATGATGTGATAACCGCAGAGAATGGACGTGAAGCCATTGATAAGGCTGTCTCAGAGCTTCCGGATCTGATCTTACTCGATGTTATGATGCCGGACCTGGACGGTTATTCGGTATGTGACATATTAACTTCAAAAGAAGAGGCGTCTGACATCCCAATTATCATGCTTACCGCAAAAACGCTCCCCGAAGACCTTAAGAAGGGATTTGACGTTGGTGCGCACGATTACATAAAAAAACCCTTTGAGGAGGTTGAACTGATAGCCAGAGTGCAAGCAGCATTGAGATTGAAGGAGTCAAGAGACGCTCTGAAATCAAAGAATGTTGAGCTTCTTAATATGGCAGAGGAATTGAATATCAAGAATAAGAATCTTGCAGGACTTATTAGAGACTCTCCGGTTGCGACTTTGTCCACTGACCTTGAGGGTAGGGTGCTTACATCGAATCCAAGTTCATTAATGTTGCTTGGTTATTCTCAAGAGGAGGTCATAGGATCGGATATATCAAAATTTTTGGAGATGAGTATTGATTATTCAAGTTTAGGCGATATGAACACGCAGATCATCAAGATAGACGGAACAAGGATTCCTGTTACCGTCTCTACTGCTGTTTTAAGAGAGGTTGGGGAGGATAAGGGATTTATTGTCACACTCAAAGACTTATCGGAGTTGAAAGGACTCATCATTCAGCCTGTGGAAGAGGAGGAAGAATACATAGACGGAATAGATGACGATCCGAAGTGCTGGCTTGATGATGGAATATGTTATATGATCGATAACGATGACTACTCCATCGGCCTTGGAATCTTTATTGATTATGTCAAGCACAGAAAACAGGGTCTTTGTATAACAAGGCAGAGTCCGAAGAAGGTCAAAAGAAAATATAATCTGGATAAAACGCCTATTGTATGGTTAACAAAGGCCGAAAATCCGGAAGAGAATTGTATATCCCCGGAAGATCTCACAAAACTGGATTCGACCATAAAGAACTTTATCAAAGAGGCAAACGATGGATTTGTACTTATGGAAGGGCTGGAATACCTGGGAGTGCACAACAGCTTCAGCTCTGTCTTGAAGTTTATAAATTCACTTAGCGATGCTATCGCCTGCTCTTCATCGAGACTTCTACTCCTCATCGATTCGGAAGCATTTGACACCAAGGATTACCACGTACTTAAAAGTGATATGGAGATGTTGGGCGTTCAAACGAGGCAGGATCTGATTTTATGATCGAAAGAATAAAGACAGGGATAGCAGGACTAGATGATATGATAGAGGGTGGTTTTCCAAAAGCATCTGTAAATGTTGTAATCGGCTCCTGCGGCACTGGAAAATCAACTATGGGTATCCAGTATATTTATAATGGCCTTATAAACGGAGAACCGGGTGTATATATCAGCCTGGAAGAGGGTGAAGATAAGACACTTGCAATGGCAAGAGACACTGGTTTTGAGTTAGATAAGTATGCCGGAAAAGATCTAATAATTCTTGACATCAGCGCCTCGGATATCCGGGTATCGATCGAACGGATAAGAAGCGAACTGCCAGATCTTATCAGATCTTTTAAGGCAAAGAGGTTCGTTATAGACTCAATTACGCTTCTTGAAGCCTTATTTAACTCAGAATCAGAGAGAAGATCTCAATTGTTCAACATATGTAAGTTGATCGGCGAGAATGATGCCACGGCACTTTTTACATCAGAGTGTGATATGAGCAATCCGATCATCTCGAAGTACGGACTTATCGAGTATGTTGCGGACGGAGTCATATCTCTTCGCTACATCCGCCCCGAAGATACAAAGAAGGTGAAACTTGTTCTCGAAGTGGTGAAGATGCGAGGCACCAAACACTCCCGTGATATCAAGCCATACTCTATTACAGAAGATGGAATAATCGTCTATTCGGAATCAGAGGTATTCTGAATAGACCTGTTAAAAAACTATTTATGGGGCTATAGGAAGCCTGAACGCTGTAAAAGTAGCAGATCTTCAGTATCAAGCTTCTCACCATTTTTGAACTGATTGTATATCTCTTCCGCCCTCCTCTTAACCTTTACACGCTCTTTATTCTCCCTTGTCTCTTTATTACTTCTCTTAAGAGATTCGATAACTTTATCAAAGTCTGATAGCTCATTCTGACACTTTATAAATTGTCTGTGAGCTGCATCAGCTGTCTCCTGCGCTTTAACAAACTCTTTATGAGCTGCGTCTGCCTCTGCCCTTACCCTATCAACCTCTTTGAAAGCTTGAGACATCTTATCATGATAATCCTGCGCAAGATTTACACTACTTACAACCTTTTCATGAAACTCTGAGGCTTGATCACGAAGAACCTGAGCCTCCGCGAACAACTCTTTCAACACCTCATTGCCCTCGAGCTCTTTTTTCTTCCTCTTGAACTCTTCCTTGATAGATGTTATCTTGTCTACCAGTTGTCTCTCTTTATCCGGAGTGAGTACATTGGTCTGTTGCTTGAATTCAAGTACTTCAATCTCTTTTTTAAGTTCATTGAGCGAGGGGCCTTTACTCAGGTTATACTTGTCCTTCAGTTCGTCTATCTTCGTAAAGACCTTGTTTCCCTGTTCATTGAGTTCATCTCTCTTTGCTTTATTCTCACTCACTTCTTTGTTATACTGTTCACGCAGTTCCTTGTAGCTTTGGGCTTCTGCAAGATATTCTTTGGTTTTTTTATTCAGTTCATCCCTTTTAGAAGACCATTTACTCGCTTCAGCGTTGAGACCATCCCTTTTTGTCCTTAACTTCTCTGCCTCTTTTACTAGCTTGATCTTCTTTTCCATCAGTTCTTCGAGCACTTTCGAACCTCGCCTGCAAAATAAATGCTAACTATAATTTTAGTGTATAGCACCTTTAAATACTTTCTCACTATCTACCACCCATCTTTACTCAAAATGTGATACTAGTAAGTAGGTTAATAATTGACTAGATATATTATTAAAACAATTATATATCAAGTCTTTGATTTCAATTAAGTTGAGAGATTAGATTTTATTAGATCTCACAGCCAAAAGATCAAGAGGTATAAAACGGTTATAATTAATGATTATAAACGCAATTTTTTTATATAGATAGGTTGATAACCCCATGGGTGCATGCAATGGCAAATGAACTTAAGGATATTATAAAGGTCGCAGTCGATGGAAACAAGAAAGTAGAGCTCAGTGCTTTTTCAGGCGCTTTAGAAAATATGACGGGGGATGGTGAGATCAAGATGGAGATGTCGTTAACACCTGATATGGTATTCAATTTAAAATCTGATCCGGTATTAGGTTTTAAAGTTGAGATAAAAGATGGAAAGCCATCTGTCAGTTGTGATCTCTCAAGTGAACCGGATTTTTCGATAGAGATACCCCAAGGCACATTAAAGGACATGATATCTGGAGATAAAGACGTGATGACTCCATTTATGGGTGGAGAGATTGCTATGTGGCAGGACGGTAAACTTGGAAATATGTCAAAAGCGATGGACCTTATGCCACTCATAACCGCTGTTGCGGATAAGATGGGCCTAAAGATTTAAAGAAAAAAAGAGTAAAGACCTGCCCACTGGCAGGCACTATTTATTTTATTTTTTCATCTAGTTTTCATTTGAGAATACGTTAACGAAGTACGATCCGCCCGCACCGAAACCTCTTCCGCCGAATCCTCCACAGAATCCGCTTCCTGCGCTTCCTCCGTTATACTGTACGGCATACTTTAAATCGTCAATCTGCCTTCCCTTTGCTTTTCCTCTCAACTGGAGAACAAGCTCATGGATCTGTGCAAGACCACATGCGCCGAGGGGTTGTCCGTTGGACATCATCCCACCATCAGTATTGACAGGGAAAGCTCCATCGAGCATCGGCACGCCATCCTCAACCCACTTTCCGGATTTACCCTTATCACAAAAACCGAGAGCTTCATAAGCAACCATCTCGTTTATCGAGGATTCATCGTTGACCTGTGCAATGTCAGCATCTTTACCGCTAAAGAATGGACCTACCATCCTGTATGCTTCTCTTGCGGCCCTTACGATGGGATCGTATACGGAATCCATGAAATTAAGACCTGCTTTACCCGTTGTCATAGCTGATCCAGCTATCCTTATCGGCTGAGTGCTGTAGTAACTTGCAGACTGGGACTCACAGAGTATCAGAGCGGCTGCACCACTTGCAGGAACACTGCACATGGATTTGGTCAGAGGGTCTGCGATTATATCAGAGTTCAAGACTTCATCAGGTGTCATCTCTTCCTTGAGCATTGCATTTGGGTTGAGTGCCCCATTGGTCCTGTTTTTGGCAGCAACCATTGCGAGCTGTTCCTTTGTAGTCCCGTACTCCTGTATATGCCTTCTTGCCAGCTGAGCATACAACCTTGGAAGCGGTGGTGAATCGGATTCCCTGTTCTTCCATCCCTGTCCGTCAGGGTGTATGTACAGTCCACCAGGACCCATCACCTCAAAACCTATAACAAGGACCACATCACGTTTCCCCGAAGCGATATCATGATACGCGCCCATAAGCGCACTCTCACCACTTGTCACTCCATTGTCGACACTGAACGACCCTTCGCTTAACATATCCAATTTATTTTGGATCATCTGACCGGCACTTGTAACTGGGTTTGATCTACCACAGTAGACGATCTCGATATCCTTCTTCTCAAGATTCTTTACATCCCTTATTGCTTTTGTGACCGCTTCCGCACCTATAGGGACAAAAGCAGTCATTGCGGCCATACCATCATAATTTTCAATTGAAAATTCCGTTCTTCCAATACCAATTATTGAAACGTCTCTCATTTTAAAACACCTACCTGCCTCTCTTCAGCACATGCACGATGTATGTTAGTCCGACACCGGCTCCACCACCCATATTGTGCTTCCATGCTATCTCTGCATCGGGAACCTGGGTATGAGCATCGCCTCTCAACTGATGGGTGAGTTCGTATATCTGGGCAAATCCTGTAGCACCAAGAGGATGACCCTTTGAGATAAGTCCACCATCAGTATTTACCGGTAGCTCACCACCTTTACACGGTCCACCTGATTCTATCCACTCTCCTGCTTTCCCTATCGGGCACCAGCCGAAGCTCTCGTAGTGCATAAGTTCTGCGATTGCGAAGCAATCATGCACCTGTGCCACATCAATATCCTTGGGAGTTATTTCTGCAAGTTTATAGGCTTCTCTACCGGATCTTATATTCGGATCCCATCCCGTCTCCAGTGTTCCGATACCGGATCTGGCAGATTTGTTTACACCACATACGATGTCAACTGGTGTTTCGGTAACCTTTTTTGCAATTTCCTTTGTAGTTATAATGCAAGCTGCACCACCTGTTGACGTTGGACAGCACATATACATAGTGAGTGGATCCACAATTTCCTTAGCATTCATAGCCTCATCAAGCGTGATTCTGTTTCTGTACTGCGCATTTGGATTCCTCGCGGCAAATTCTTTCGATTTCACGGCGACCATTGCAAGGTGCTCTTTTGTAGTCCCGAACCTCTTCATATGCCTCTTTGCATTCCCGGCAAACATCATCGGAACCGGTGGTGGCCCTCTAAATTTCGCTGTCGAAAGCCCCCCACTCGCACTCATTGAAAGTGAACCTTTACCAAGCTTCTCTGCACCAAAAGCAAGTACTATGTCATGAAAACCCGCAGCAACATCACGGAAAGCCGCATCAAATGCGCACGTTCCGCTCGTACACTGATTTTCCCAATTCGATACCGGAATACCTGTTAAACCTTCCTGTCCTTCGAGTCCCTTCTCTTCCATTCTACTCTTAAGTCTTGCAAGAATTCTCTGGCCAGCCTGTGGCCCTCCGCCCATGGTTCCGCAGTATGCGGCTTCCATGTCACTCATATCCAGATCCTTCAGTTCAGGGTCACTGAGTGCCTGTATGATACCATCGGCACCTATGTCCATGAACGACTCGGGTCTGTGTCTAAATTCAGTCATCCCAACGGCGACTATTGAAACATCTCTCATGTAACAACCCCCTGGTCTAGTAGTTGGAATGTATATATTATACTTAATAATTACCTTTTCGTTTATAGTTTAGAAATTCCAAGTTTCATCTCCAAATCTTCGACTACCCAGTCTTTCACAAAATCACTTGAGATCTCTTTATCATGCCCGATAACAAGGGATTTTGCTCTCACCTCTGAAGATATAAAGGCGACCTTATCTTCCATCAGGCCCGCAATACGCACGTCATTTATTAAGACAACGGCAGATATGAAATCTTCCACATTCAGATCCATCTCCTTTCTCATCTCTTGAAGGCGGCGAACCGTCTCCCGGGCATAACCCTCGGACTCTATATCAGCCGTCAATTCAACATCGATAAAGACCTCACCAACAGGCGACTTAGCAGAAGCGACATTCTCAGGGATCTTAGTTCTGAAGCTTACCATGTCTTTTGTTATCAACTCACCCAAAATTTCGTAGCCATCTGAGATTGTTTCTTTGACGAGCTTAACATCCGCCTCTTTTAACGCATTTATTATATCGCCCGCCTTTCCCTTGAACTTCGGACCTATCACCTTCGGGTCTGGTACAACCTCGGAATCGAGCTCATCCCACTCTTCACCCACTTCGAGTAATACAACCTCTTTTGTGTTCGTCTGACCTTTGATTATGGATTCTAACAAGAGTACGGTTTTATGAGCTATTTCAGTACTTGGAGAGAAGATTATCCTTTTAACGGGCCATCTCAGCTTCCTCTTTGCACTCTGGCGACCGTTGCTTATCGCCTCGACAAACTCTCGTGAAATCGCCATCATCTCTTCCAGCTCCGGGTCCCTCAACTCTTCATTTACTTTTGGCCACTCGTTCATGTGAACTGAGATCGGATGAGAAGAATACACCCCCCCCACCAGGTTCTGATAGATCTCTTCCGTAAGAAACGGAGTGAATGGAGCAAGTATTTTTGTGAGTGTTGTAAGCACTTCATATATAGTATAATATGCAGCAATCTTGTCTGGATCGTTCTTCTCGATCCATGTTCTGGGCCTTACAAGCTGTACGTACCACCTGGATAGATCTTCAAGGATGAAGTCTGATAGCATACGTGCGACTTTCTGAAGCTCATATACCTCGATCTTCTCGTCTATTCCGGTAATCAGAGACTGAAGTCTCGAGAGTATCCACCTATCTTCCCTCCTTAGACTGTCCTTCACATCCTCATAGGAGATACTTGAGGGATCAAAGTCATCAAGCGCCATGTATGGGAGTGGGAACCTGTAGACATTCCAGAGAATATTCAGCGTCCTGTTTACGTTCTTGACCTCTTCCCAGTTGAATTTGAGATCATC
>JAXHUQ010000026.1:0-2021 GCA_034189535.1 Halobacteriota archaeon | reverse complement strand
TACTTGAGGGATCAAAGTCATCAAGCGCCATGTATGGGAGTGGGAACCTGTAGACATTCCAGAGAATATTCAGCGTCCTGTTTACGTTCTTGACCTCTTCCCAGTTGAATTTGAGATCATCCCAAGGGGCACTCGAACCTAGTACATAGAGCCTAAGGGTGTCGGCACCGTACTTATTTACAACTTCTTCCGGATCTATCACATTTCCAAGGCTCTTGGACATCTTCTTTCCGCCGGCATCGAGTGTAAATCCGTGCATCAAGACTGATTTATATGGGGCTTTTCCAAAGGCAACCATTGAAGCACCGAGTTGTGAGTAGAACCAACCCCTAGTCTGATCATGACCCTCAGTTATCCATTCGGCTGGCCACCACTCCTCAAAAAGGTCACTTCGAGCAGGAAAGTGTAGACCTGCCCAGGAAGCCACTGCGGAATCGAACCATACGTCAAGAACATCACTTACTCGTGACATCTCCTCTCCGCACTCGCACTCCAGATGAACATCATCGATATATGGTATATGGATATCAGTTTCTTTGTAATCAATCGCCTTCTCTCTAAGCTCATCGATTGTACCGATCACATCCAGTTTACCACAAGTACATGTCCAGATGGGTAATGGTATACCCCAGTACCTCTGCCTGGAGATGCACCAATCTCTGATATCCGATACCCAATCATAGAACCTTGCTTTTCCCGCCCAATCGGGATACCACTCGACTCTACCTATCTCTGCGAGCATATCCTCTTTTATCTCAGTCACTCTCAGGAACCACTGTTCAGTTGTCAAGTATATAATCGGGGTGTCGCATCTCCAGCAGTGTCCATACCTGTGAGTGATAGACTCTGTGGATAGCAGAAGAGAACTATCATCCAGATCCTTTAGAATCAGCGGGTTTGCCTTTTTTACATTCTCACCAGAGTATTTACCGGCATCCTCCTTGAACTCACCTCTTGAGTCTACAGGACAGAATATCGGAAGGCCATGCTTATTTCCAAGGGCAAAATCGTCCGGACCGTGACCTGGTGCGATATGGACACAACCGGAATTCTCCATTGCTACAAAATCTGCAGGGTAAACGTTGTGAGAAAACTCCTTTTGTTTGGGAACATTCTCTGCCAGAGGATGAATATACGCAAGACCTTCAAGGTCACTTCCGCTAACCTTTTCTAGTATCTCATAATCCTGATATCTCCCCTTTTTGAGGACATCTTCAACCAAATCAAAAGCCATAATTAGCGTCTCACTTTTACCATCCTTTACTGCCTTTACCTTGGCATATTCAAAAGACGGGTGGACTGCAACAGCAATATTTGAGGGAAGTGTCCATGGAGTTGTCGTCCATATCACGATGTAAGTATCATCTTCACCTTTGATGGGAAATTTCACAAATATCGACGGGTCCGAAACATCCCTGTACTCGATCTCGGACTCAGCGATCGCAGTCTCACACCTCGGACACCAACTTATGACTCTCGAACCTCTATCGAGAAGGTTCTTCTCATGTGCTCTTTTTATCGTCCACCACGCAGCCTCGATATATTCTGGCTTCAGTGTCATATACGGGTCTTCCCAGTCCAACCAAGCACCAAGCATCTTGAACTGGTCTGTCATCATATCCTTGTTCTTCAAAGCAAATTTTTTGCACTCCTCGATGAAGTTATCAATCCCGTACGATTCGATATCCTTCTTTGAGTTGAATCCTAGCATCTCCTCTACTTTTACTTCGATGGGGAGGCCATGCATATCCCAACCTGCCCGGTCCTGAAGAGAGTAGCCATTCATTGAGATATATCGGAGTCTGCAATCTTTAATCACCTTGTTCCAAGCAGTTCCGAGATGAACTTTTCCGGTTGTGTATGGGGGACCGTCTACAAAAAGATACTTCTTATTACCAATGTTGTTCTCACGGACTAACCTGTAAATATTCTCATCACTCCAGAATGTGTGCACCTTTGATTCGATCGATTGTGCATCGTACTTTGAGGATATTTCTTTGACCATTGTGACATCATCCTTT
>JAXHUQ010000025.1:0-19866 GCA_034189535.1 Halobacteriota archaeon | reverse complement strand
CAAGTCTGACCATATTTCCGCCTATGTTCGGTTTCTTCTCCACAAGATAAACCTTGAAATCCTTATCTGCAAGTTCCAGAGATGTATGCATACCGGCAATACCACCACCGATAACCAGTACATCTTTTGTGAGAGGGACACTCGTCTTTCCTATCTCAAGAAGCTCACGAGCCTTTTCAATTCCCCCCATAATGAGGGCAAATGCCTTGCCAGTTGCTTTTTCTGGGTCGTCTCTGTGTACCCATGAGCACTGCTCCCTTATGTTCACCATCTCCCATAGGTACGAGTTCATCTTCTCCCCGACACACTTACTGAATATATCCCCATGATGCTTCGGAGAGCAAGAAGCCACAACGACCCTATCGAGCCCCTCCTCGTCTATCTTCTCCTTTATCAGATCCTGACCCGCCTGGGAGCAGACAAACAGATTCTGGTATACTAATACATCATCCCCTGTTGCATCTTCTATCTCTTTTACCAAACCATCGATATCTATTACTCCACCAATATTAATTCCGCAGTGACAGACAAAGACCCCAATCATTTACAAACCTCAAAAATATCATTTTTATATATAATTGAAAGATTAGCCTACTCACACTTGAAGTTTTTCAAATTGATGGCTGAGAAGAGCAAAAAACTTCACTTCAAAATCCGTTTCCTTCCGAGGGGCCGATCAGTATTTTCCTCTAAGTTTATTTATGCCCCTATGTATCGAGTGTATTCCAAAGCCTTCTGAAAGATACATCATAGGGCACCTTCCCGTAATGCAGTCTTTATCGGACATACCACACCACTCTTCGACTTTAGGTGTGTCAGTTGCCTGGTGGATCCAATATCTCTTTATACCTGTGTTTTCAAGTTCACTCAATACGTCGGCAGGTTCGCTTTTGGTGAGTCCTATAACTAAATTTTCAATACCTTTGGGAAGTTCAGAGACACTCTTAAACGTACCCTCTTCGGGATCATCCGACATATCAACGACACTTACTCTCTTTCCCTTCTTGTTCAGCGCATTTATCGTCCATTTCATAGCAGGTTTGGATTTATCGGTCACCACGGCATAGCTATTAGCATTCCAAAATGACTCTTGCTCGGTTGGCATATGTGTTCATTTGTCATATTGGTATTATAAAACTTGGGGCGGATTAGAGGTAAATATTTATGATCTGGACACAACCTGAGATTTTATGAAGGAGAAGATCTTGAAGGTAGCAGAGCTGATTTGCGATTCGTATATGACTGTTGCACTCAGTGGGGCAGGTATGTCTACCGAATCCGGAATTGCAGACTTTCGGACTCCAGGTACCGGACTATGGGAGAAGATCGATCCGATGGAGTTTGGATCGATAGATAGCTTTCTCACAGGTTTTGATATGAGTAAGATGATGGATCTTATCAAAACAATTGATGTCTCAAGTTTTATTGGGGCAAAACCAAATGAGGGGCACAAAGCACTGGCAGAACTTGAGAGAATGGGACTACTCAAGTGCGTGATCACCCAAAACGTAGATATGCTCCATTCGGTTGCAGGTAATAAAGATGTCATTGAGCTTCACGGCTCGTTTCGCACGTCAAGCTGCATGAACTGTGGAAAGGAGATGAGTACGGGAAAATTCATCGGTAAAGTCATTAGAAACGGAAGAATTCCACCGATATGTGAATGTGGAGGGATAATTAAGCCTGATGTTGTCTTCTTTGGGGAAACACTTCCTTCGGATGCACTCTCAAGGTCAACCGAATATGCCGAAAAGTGCGATCTGATGATTGTGGTTGGATCTTCCCTTGTCGTTTATCCCGCTGCAAGTCTGCCACCAATAGCAAAACAAAACGGTGCAAAAGTTGTTATTATAAACATGGAACCAACACCCTATGATAGCATGGCTGATATCGTCATTCACGGGAAGTGCGGAGAGGTCCTTCCTGAGATTGTAAAGGAACTTAAATCATTGATCTAAACGCCCCTTCTATGATATTTTTGCATCTATTACGATATGGTACTTTCTTGGTCCAACACTCCTTAGAACCCGCTTGTTTTTGATCTCCAATGACCTTCCCATATTACCTGCAACCATTCCTACCTCTTCTATTGGACCCTGGAAGAGATCTGATTTCTTGTCAGAAGAAGTTAGGTAAGCGGTGTCGAAATAATGGAGAATCCCACCCCTTTTCAGAGTCGGAATTGCAATATCAAGAAACTCGCATGCGGTATCGGGAAGTGGCATAAGAACTCGGTCTGCAAAACCCACCATACCCTCGTTTTGAATCACTTCTCTCGCATCTCCAAGTTTTGGAATCACAATATTCTCAAGGTGGTTCGATTTAACATTCTCGACCATATAGCCATAAGCGTATGAATTGATATCTATTGAATAGACTTTCACATCAGGGTTCTTCTTTGCAATTATTATCGAGAAGGTTCCGACACCGGAGAACATGTTTATAATCGTTTCTTTGGCTCCTGTCATCCCTGCAATTCTCCCACGTTCGTATGACAAGCGCGGTGAGAAGAAGACCTTCGAAACGTCCAGTTTAAAAGAACATCCGGATTCTTTATATACCGTCTCGGTACTTCCATCTCCCCGAAGGATCTCAAGTTTTCTTATCCGATATAGATCGCTTGTTTCACCAGTAACCATTGTAACAAGCCTTATCCTAGGTATACACGATATAATTGCGTCTGCTATTTCATACTTCTTATTTGTTAAGTCATAAGGGATCTTGACTATTGCAATATCTCCTATCAGGTCAAAAGAAGAATGAACAGATCTAATCTCCTCTTCTGTGAGGCAAGTATCGAGATAAGTCTTGAAAGTCCTATACCTAACAGACATAGAAAGAAAAAAAGGAAAAAGAGGGCTATAAAGCGCCCCAAATAAATCTATCAGAGATTATCGCAAGTATTAGATACCGCCCAAACCGGCCAGAGCAGCTGCCACAAGATCCACCACGACTGTAAGCAGATCCCACAGACCCTGCAAGAAGTATGCAGCAACATTCGTATCGGTTTGTGTTAGAACTCCGTCAAGCACATACGTAAGACCGCTTGATGCGTCCGCGGGCCCTATAATCACAGATAGATTCTCAGATGTTGTACTTGTGAAATTGTGGAAAGCCGTATTTACCGTCTCGTTTGCTGATGTTATGTTGATTATTGCAAGAACTATCCTAACGATTGGGTCAATCAATGGAACTATTGCCTCAACTAGTACATCTAAGCCCTTCACCAGATATCCCATGAACCCTATCATACCATCGACTGACAGATGGTCTATTATGCCAC
Organism: Halobacteriota archaeon; assembly: GCA_034189535.1. GTDB lineage: Archaea > Halobacteriota > Syntropharchaeia > DAOWMC01 > DAOWMC01 > JAXHTN01. The sequence continues at coordinate 16,583 of JAXHUQ010000025.1, read as the reverse complement.
CAACGATCGCAACGATTATCTCAATTATGTTTGCCACTAAACTTACAAGTGCATTCGAAAACGTCTCAAGAGAAACCATTTTTCACCTCTTTGTTTTATTACCTTATTATGTATATTTTACATCTTTATATTATAAAGTTATTTCGATCACCGCTTGATACGGCTCACCAAGACATACCCAAATAATACTTTATAAACCACTAACCAACGGTTGTAGATAGTTTTGATGATAAAGGGGGCAGATATTTGCCCCCTGTCCTTGTTTAACCAAAAATAACCTTCAATCTCCTGTAATGACCCTTGCATCTGCAACTAGGACACTGTCAGGATATGCAAATACCGGGTTCAGATCGATCTCATCGATCTCCGGGTGGTCGGATACAAACTTTGACATACTAAGCAGGAGTCCCTGTATCTTGCTCAAATCAGCAGGCGGGCTACCTCTGTACCCCTCAAGCATTGGAAATCCTTTTATCTCTCTTATCATCTCATCGGCATCACGTGCTTCTATTGGGACAATACGGAACGAGACGTCTTTAAGAATCTCGACAAATACTCCACCTAGGCCAAACATGAGTGCCGGACCGAATTGTGGATCTTTTGTCATTCCGACTATAATCTCTACACCAGGATCGGCCATCCTCTGGACTCCGATTCCAGTTATGTTCTCAGATACTTTCTTTGCGTTAGTGATCAACTCATCATAACCGCTCTTGACCTCCCCTTCACTGGCTAGGCCCAATTTAACTCCACCAACATCAGATTTGTGGATAATATCAGGAGATAAAACTTTTAATACTACGGGAAATCCGATCTTTTTTGCCATCTCTACAGCTTCATCCTGGGATTTGGCAACCTCGCAACCTGTCGTGGCTATTCCTGCATCCTCCAACATTTTTTTTGATTCATGTTCCATAAGGAATTTCGCCATTGATAACACCTCCTTGTGTTTTTCTCTACCTATAATATCTTAATCTATTCATAAATGTTTGGATATTGTCCTTGTTCCTCTTTCAGCCTTATATCCGTCGACAATCGATTCCAGGAGCTCCATCTTCTTCATTTGTAAACTGTAATTATTCTTATCTTCCCACTGTAATAAACTCCTCTCAAGAAGTTTAAGATCTACAAAATAGAACTCACTCGTTGAGTGAACGGAGATATCTTGCGATGAAAATACAGGTATTTCTGCATCTATAAAGGAATCATATGCGTATGGGGATATTGAGCTCCCACAGATTATTGCTGTTATGGACCTATCTATCAGCATCTTTGCGGTAGTTTTTCCTCCACCAGTGGCATCCTTTAAAAATATCACATCTCGCCTGTTTATACCATACTCCTTATCAACCTTCAGGATGGTATCTTTTGTGAACGATTCGAGGACCTTGACGAGTTTGATCCTTCCGAAGAGTTCCATGAGTCTTATTCTCTTCAACTGATCAATCTCCTCTGCTAGCTTCGAATTATCTTGCTCCCTTCTGGCTTGATCTCTCTTCAGTCTCGCTATCTCTTTGTTCTTCTGCCGTATCTTCTTTGATCTCTGTATCTCTTTTGATCTCTCCGATTTCAAACCATCTATCGTCTCTTTTAAGAGTATCAATTCCTCTTCCTTTGACTCCAGTTCTGATTTTAACTGATCATTAAATTCTTGTAGATCCTTTATCCGATATTCTTGTTTGTTTAAGATCCCCTTCATCTCTGAGATACTCGGATCCTCCACAAGCTCTTCTTCATCGATACTTTCAGCTACTATCCTCAAATCTTCTTCACATTCGAACTCTTTTAGGGTAGATATCGCAGAGTCGATACTTAAACCGCGTACAACAAGGGCCTTCACCTCACTTGTATCAAGTCCCTCGGGGGTCTTTCTCTCTATCTGCTCGAATTTGTTCTTGTATCCCTTGAAAGCCTCTAACGCTGCTGCCAGTGCATCTCTTTCGTGTTCATTATCATAACCTAATGGCCTTGCAAGCCGGGTCTTTTCGTCAACAGAAAGTGAAGTATCAATCTTATATAGATGTGCATCAAAAGCCCTTTTTACCCGCTCTACTGCGGATGGTGTTGGTGTAACATCCGATGCAACTATCAACGGGTGACCGAAGGATGCGATCAGTCCGATAATATCTAGAATTGAGGTGGTTCGGGAACTGAAGAGCTCGAATAGTTCACCATTCAGGCCAAGGATAGCAACAGCGGTGGTAGTTCCTGGATCTAACCCAACAATCACATATTCCCTCTCTTTTGGGAGTGGTGCTAATCTATATCTATATAGTGAACTCACATAAACGCCTCAACGTTGCTCATCTCCATCTTTCTGAGCCAGTCAATATCCTCTCTGTACAGATCCCTCAGATCCGTTAGTCCAAGCTTAATTATCGCGAGTCTGCCGGTCCCAAGGCCCCAAGCAAGAACCGGGGAGTCTATTCCAAGTGGGGATGTGACCTCTTTTCTGAAGACACCGGCACCACCGAGTTCTATCCACTTATCCCCCAGTTTTATCTCGGCCTCTACGGAAGGTTCCGTATATGGGAAGTATCCCGGTCTGAAACGGACCTCGAATCCCATCTTTTCATAGAACTCGGATAAACACCCGAGTAGATTTGCAAACGAGACATCCTCATCCATGACTATTCCCTCAAGCTGCTCGAACTCAGGTAGGTGAGTTGAGTCTATCGCTTCGCGCCTGTAGACCCTTGCTATGCAGAAAACCTTTGCAGGAGGTGTAGGATTTTCGGCAAGATACTTTATCGTAAGTGCGGTTGTGTGTGTCCTCAAGACACACCCCCTTGCAACACTTTCATCCCATGCGCCTCCCCATCCCGTTGAGCCGATTTCGCCTCCGTGTTCATGCATATCACGTACTTTATCGACAAGATCCTGTGGTAAATCCATCTCACCGTCTAGATAGAAGGTGTCGTGCATATCTCTTGCCGGATGATCCTGCGGCTGGAATAGTGCATCGAAGTTCCAGAAAGAGGGTTGAATTATCTCTCCTCTTATCTCTTTGAATCCCATCTCTAGAAATATCCGTCTGATCTTAGTCAGTATCCTTGCGTATGGGTTTATCTTTGTAGGGTAAGTATCTATCGTTGGAAGGTTAACATCATAAGCGCGGAAGCTCTTACCCTTCCAACTTCCTGTCTTTAGCATATCAGAGGTCAATTGATTGATATACTCGGTGCCCTCCTCTTCTCCGATCTTTGCTGCAAAATCATCTCCTGATCCTGTGATTGATATGATTCTATCTTTCTTCTCTTCAAGAGTGATAAGATTACGTTTGATGAGCTTATCCAGAACCTCACTATCTGTAGCTTCAGCAATAGGAGATCCGTCCATCAATCTCTCAAGTATGAGTTCATCGTCTCCCTTCGGCGGTAAACCTCTCGATCTAAGTTGCCCCTTCTCTATCGTTGCCCAACCCTTCTTCTTCAGCCACCCAATGGCAATACCGCTTGCTTCTTTTCCAAGGACAGCTCTCATCTCTTCTATCGACGAGCTATCGCCACTACCCGCAACATGGATGATCGCTCTCCTCTCCGGAAGACCATCTCTTGCATACTCTTCGCCTTCATCAGTCAGTGAATATATCTTATGTACTTCTTCATCGATTCTGGCAAAGCCCTTCTCAGATAGCAAAAAGGCGGCTTGTAAAGCATTTTCTATCTTGAGATCGGTTGCTTTTGCCAGATTTCCTTGAGTACACTCACGCGAATCGCTCAGTGTAAGTAGTACTATCCGTTCATTCTTTGTCAATTCCATACTCATCCAACCTCTCTATTGCCTGTGCTCTCTTCTCTTTGTGCTCGGTCAAGAACCGTAACATGAGCTCCGATGCCAGTTTTTTACAGGTGCCACACATCATTGTGCCATTCTTACAATCTTCGAGGATCTCCATAATCTGAGAGTCATCGTCTACCAGGTGAAATAACATAAGTTCATAGACCGTGCACTTCTCAGGCTCCCCACCGAGTTTCTTCTGCTCTTCCAGTGTTACACGTCCCCCAGTTTTCGCCCTCTTGACCTTGTCAGATGCCTCTTTTGGATCGTCCGTAAGAGCAATATAACTATCCGAGATACTACTTGACATCTTGCCACCGGTAAGGCCACTCATGAACCTGTGATATGTCGAAGACGGCATGAAAAAACCGTACCCTCCAAAGTCAACTTCGATATTTCTTACCATCTCCTCAATATCCTTTAGGGATTGTGTGCCGTATATATCAATGTGTCCTTCATACATCTTCGTCTTTTTCCCCACCTGTTTTGCAACCGCTTTGAGCATATCCGCGGTTGCATCTTTACTTCTGACACTGATATAATCTTGGCGATCCTCGACCCTAAACATTCTCACCCTGTCTGCAATATCCCTTACAAGTCTTATATGTGGGTCTTGGTCAGAACCTACCGGTACAACAACCGGCTTTGGTCCACCATGCTCCTTCAATTGTGGGTTCAAAATGTCTGCACTCTGAGCAAGAATGGAGATTATGTGAGCTATCTTCGTTGATTGTGTTAATCCGTATATTGCACTGAGCTCGGAGAAGTTGGCTTCCACACCGAGCTCGAATGAGAGGTCCTTTATCGAGGGAGTCTCGGACTGGAAATAGATATGACCATCCGGCTCAAAACCGAGAGCTATCAGACTGATAATATATTCTTCTATCCCTATTCTCTTGCACCGCTCCCATGAGATGCCGCGAACAGAGTATGCTTCCATATCGGCGATACCAACAAAAGCGTCTCCTCCCATCTTCTGGTGCCATATGATCTCGTCCATGACCATCTTTGCACCGAGATGGGCCTTACCCGAGGGCATGAAACCACTCATCACAGAGAATGGTTTACCCTTCAGGATAGCATCGAGTATCGGATCATAATCTCTGTGACCAAAGATGATCCCCCGCTTCATATACGGATGGGGATCGGGTATCTCTTTTAATAATGGCTCGAAAGAGGATATGCCAAACTCATCAAATAGCTTTGTGTAATCATCAATGGCTGCAGATCCCCAAGGGTCGAGCGTTCTTTTCATGCCTGTTCTTATGGTTGGATTCCCCTTATTAAGATTATGAAACAACCCATCCGGTCAGTTCAATACCTGTCTCGGTGAAAATATACTCCTGGGGCGTACTATCGACATTTGTCCCCCTCATCTTAAGAACACTCAGGTTATAAGTGACATTCTTGCCCATGATCGTCTTATCTAGGTATATTATCCCATCACCCATGAAATCGAAGTCATCAAAGTCCTTGATCTCAAGACCATGTGATTTCTCTGTCACACCCAGGCTGGTTATACGTTCCTGTTTCAAGTATTTGAAGAGATTTCTCCAAGCAGCACTTCGTCTGAGATTGGATATCTCATAAAATACATTGATCGAATCAAAGACAACCCTCTTTGGCTTATAGGTCTCTAGAATGTCTACAATCTCCTCAATTGTGAGCATGGACATACCATAGATCTCGATCCATCCTGCCTCTACATATTTACGAATATCCCACCCGAATCTGGCAAACTGTTTTGCAATCTGATCGGCATCTTCCTCAAATGAGAAGAGAATTCCTCTACACTTCTCCTCTGCACCTTCCAGAAGGAACTGCATTGAAAAAGTACTCTTGCCACCACCTGGAGGGCCGGTAAGAACCGTCATAAACCCTTCAGGTATTCCTCCCTCTACAAGATCATCAAATCCTTTCACTCCGGATTTTACCCTCTTGACGGTCATCTGAGAGTCTCTTAGATTGAGCCTGGATTTGTATCTTGTTTTGTCCATACCTATGAGGGCCTTCTCTAAAACAGCACTCTTATTTCCGAGTTCGTGCTCATACCTCTCAAGAATGTTATAAGCTTCTTTGCTCAGTGTAGTATGTATAGGTTGTTTTCGCATGTTCTTCCCCCCAGACTTCTATGTCCACGGTTATACCATATGCATCTCAAATATATAAATATATGGTCATACTTAGATGGAGATTTTATGCACCGCCCACTAATGCTTCACTCACAAACAGATGAGGGGATCCATCGCTAACGGGAACCAGCTGGTTATTCTTACCACAAAAACCAGGATTGAACTTTAGATCATCACAGACAACTTCTATCTTTTTGAGTATCTCAAGCGTCTCTCCGGATAATGATACGTCTCTCAGAGGCGTCGTCAACATTCCGTCTTCGATAAGATACCCCCTCTCAGCATTGAACTGAAATATTCCCTCTCCAGTGTTAACTTGTCCACCTCTCGAACCTATCAGGTAAACTCCTTGCTTTATACCCGTGAGCATACTATCAAAGGAGGAGTCTCCATTACCGATATATGTGTTACTCATCCTTACTATAGGCTCAAGATATCCTTCCGCGCGCGTGTTTCCCTCGATACCTCCGAGTCTTGATGCAGTCTCCCTGCTATGCAAATAAGTCTTGAAGATACCTTCCTCAATCAGAGCCTTCTTCTCCGACTTCGAACCGTCATCGTCGAATGGGAAGTATCCAAACTCCTTTAAAGATGGGTCATCATAGACGTTCACGATATCCGACGCAATCTTCTCCCCTATCTTTCCACTCAAAACGGAATTTCCTTCTAAAACAAGATCTGCTTCAGAAGCGTGCCCCAGTGCTTCGTGCGCAAAGACCCCGGCAAGCTCCTGATCTAGAACAACAGGCATCTTGCCACCTGACGGTTTTTTTGCCGATAGAAGCTCTACAGCAACATTTGATGCATCTTTTGCAAGTTGTATGGGGTCAAAACCATCAAATAGTTCAAAACCACAAATACCATATCTGTTCTCTCTTCCTGTCTGAAAGGTCCCGTTCTCCTTTGCTACAGCAGATACAATAAATCCAATCCTCCAGATCTCATAACTGCATTCTGAACCTTGTGAGTTCTCAATGCTGACATTAAGGAGTGATTCAAAGTAGGTCGCACTTGAGTTGACCACCTTTTCGGCCTTTGTATTCTCTTCGGCATCCCGAATTATCTGCACCTTCTCCTCTTCGGAGTAATCTCTTGGGTCTTTTCTCACACCAAGTATCGAATTCATCCTGTTGGGTCCGGTGTCTCTCAGTTCCAGCTTCTCTCTTCCACTCTTCTTCTGAAGATTCGATGCAAGTTTTACTGCCTCGCTGAGATCTCTCTTCTTATCTAGATTATTTGTTGTGATAAATCCCCAGGAACCACCAACAAGTGCGCGTATTCCCGAACCACGCGAGAATTTACTCGTGATCTCTTTTACCTTGTGATCATCCACTACTATCGTCCGATCGAAGGTCTCGACCGTCCTTATGTCATAAAAATCCGGTTCTGTCATATATCCTCATTTTATTGGTATCATTTCGTGATAACTGGTACACTAAAGGATTGATCCGGTAGGATAAATAAATTCTCTCTCCTTTCTGAAGACTAGTCCTCTTTTGACCCGAGGTGAGACCTCTCTATGCTTTTAAGAAGAATCCTCTTCAAGCGCTTCTTCGAGTGGTAATCATAAATCACACCTATCTTTTTGAGCGTATGAGGGTCCAGACCGGTCCAGTACATGCAAGAGGAGATCGTCATCGGTGTAGGTGTGAAGAGCTGAAATTGTTCGATATTGCCCAGTTCACTTGCCTTATCTCCGAGGGCCCTGACACTCTTCTCATCATCTCCCGGATGCCCGACCATCAAGTAGTGCCTGAGCGAACGCTTCACATCGATATCAAGAGATGAAAGGAACCCCAGAAAATCCTCAAATCTTGAGTTGTCTTTATTCATCAGCTCAAGCACCCGATCCGAGAAATGCTCTGGAGCAATCTTGAGATAACCGGAGAGGTGGTTCTCAAATAACTCTCTTACGTACTCTTCACTCTCGATTGCAAGATCGTATCTTATCCCGCTTCTAACAAATGCCTTCTTTACACCTGGCACTCTTCTCACCTTCCTGAGTAGCGAGATCAGGCCTTCGTGACTCCTGTCAAGCCTATCACATCTCATGCACCATGAATCGCATATCGTCTCGCAATCCATATTGTACATGTTCGCCGACGGCCCACCGATGTCATCAATGTATCCCTTGAAATCAGGGTGCTTTGTAAGTCTTTCTATCTCTTCGAGGATACTTTCTTCTGATCTTGATATTATCTTATCACCCTGGTGAAGGGATATCGAGCAGAAGTTGCACCTTCCGATACACCCCCTGTGAGTAACAACCGAGAATTTTGACATTTTGAGTAAAGATTTGGGGTGAAGCTTCCTTGAAAAGCCGAGAGAGTATATCCAGTCAAGATCGCTGCTCGTATACTCTGGGTACTTGAACTGAAGAACATAGTTGTTTTTGTACTCTTGAGCAAGATTACTGTAGTTCGAAAATTTAAGATGCATCTCGCAGAACTTGATAGGGTCTTCAGATACTTCGTCAAACGAGGGGAGAAGATCAAACGATTCGGGAAGCTCTCTTCCGAGCACACACGTACCACGTATGCCTTTGAGGTTCTCGCCACTTCTCAACTTTTCCGCTATCTCAATCATCTGCTTCTCGCCATTCCCATAGACAAGTATGTCGGCTCTTGAATCGAGAAGAATACTTCTTCTGACCGAGTTCTTCCAGTAGTCATAGTGTGCAAACCTTCTGAGGGACGCCTCTATCCCGCCAATGACGATTTTACTCCCTTTAAAGTACTCTTTAATTTTGTTGCAGTAGACTATCACTGCCCTGTCAGGCATATCGGTTACTGAGCTGTACCTGTCCTCTTGCCTCTTTTTCTTGAGTGGCGTATAATTGTGAAGCATGCTGTCAATCGATCCGGAGGTTATTGAGAATGCGAGTTTGGGAGAACCTAGCTTCTCATAATCATTTCTTGATATGGGTTTTTCAATAATCCCCACATCAAATCCCTTGGCATCAAGTACTCTTGAGATGACCGCTGCAGGTGATTGAGGAAGGTCGTCGAAGTACTCTGCTGTTATGAGTATGATATCAAAATCCGATCCGCTTCTTGAGATCAAAAATATCCCTCACTCAAGAGATTATATGTTATTTCTCGCAGCTGCATTAAGAGTCTTATTCTTCTTCCTTTTCAATACCTGTCACACGGAAGAAGCGCTTGATTATCGCATCTGAAGATAGCTCGAGAAGAGTCTGCTTATCCTTGATCCCGCTGAATATACCAAGTGGTATCTGAGCGGCAGCGATGGTTGCATGCCCGCCTGCAGAACCGATATCACCAAAAGCGTCTGACATGACATTTCCAATATTTACCCGAATGTCTTTTGTCCTCCCCGAGACATATATCATATCTTCCCCCAGACCAAAGACAACAACAGTGGATACACCTTCCAGATTTAGGAGATAATCGGCTGCTTGCGGTATCACATCTCTGTCAAGCACAAAACCCGCACTCGACACAAGATAGCTCCCCTTTATAAGTTTGTTTCTTATCGTTTCACCTAGGACGTCGAGTGTCTCCACTGAGAGTGGAGGTGTATCGAGATTGCCTAGAACCTCATGATCTGCTAGCGGATAGAGGAACGCAGCAGCGGTAAGATCTGCCGGACAGGTATTTCTCTTGAACTCAAGTGTGTCTGTCCTGATCCCATAAAGGAGTGCGGCTGCCAGGTCTTTATCGATCGCAAGCCCTAACTCCTGGAGATATTTTGTCATTATCGTAGAAGTTGAACCGACGTTAGGTCTGACATCCATGAACTCTGAATTGGTTGAGACGATAATATTTTTACTCTTACCGTTTTTACCATTTTTTACAACAGGCGGGTGGTGATCGATAATTATATCAATCTTTGAGTTCTCAGGGAGGGGATTGTTAGCACCGGGAAGTGCCACATCGACGAAAGCTAGCTTCCCATAATCATCCAAATTGGTATTCTCTATCTTCATCGTCTCAATATTGAGAAGGTTAACGAACGCTCTGTTGGATTGATGCCCTATCTCGCCATGGTGAAGAATATCCGCTTCGACATCCACCGTACTTGCAATATACTTGAGTGCAAGTGCACTTGAGATTGCATCAGGATCAGGGTTGTCATGGGTGATTATTGCGAGCTTTTTTCCATCAACACCACTTATCACTCTCAAAAGATCTTTTGAGTTCTTTGCGGATTCCGCCCGTTCGAGGTATCTGACTGCGGCGTTTGATATCACAGTCGATGGAAGTATGACCCTGTCAACTCCTGCTTCTTCGAGATACTCTCCGTGAATAGGATCGGATGCCCTCGCAACAATTTGCGCATTCGGTGATTGTTTCTTGATTGCTGCAATAAAATCTGGGTTGACCTCGCATTCGGAGCAAAGTATTAGAACGGAATTGATATTTACCGTCCCAACATTGTCAAGAACGTTGGGGTCAGAGACGTCGCCAACGATGGCTTCGAGATTCTGATCTCTGAGAGCCTTCACCCTATCAGGGTCTTTGTCTATAAGGACTACCTCTTTTCCTTGCTTCTTCAGTTCATTTGCAACAGAAAAGCCAACACTTCCGCATCCGAGTATTAGGTATAAAGACTTGTTTCCTTTCGTTTTTGGAGGGGTAGGATTGCCCTCAGGTGATGAAATAATAAATTAAGCCCCCTTGCCATAGTGTTATTCAATACCACGTACTATTGTGAGGTATTAAGTATTTTGTTTTACACCCCGATATATATTGTGATTAGTAGACTTTCGTCACCCAATCCGTATATCTCTCATCATGAGCAAGGATCACTCTATTGTACCTCTCTTGGATATCTTTTGTGACAGGCCCTCTCTTTCCTTCCCCTATGGTCATGTAGTCTATAATTCTTACTGGCGTGATCTCAGCAGCAGAACCTGTAAAGAAGATCTCATCAGCTGCTAGTAACTCACCTTTTGTGATTTTTCTCTCTATTATTTTATAATCCTGGTCATTTGCAAGTGTTATAACCGTATCCCTTGTTATTCCTGGAAGTATGGATGATCCCAAATCAGGAGTATGAATCACTCCGTCTTTGACCATGAATATGTTCTCTCCAGGGCCTTCTGCAACATAACCTAAGTTATCAAGCATTATAGCCTCGTCAAATCCTCTATCCCTTGATTCTATCACCGCAAGTAGGGAGTTTATATACTGACCGGTCCCCTTGGCCGTTGAGATAGGAATCATCTTTGAATGGATCTTGACCCATGATGTAAACGTACATCTTATCCCTTGCTCGATACCTTCTTCCCCTAGATAGGCCCCCCATGGCCAAGTGGCTATTGTGCACTTAACGGGACAACCCTTGGGGTTGAGGCCCAAATGGTGATAACCGTAATAAACTATAGGCCTTATGTAGCATGATGTTAATTTATTTACTCGAACAGTCTCAATTATGGCATTCTTGAACTCTTCCATAGAATAGGGTATAACCATCTTGTACATGCCGGCAGACATGTAAAGCCGCTTAACATGCTCCTCCAGTCGGAATATGTACGAGTTATCATCCCTCCCATAACATCTGATCCCCTCGAAAGCACCCGATCCATAATGCAGAGCATGAGTCAATACATGGATAGTGGCATCCTTCCAGTCGACGAACTCTCCATCCATCCATATCTTTTCCACGTCTGAAAACTCGCTTGCCATGAGTATTCCTCTTACTAAAACGAACGGTAGTATCTTCTTTGCCCTATTATTAAATTTTTCCTTATGTGGGTATCACAAATGTAGAAAAATTCCGATCTGTAATCATCCTTTACTTGGTATTCTTGGCATAGATCCCAAAATCCCAAAGTTTGATATATTGAAGTGACTATCTGTAAGAGCGATGAACGGGCAAGTTTTCGAGATTTTTTCATCTTTTCAGGGCGAAGGTGTTCACGTCGGAAGACGTCAAGTCTTTGTCAGGATGGCAGGTTGCCCTATGAACTGCTGCTACTGCGACACACCCCTTTCAAAGAAAGCTTCACCGCTGTGCAGAGTAGAGCAACAACCTGGTTCATCAGAGTTTGAACTGGTTGAAAATCCGATGGAGATTGATGATATCATATCTCATATCAGGCACCTTATGACGAGTGATGCGAAGACGGTTTCATACACTGGCGGAGAACCCCTTATACATGAAGATTTTCTATATTCTGTTGCTGACAGATGTCGCAGGAACAGGTGGAAGAATTACCTTGAAACCAGTGGATTTTCGGTTGAGAGGTTCTTAAAGGTTGTAAAGTTGATCGATTACGCCGCAATAGATGTGAAGCTACCGGATCATCAAGCAGTCATACCCGATGAGTATGGCAAGCTCTACGCAAATGAGATCTCTTGTATCGAGGCGTCATGTGAAAGTCGTGCGGAGACTATAGTGAAGGTTGTAATACTTCCCGGTACCGATAGAGATTGCTTCACTGATGTCTGTAAAGATGTAGGCATGATTGAAGAATCTTCATCTTTACCACTTCATTTTGTCATTCAACCGGTAACTCTTGTTGGGGCAATGACTCGTTCTTTTGCCGGGGAAGTATTCGAACTTTCCGAGAGGGCGGGATTACATCTTGAAGATGTCAGGGTGATCCCACAGGTACACAAGGTTTTGGGTGTCCTGTGACTGGATGTAATGCCGATTCCTTAATAAAAAAATATTTATTGCCTAAGATCAATGTGACAATCAAGGGATTTACAGTATGGAGTTAGATCAATTGAGTGTGATTATGGAGAAATATGAAGGTCACGAAGGTTTCCTGATCCAGTTACTCCTTGATATACAAAATGAATATAACTGGATTCCAAGAGAAGCGATCGAAGAGATCAGTAGCAAATTTCAGATACCGATAAGTCAGATCTACAGGGTTGCAAGTTTCTACCAGGCGATGAGTTTGACACCGATAGGGCGCCATCTTGTTCAGGTATGTATGGGTACGGCATGCCATGTCCGTGGTGCAAAGAAGATACTTGATAACATCGGTAACCACCTCGGTATTGAAGAAGGTGAGACGACCGAAGATATGAAGTTCACTTTAAGAAGGGTTAACTGCCTTGGCTGCTGTGCAATGGGCCCTGTTGTTCTAATAGATAAGGATTACCATGGTAATGTAACTCCTTCAAAGGTTGATGATATCATCGAGATGTATGATTGAGGTTTTACCATGTCTAAATTTAATTCACCATCAGACCTGGAGGAGTACCGGAAAAAGATACTATCGAGGAGAGATCCAGATAAGTCATGCATTACGATCTGTTCAGGAACCGCATGCCAAGCATATAACAGTGAACGGGTAGGAAAGGCATTTGAGGATGAGATCAAAAAGCAGGGCCTAGATGCAGAAGTAAATATCAAAAAAACCGGTTGTCACGGGTTCTGCGAGAAAGGTCCACTTGTTGTGATATACCCAAAAGAGATTTGTTATGTACAGGTAAAACCTGAAGATGTTGAGTCGATCGTTTCAAAGACAGTGAAGGGTGGGGAGATAATTGAAGACTTACTTTACGTCGAACCCGGTTCGGATGTAAAGTCAACTTATGAGTCGGAGATTCCTTTCTACAGCCACCAGACCAGGATTGTATTTGGCCCTAACAAAAAGATAGATCCCAAGAGTATTGAAGATTATATTGCAATAGACGGATATGCGGCACTCTCAAAAGCAATCTCTTCTATGACGCCCGAAGATATCATTTCCGAGGTCAAGAAAGCCAACTTGAGAGGTAGGGGCGGTGGGGGTTTTCCGACAGCAAGAAAATGGGAGTCCACAAGAAAAGCCAGTGGTGAACCCAAATATGTGATTGTAAACTGTGATGAAGGAGATCCCGGGGCATATATGGATAGGTCTCTTATGGAAGGGAATCCTCATAGCGTTATCGAGGGGCTTATCATCGGAGGATATGCAATCGGTGCTTCTGAAGGATTCATATATGTGCGCCAGGAATATCCACTCGCAGTTGCAAATACAGAGATAGCAATAAAACAGGCAGAAGAGTATGGGCTGCTCGGAGAAAATATTCTCGGATCAGGTTTTGGTTTCAAGATATCGATTCATAAAGGAGCAGGAGCATTCGTCTCAGGAGAATCCAGTGCCCTTATGACTGCAATCGAAGGTCGAGTAGGAGAACCAAGACCAAAATACGTACACACTTCCGATAGCGGATTATGGGATAAACCGAGTAACCTCAACAATGTGGAGACCTGGTCAAACGTACCACTCATAATAAATAAGGGTGCTGACTGGTATTCATCTATTGGAACTGAGGGTAATACCGGAACTAAGATCTTCTCCCTTGTCGGAAATGTGAACAACACCGGTCTTGTCGAAGTGCCTCTCGGGACGACTCTTAGAGATATTATATTCAAGATAGGTGGCGGTATACCCGGTGGTAAGAAGTTCAAAGCCGTCCAGACAGGTGGCCCCTCTGGTGGGTGTATTCCTGAAGAATATCTTGACATACCGATAGACTTTGATCGATTGACAGAACTCGGTTCCATGATGGGTTCGGGTGGGATGATAGTGATGGACGAGGACACATGCATGGTCGATGTAGCCTGTTACTTCATCGAGTTTTTATGTGACGAGTCCTGTGGAAAGTGCGTCCCGTGTAGGGAAGGGCTCAAGCACATGCGCAAGATCTTAAATGACATATGTGATGGTAAAGGCACTGAAGAAGACCTACAGCTTCTTGAATCACTTGCAAATGTGACCAAGAATGCTGCACTTTGTGCTCTTGGATCAACATCCGCAAATCCGGTACTTTCAACATTACGGTACTTCAAAGACGAGTATGATGCACATATTAAAGAAAAAAGATGTCCGGCACGTGTCTGTAAGGAGCTCATAAATTACTACATAGATCCGGAAAAATGTAAAGCCTGCCAGATCTGTCTGAAGAAGTGTCCGGTCGATGCAATAGATGGTGCAAAGAAGACGATACATGTGATAGATCAGGAGAAATGTACGAAGTGCGGGACTTGCTATGACGTCTGTCCTGCCAAGTTCGATGCGATAGTAAAGATCACAGGTGAAGCAGTTCCTCCACCGATTCCAGAATCTGAAAGAATTCTAGGGGTGGAAAAGAATGAGTAAAGTTACGTTCACAATAGACGGGAGAGAAGTGAGTGCTGAAGATAATGAGACGCTACTAGACGTTGCAAGAAATATTGGAATAGAGATTCCGACCTTATGCCATAATCCACTGGTATCAACATTCGGTTCCTGCCGCATCTGTTCGGTCAAGATTACCACAAAGCGGGGTAGGGAAAGGATCGTCACATCATGTAACTATACTGCCGAAGAGGGTCTTGTCGTTGAGACAAACTCTTCTGAAGTAAGGTATATCAGAAAGACCCTATTGGAGCTTCTTCTTGCTAGGTGTCCCAACGTTGATCTCCTAAAGGAGATGGGAAGAGAGTATGGCATAGAAAAAACAAGATTCGAAGAGGGTGATCCCGATGAGAAGTGTATCCTTTGCGGACTCTGCACAAGAATCTGTGAAGAGCGTGTCGGTGTAAGTGCGATAAATTTCGCAAACAGAGGGACAAATCGTGCGATTGAAGGCCCTGTTGGAAAGAACATAGGTGCCAATCTGTCTGATGTATGTGTCGGCTGTGGAGCATGTGCATTTATCTGCCCTACCGGTGCGATAGGATATAAAGGCGTTTATACAAAGATCAGATCTTCATTTCCAATGGCTGAAGTTGAAGAGAATACCTTTGGAAGGGTAAGAAAAGATGATGAAGTGCTCGGTATTTACGAGAAGTGTTATGGTGTAAGGTCCACCAAAGAGAAGATACTTGAGAGGTCCCAGGACGGTGGAGCAGTTACAACCTTACTTGCATATGCACTGAACGAGGGCATCATCGATGCGGCTGTCATAACTGTTGCGGGAGATGATTGGGCCCCTTCTACCATCGTTGCCACAACCTATGACGAGTTGAAGAAAGGTGCAGGGACAAAGTACACATACTACCCGAGTGGAATCGGCATAAGCGAAGCGATAGAAAGGGGATATGAAAAAATAGCCTTCGTCGGACTTCCCTGCCAGATCGGCGGGCTGAGAAAGGTACTGACATCCGACCAACCCTATGCCTTTGATAAAAAGAAGATCAAGCTACTAGTGGGCCTCTTCTGTATGAATGTATTCCACCAAGGGCTGATGGATTATATCAGAGACAATCTGGTGCCCTTAAAAGAGGTTAAGAAGTTAGATATAAAAGGGGGAAAACTCAAGGTATTCGATCAGGGAAACGAGCTTCATACCATTCCCCTGAAAGAGATCTCGGGATATGTCAACAAGGGCTGTTATGCCTGCAGGGATTATACCGCCGAACTTGCTGATGTATCTGTTGGTTCTGTCGGTTCCGAGCCGGGATATGCCACTGTTATTGCAAGGACCGATATAGGAAGAGAGGTTATCGACGGACTTTTTGAGAGGGAATGTACTGTAAAAAGAGAGATAACTGATCTCAGTGAACTTGTCAGGCTGACCGAAATCAAGAGAAAAAGGGCTGAGAAAGAAGGTTACTGATCCATTGGGATTATTTATTACCTTCATTTTTGATTCTTTCGAGCCTGTCCCCCAATCTGTTATCAACACTGACACTTAAGGTTAACTGTTGTGCAAACCCATAAAAAGCTCCCGACTTTAGATGCCGAATTGGCTACTGACGTCCGAATCGTACCGATAA
>JAXHUQ010000024.1:0-19889 GCA_034189535.1 Halobacteriota archaeon | reverse complement strand
AGCACGTCTGTGCCATAATTTTCAGTATGCATGGTCAATGAACGTAAAGAAGGCATTAAAATCTCCACATTCATATCACACCACCAATCCATAATGTTCATTCTACTTGCCGAAGTACTGCTTGAAGTGGGAGGTCGGTTACGCCTGATCTTTTCAGAGGAGATCACCAAGTCTAACCTTGAAGGGCAGTGATATTAAATCTATTGTGATCGGACCGATAGATCAAAAGGTAATATTTGACTTCCATTCTCGATTCGGGGGATGGGTCGTAAAATAGGCCCTTCACTCCCTCTTCCTTCTAAAAACAAGTACTGCCGCAATTACTGCTGCCGAGGCTACTCCTGTGAGGATTTCAAAACCTGGGGTGGAGGTTTCTGGTTCAATCTTTAAAAGAACCGCATCGTTGTGTCTATCCACTATATAATTGCCTTTTAGCCTAGAGGCCGTAAAGACATATCCACCATCTGAGGTCTCTTGAACTGTGGAATAATCCTCTATAAAATTTGCTCCTTCATTAACGTTAAGTTCATAGTCAAATAATTCTGCACATTCAAACTTCTTTATCCACTCTTCAATTACCATTTGAGTCAGTCTTTATAAGCCATGCGTCTTCCTTACCAGCTCCATATGACTCTGTATCCCCTGTAAGTATATATCCACCGTCTTTAGTCTGCTGAACCGAATAAGCATAATCATCCCCTCTCCCCCTCCATATGTCCTGTTCCATTCCTCAGAGGGAGCTTCTGCTGCTAATACGCCTGCAAGAAGAAAGAATACAACAGTCACAATTACACCGAGGGTAAATGCGTGTGATATAAATGAAATTTTTTTGTTTGTCATGATTAAGTAACCCGGTTTTTCAGTCAAGCTTATTTGTGAGAGGTATTGCATAAATACTTCGAAGATACTTAAAAAAACGGTGTTATGCCTATAGCATCAGTAATCTAAAATAAAAAAGAAGAAGACTTCAGTAAGTAACAAGAAAACAAGTACCCCTCCCACTGCCCAGGGGCTGTGGTAGGGTTTTTCCCTGTCCAAAATTTGACAGATGAAAACATCACAAAAGATAGACTCCCATCCCTAAACGAAAGATGGTAGAGAGATAATTATTGTTATTGCACCTAAGGTTATGCAGAAGATTGAAAAGTTCACCTTTTCTGCAAACCTTAATAAAAGATCCATCATGAGATATCCAACAACAAACGCCGTTATCACCATTACAATTGCAATCTCTACCCCGATCAGTGACATCGAAGATGAAGATATGATATCCAAAAATGCTGCCCCCAAAACAACAGGCACGCTTATAAGAAATGATATGACAAGTGCGGATTTTTGATTAACACCGCTCAAAAGGAGAGTGGCAATGGTTGTCCCTGATCTGGATATTCCCGGAAGAATGGAAAAACCCTGGGCAAGCCCCAAAATAATCAGATCTCTTGTGCTCACTTCATCGATATCTTTGTATCCTTTCTCCTTTGGGGACCTAAGTAGTATCCCGGTAACAATTAGAAGGACGCCTATCAATAGGGTGGCGAGCTCACCACTATTAAAAGAGCTTTTGATCAGAATATACAGAGGAAGTCCCGTAATGGCTGTTGAAAGTGTCGAGATAAAGACAATTCTAGAGAGATTTGATCTCAGGTTTAGCATGCTTATAAATTCACTTCTAAACTTTAAGAGAACTGCAAGAGAAGTTCCAATATGAAGAAATATTGCAACGGATAAAGCGCTTTGCGGATCTAATCGAAGGTAGTTCATCATAAAAAGTACGGACTGACCTTCACTACTTATAGGGAGCCATTCGGTTATGCCTTGCAATAAACCAAGAAGAATAGCCTGGATAATATTCATCGTCTCTTAATGGCCCAGAAGAAGGATTAAACTTTCGGATACTTCTTAGTCAATCTTAGGTAAAAAGTGAGTTGATGAAAGTGAATTTGGGTCCTCTACTCAATTGTTTGACTCCTCTCGTGCTATCAGTTCCATGATCCATTCGCCCAAAGGTAAACATACCTCCGGTTTACATTCGATCGTACAACCGATGCAAGGAGCAAGTAAATCCCCCGCCATCAACATCTCGTAACTGGCATTATTCCCGGCATAAATAACTCGATAAGTTCTTGTGCCTCCTACCTTCTCCCAAACTCTTGTAACAAGACCTTTCTGTTCAAGACTCGTGATCAACCTCGAACATTTTCTACTGTCAATACCTAACGACTTCCAGATATCACTCTGGAGTACCCCATCCCTGCTCGATTTCACAATATCCAAAACTGTTTCTTCGTCGACCATTAAACCTCTCAACTTTTAATCGGGTTTATCAACACAACATTATTACCACGAAGGATTACGGAACCTAATAATCTGGATCTTTCACCATCAATAACTTCCATGGCATCTTTCAGATGTAAATTGAGGTAATCGTCAGCACCTGCCAGTATGCCCTCGAGAGTATTCTTATCTCCTTTCATCTCTACTTGGACTTTCGAGCCGATCAAACTCTGAACTTTTTTATTCGGATACAATTAAATCCCCACCAATAATAGCTATGCGGTAATACTTAACTCTGTCGTTTAATAGATTAATTTCTTTAAAAATGAGTCTCAACCAGATCAAAAAGATACTAGATCGCCCCATTAAAGGTTCAATTCTCCTCTTAAAGCCTCTTTGTCAAATCCGACAATAATCTTCCCGTTAATATCTGTCTGTGGGACCACGGCTTGTCCGCTCTTTTCAAGCATCTCTTTTGCAGC
Organism: Halobacteriota archaeon; assembly: GCA_034189535.1. GTDB lineage: Archaea > Halobacteriota > Syntropharchaeia > DAOWMC01 > DAOWMC01 > JAXHTN01. Next base: position 17,133 of record JAXHUQ010000024.1, on the reverse strand, counting down.
AGCTTTATCTTTAGAGACGTCAATCTCCTTGAAATCGATTTTATTCTTCTTCAAAAACCTCTTTTCCAAATAGCAGAAAGGACATGCCCTGGTTGAGTACATAATAACTTCCATTAACTATCACCTCTTGGTACTACTATTGACACTAATACTTAATAAAAATATATGTTATGACATTCCTACCTTTCATGAGCGATCATTTGAGCGATCATTTACTCCAGTGAATGCTTATCAACGACCTTCAAACCGTTCTTATTTACATCCAGAAGCTCAAAACCCGGTTCAAAACGTGTCCCGATCATTGATACGGCAATCTTTCGGACGACCTTCTCGGTCAGTTTGTCCTTGTCATCCCTGAATCTGACGATGTCAACAACACCATCAAATATCTGATGTAAGGCGGAGAGAGATTCTGCATCATGCATCTTCTTCTCTACAAGAAATAGCCCAGTGATATCGTTCTTTCTGAATTTTGCCCTTAATGATTGGGAGAAGTCATATACAACTTCGAAATCAAAATCCTTCATTGCAGGTGATAGCATCTCAACAAAACCTCTTGTTACAGGAGCATATGCCAACTCTTCAATCGCTTTACCAATCGCAATTCCGACGCTACTGAGATCCCTGGAAGATTTTATAACAGAATTTGACTCACGTTCAACGCCGATTATATTCTCGGTCTTCCAAGAATACCAATCCACTATCTTAAGTAGTCCCTTATTTTCGTACTCTTCGGATTCTACCCCAAGATCTTTGAGTTGATTCTTAAATTCGTTTGGAGATATCCTTGATAGGACAACGAGTACTGCACCACTCTTAACTAGCCCTTCTTTTACAAACTGGTTACAGAACATCTCCTTCTCCCCACCAAAAGGGCCCTGAATTATGACTGATGAACGCCTTGGAAAACCACCATAAATCATATCATCAAAGTTTTCTACTCCGCTTGTTACTCTGTCTGAGAGAGCTCCTTTGAGTATCTTATGTTCAACTCCCAAATTCTCTGTTATTTCAGAATATTCAGACATAATTGGGTTTATCAAATCTTTTGCCTCATCAAAGGCGGTTTTATTCCCTAAAATAAATGAAGATAGATCTACAAGAGAATTGAAAGCATAACATAACGAATTAACGAGTTTATTTGCATCCTCTTCCTCGTCAAAAGAGGATATATTCTCCAGTCCGGTAATAGTGACGTTTGCATCTTCTGATATCTCTATCATTTTGATTAATGGATCTTGAGCGCCAAGTGCTGTTATCTTCTGTTGGTACATAGGCAGCGTATTCGTTTTTAAAGCCTCTTTGAGGAACCTTGTGAAGATATTTTGGAATATCGCAACAGCTTGAGTTGTTTTACTCTCCTTCTTCAGTCTCTCGAGGGTTATCGTCTTGTCGAGGCCTCCGTCTGCAAACATAGCCGGAAGGAGATCAGTGATTCCCAGTTCGACCATTTTCTCATAATTTTCATCGATGATCGGTTTACAGGAGGTAAATATCTTCTCATCGGAAACTTCAGGGCCCGCAACTGTTGATAAAAACTGATGTATGTTCTCGAATAGGGCCATAAGTGCAGTCATATATAGGGCCCTTAAAGATCCTAGTGAGCTGTCAGAGGATACAGATTCATCTGCGATCTCTTCGAGCATCTCAGAAGTTTCAATATCGTCTAGAATCCTTGAGATATCAAGCGTACAATCATCATTTATGTTCAAACCCATGAGTAAGGGGTATTGACTGGTGACCTGTTCGGCAGACATCCTTATAGCTGGCAAGCCAATGAGATCTGCAGATTGGCGTATAGCCTCCTCAATCAGCCTTGATTGCAATTGAATTGCATCTGTACTTGAGTAAGCTACTTGGTTTTCAATTAACTCATACGATGGCGTTTTTATCCCTCAATAATTTTATGTGTACATGTGTACTATTCTTCCTCTGCTTTTGAACATACTTAATTATGATGTGGAGTTAATATGGCATAATCTCCTCAAGTATGTATAGGTTATGTACCTGTGTATATAGTTTATCGCCATCAATGCTAATATCGCACTCCCTAAGGTAAATCGTAAAAAGATATTTATACATAAAATTCCCTTATATGTTTGGGTTATAAAGAGATTTTTAGATAGATCAATCGATCAATCTGACGAATCTTTCACCCACTAGATGGTTGATTGGTAGAAAATTGCTCATGAAAAAGAGAGGGGCAATCATAATTCCAAGCCGTAAGATGTGGAGCGGGTAATTATGAGTGAGATTGGTGAAGAAAGAAAGACGATATTGATTGTTGACGATACAAAAGATAGTGTCCTGACTATGAAGAAGATACTCGAATCCGAAGGGTTTGAGACGATGGAATCATATAGCGGTATTGAGTGCCTTCAGAAATTATATGAGGCTAAGAGAAAACCGGATCTTGTTCTACTCGATATAATGATGGAACCGATGGATGGATGGGTCACCTTAAAGACCATGAAATGCGACGAAAAACTCAAAGAGATCCCAGTTTCCATACTGACAGTGCTTCCACCTGATGAGAAAGTGATTGGTATCGACACGATAACAAAGATAGAGAACTATATAGTCAAACCTTTCACGAAAGAGGAGATAATTGAGAAGGTTGCCGAGGTATTTGACCAGATTGAAGAGATGGAGAAAGTATCAAAAGCCCTCCATAGAAAGAAGCTACAAAAGATCGCAAACGAGTATGAACATCTCGTAAAAGAGCTACATCGAAGAAACAGGGTGGTTGAATCGATGCAAAATAGTCTAAATCTGGATCTGGTGGGTGATACAAGATCAATAAAAGACGTACTAGGTAAGCAAGAAGAGATGATACAAGTTATGGAAGATAGGATAAAAACAATTAGAGAAAAATATGAAGTCTGATCCCTTGTATATTTAGAAAACTTTCTCCTTTGGGCTTATCTCAATACCGTCATTCATTATCAAAAATGGGTGAATGCTTGTGTCATGTTTTGTGAACCTCATCTTTCTAATACATATGGTCCTTCTCAATTCACCCTTTATACTGTCAAGGCCTACTACTATCAGAGAGTCTGCAATATATTGCTCGACGCCATATCTGGTTAACCCTGGTGTGCCCTCCACTGACTCTGTGATAAGAAGTGATGTCACATCCTTTATCCTCAAGAAGTTAACAAACCTGAACATCGCTTGCCTCAGCTCACTGGGGAGGGCGTATGATAGCCCGACAGCAGTTAAGGAGTCAAGGGCAAATCTCTTCGCCCTACTCATCTTAATTATGCCACCCAAGGCTTCTTCCAAAGCTTCAAATGATAACATTCCGGATGATACCTCTTCATCAATCTTGACCTCTTTTCTCATCTCACCAAGGTCGATTATGAACAGTTTTCCCTCCTTTTCATACTTGGCGATATCCATACCGAAGTTTTCAGTGACTCTATCGATGCTCTCTCTGCTCTCTTCGAGGGTGATGAAGATCCCTGGCTCGTCATAATCCTTGGCACCGTTATAGATATACTGGAGGGTAAATAATGTTTTACCGCCACCAGATGGTGCTGTTATCAGATTTACCGTCCTCTCGGGAAACCCACCCTGTATCAATTCATCCATGCCAGTTATCCCGGTCGAAACTCTCTTCATAATTTCCCCCTCTTTCTTATGATTTTTATCAGCCGATTAATATAACGGAGCGTCTCCGCATATCCCCAATCTATCAAATCAACGATACACTGATGTTAGCCCCCACCACTAATATAAGTTTCTGCGTTAGACAGAATTTCTTAGATATATGGGAAAGAATTCGAAAGGTACATGTTCGGTAAAATGCTTAGATTTTATCGAGCTTGTAAGATGAAGTTAAGCATATCTACGTGGAGCCTGTCACATTGTCCGATTAATTATAATATTAAAAATATCAAAGAATGCGGTTTTGAGAATATTGAATTCAACATATCAGCGATAAACGCTGAAGCTGGCGACTCGGTCTATACCGTAAAGAGATTGATCGATGAGTATGATCTGAACTGCTCATCTGTCCACAGCGAAGGTTTCTATGTTGAGCGTAAGGATCAGATTGAAGAAGCTCTCTTCCTTGGAAAGAAGTCTGTGGATTTTGCTCACCTTCTTTCATCCGAAAACCTCGTCATCCACTCATATGTCTCTGCCAAGGCCAAAACAGATCTTCGTAAATATCTACTTGAGAAGATTATCGGTGATTTGAAAGAATATGCAGACGAGAGGGGAGTCAAACTATCACTTGAAAATCTCTCTAGGGGGTCTAAGGGGTACGGGAGAAATGTCTCAGAGTTACTGAATATATTCGATATTGTTGACGTAGGTATGACTGTGGATTTCTGCCATTCCTGTATTATGTATCAGGCTCATACGTTCCTTGATGCTTTCAAGACACTCTCATTTCTTGACGTCTTCAAAGACAAGATCACAAATATACACATGAGCAATTACAACCATAGACCAATCCTCAAAATGACGCCTGAGATAGATAGAATGCTCACCACGTTGTATCAGAACGGGTACGACGGTATGCTTACGATCGAACAACATCCGAAATTCCGTGAAGATATCATGAACACAAAGAAGTGCATAGAAGAATGGATCGAACTACACATCTAGTACCACCCTGGTATTCCAGATACCGTTCCTCTTCTTTACTTCCATCATGTGGTACGTTACGGCTTTTACAACAATTCCGGTTTCATGTCTGAGAGGATCAAAAACCCCCCCTTCACATCTCCCAATCATATGAAAATCTTCTATAATCAGATCGAACTTATTAAAGACTATTTTTTCTGACTCAAATAGAAATATGAGTTCATCCATCCAATCGAACATCAGGCTTTCGAGATCTTCCGATTGGATGTCCACATCTCTTGATAATATGGACTCAATCTCAAAAGGATCGATCATAAATCCGTACATTGCAAGAGCTGAGGAAGAAAATAGCTTCTCAAGAGTCTCCTCTTCAACCTCAAAACCGACATCTGAGGTGTGTTCAATATATCTTATCATTCTCAAATCCTATCTTGAATAATCCCAAATATCGGAATATCAACCATACCCTGATACAGGCTCATCATCGCCGGAAGTTACGATAAAATCAAGCATATCTCCAAATAAACGTTCTCTACCACTCTTTCTCGTCTGGCTTTCTGCGTTTTTGAACCACGCAGTCACAGAGGAAGGTCTATTCTCAATTGCCTCCAAAAGATCCTCTATAGTAATCTTCCGCTGAGGTTTTCCTTCTATTGCTTCCTCAAGGGGAATTCTTGCTGCCTCTTCACATATCTCCTCGATATCCGCCCCTGAGTATCCACCGGTGAGTTCTGATAGTTTCCCATAGTCCAACTTCTTTGAGGTCGGTCTCTTCTTCAAGTGTATTTTGAATATCTCTACTCTGGAAGCCTGATCGGGTGGTGGAACAAACAACAATTTGTCGAATCTTCCGGGCCTGATAAGAGCCGCATCAACGTCCCATGGAGCGTTTGTTGCTGCAAGGACTCTTACGTCTCCTATGTCCTCAAAACCATCCATTTCTGTAAGAAAAGTATTCAGAATCCGCTTCTCGAACTGCTCACTGGATGAACTTTTTGAGGCACTTATGCCATCGATTTCATCGAAGAAGAGTATTGATGGGGCAGCTTTTTGGGCTTCGATGAAGACGTTGTGTATGTTCTTGTCCGTGACACCGTGCCACTGACTGAGTATATCGACTATCTTGATGTTGAAGAATTTGGATTTTACCTCTCCGGCGACTGCCCTTGCAATCAGAGTTTTTCCGCAACCAGGAGGTCCATAGAGTAGTATGCTGCTTCTCCCTCCAAGGTAAAGTTCGTAAAGATCAGGCCGCTCGATGGGATAGATTATTGACAGTTTTATCTCCCTTTTAACCTTTTCCAGTCCCCCCACATCCGAGAATTTGATTCGCTTCATCCTCACCTTAATAAAATATTACTTACAACTTCCACTCAGCTATAATAGTGCAATGAATATAATAAGTAACTTTCGTAGCTGGGTGGCTGCCAATATTCACTTGTTGTTCATAGTATGTGGCCCCTAGTATGGCCTTCTCATTTGTTTGTTGCAGTTGAGACAGGTTGTGGTCATGTAGTTTCCCCTCAACCTCACCCGTGCATTTTTACCAGGAACCAGAAATGAATGGCAATGTTTGCAGAAACGGATCTTGAGGTGCTTTGGAATTCTGACACGATATCTTGTCCCTATCTTCACAGCTAGCCGGACATATCTATCGCTTCTTTCAGGATGCTCTTCAGACTCAAGTTCTGCAAGCTCAAAAAGGCGTTTAATCCGCTCTAACGCCATCTCCCTGATCCATGTCCTCCTCTTCACATGCGTCGACCGGGATTCGAACCCGGGTCGTGGGCTCTCTTCCAAACATGTGATAAATAGTTTGATGGAAGGCCCAAGTCATAACCACTAGACTATCGACGCAAAAACCAAAGCATTCTAGAGTTATTTGATGCACCAATGTTTAAAAATTTTACTAAGCAAACATCGTGCCGGAATCTACAAATAATTCCCCATCCCTCTTCGTAGAACACATTACTTTTCGTGTTGCCTGATAGATATCGCTCATGGAGACTGAGTCCTCCCTCTCCCTTATGGCAAGCATACCGGCTTCCATGACGATCGCCTTCAAATCCGCACCTGATGCACCTTCAGTAATCGATGCAATATTTTCAATGTTGACCTCACCCGAAAGAGTTATACCCGAAGTGTGAATCTTGAGAATCTCCTTCCTTGCTTCGAAATTCGGAATCGGTATCTCAATAATTCTATCAAACCTGCCTGGCCTAAGAAGTGCAGGATCCAAGATATCAGGACGGTTGGTAGCTCCGATTATCTTAACGTCACCTCTGGAATCAAAACCATCCATCTCTGCCAAAAGCTGCATCAATGTTCTTTGAACTTCTCGATCTCCAGAAGTCGCACTCTCGAAGCGCCTTGCACCAATTGCGTCTATTTCATCAACAAATATTATGCTTGGAGTCTTTTCCTTCGCCATGCTGAAGAGCTCCCTTACAAGCCTGGAACCTTCTCCAATGTACTTTTGTACGAGTTCGGATCCGACGACCCTTATGAAAGTGGCGTTGGTTCGATTCGCAACAGCCTTTGCTAGTAGCGTCTTACCGGTTCCCGGAGGGCCAATTAAAAGTACCCCTTTCGGAGGTTCTATCCCGATCCTCTCAAACCTCTCAGGCTCTATTAGCGGAAGCTCGACTGCCTCTTTTAATTCAACAATCTGATCCTCCAGACCACCGATATCACCGTAACCGATATCTGTTGCATCTATAATCTCCATTGCATAAACCGCAGGATCTTTTTGTGATGGAATGATATTAACAACCGCAAGAGACTGCTGGTTTAGAGCAACCTGTGATCCCGCTTTAATATCTTCTTCAGATATAAATTGAGACATATTAACAACGAATTTCGGACCTGTACTGCTCTTGACCACGACTTTGTCATCCTTTAAGATATCAATAATAGTCCCTACGACCAATGGAGGCGACCTCATCCTCTCTAGCTCACTTCTTAGCTTTCTTACCTCGCGTTCATACTTGACTTTCTGACTTTCAGCGAAACGCTTTTCTGTTTCGACTCTTCTACTCTCCTCTCTGAGTTTTATGTTCCTCTCTTCTAACTGACGAACGCGATCCAACAGATACTTAGAGTAGTCCTCCCCTTCTTTCTTTGTATCATCACTGTCCAATAAGTCTGGCACTTTTGGTAACCCCAACAAAATATTGGCTTGTTAGAATATATAACTTTTTATCCATTCAAGGTAAAGTTAGGATTTATGCAATGTGAGATTTGTGGGGCAGAGATATTCGGAAGACCTACAAGAATAGAGATGGATGGGTCTAAACTTAGCGTCTGTAGCGCTTGTGTCCGATATGGAAACCCAATTCATGAAAAACCGCTTGCTTCAAGAAGAACAGTTCAGCTAAACAGATCGATGCAAAGCAGAAATATTGAGGTGGAAGAGATAGTCCAAAATTATGGGGAATTGATCAAAGACGCTCGAGAGAAACAGGGATTATCACGGGAGGACTTTGCAAAGAAATTGAATGAGAAAGCATCCCTAATCGGAAAGATCGAGCGTTGTGAGATGGTACCGGACGATGAGCTCCGAAAGAAGATCGAGAAGATGATTAAAGTGAAACTGACCGAAAGGCTGGAACCGATTGATCTCGGATCTTCCAAAGGGTCCGGAGGTCTCACTTTAGGTGATATCGCATCAATCAAGAAGAAATGATGAATGAGTTGCCGTGAGCTGATCGAATGAAAGAGCGTCCTTTCGTCTTCATAAACTCCGCTATGAGTGCTGATGGAAAGATATCTACCACGCAGCGGGTTCAGGTGAGAATAAGTGATGATATCGACTTTGATAGGGTTGACGACCTCAGGGCAGGCTCGGATGCTATTATTGTCGGGATAGGCACCGTACTTTCGGATGACCCAAGCCTCACCGTCAAATCCGATGAGAGAAAAAAAGAGAGGGTCAGAAGAGGCGAGGATGAGAATCCTATCAGAGTGGTTGTGGACAGCAGAGCCAGAACCCCCCTAGATTCTGATATCTTAAAGAAGGGGAATGGAAGAAGAATTATCTTTGTCAGCGAGGCTGCACCTGAAGAGGATGTAAAAGCACTACAGTGTTATTCAGAAGTCATTTCAGTAGGCAAGGATAAGGTGGATCTGGAAGATATGCTACAAAAGCTTGGCAGAATGGGTGTGAAACGAGTTATGGTTGAAGGTGGTGGCACCCTAAACTGGGCATTTCTTTCAGGTAGGCTTGTCGATGAACTTTACGTTTACATAGGATACTTCATTATGGGTGGCAAGGGCGCTCCAACGCTTGTCGATGGGGGGGGATTTAAGGTAAGGCCTGATATGCCAGAGCTCAAGCTAATCGATCTTCAAAAGATGGAAAATGGTATGGTTCTGAGGTGGCGTATCGGAAAAAGACTACCTAAATAACTCATCTCTGCAGTCCTCGCATATTAATACCCCGTTCATCGTCTCAAGGTTCTCTGCGAGTTGTCCACATTTTTCACATATGCCCTGAGGTATTGTCTTCCCTTCTCTAAGTGATGCACGTTCCCTGCTCATCTCTATAATCTCGGCACGAATTCGATCCATCTCTGAAGAAACAGATACTACATCTGTCTCTGAGACAATCCCTACCATCTTATCACCACTCATTACAGGCAATCTGCGTATTTTATTCTTTGCCATCTTCTTTGTGGTGTCCAGAAGGCTCGTATCATCTGATACAGTCACTATAGGTTCAGTCATCAGCATTTCTGCCGTCATAGAACTGGATTTTACGTCAGTTGATACCAGCTTACGGACGATGTCGCGCTCTGAGACTATTCCAACAGGTTTATCATTTTTGACCACAATGACACATCCGACATCCTTCTCCATCATCTTCTTCGATATGTCGACTGCGTTCATCTCCACATCCACCGTGATGACCTTCTTGGTCATGATATCCCTAATCGGTATCTTTGTCTCCATATATGACCTCACTTGTATAGAACTTTCTATAGATAGTATTTTACATTTTACTGTGTCATAAATCTAGTGGTATCAAAAACCATGATTTTATTTCACAAGCCAGCGGATCACCTCAACAGATAGATTATAACTCGTTTAAAAATTCTCGATAAGGTATAGAAATACTGAAATAGTTGATTTGATAATTAATTTTGAGGTATTTGGATGCAACTTGAAAAGAAGAACATAGATGCTTTGAAGTGTACAGGCTGCGGTGCCTGTGAACTGGCATGCAGCTTCTACCGGGATGAGGTCTTCTCCACGATAAGATCAAGCGTTATGATGTATCGTGAGGAGAAGAAGAATTATTTTGGAATAATGGTCAAGGTGGTGGATGATCTGCTCTTGGGAAGGCCTGAAGGTGTAGAATTTGATAGTGAGAGTACCGCAAGTAACGAACAGGAAGGCGCTTCTGGTAAACCTATACTTATGCGTGAAGAGTGCGACCTATGCAAAGGCAAAGCCTATTGTGTAAAACTATGCCCGGCTGAGTCAATAATAGAGTGAGGGAGTGAGTAATAATGGATTATATGTATTCCGGATTGATTTTGGTTGTAGATCTCGAGTCCGGTGAAGTCGAAGAGGTGGATCTGGAAGAAGAATTTATACAGGAGAACATAGGTGGTGCGGCTGCCAATCTTGCCCTTTATGAGGAGTATAAAGATAAAGACCCGATTATATTCGGTTCAGGTTTCTTTACCGGTACTCTCATATCTGGCTCTGCTTTGGGTATTGTAACGGCGAAGAGTCCGGTTACAGGTGAAGTTGCACATGCGCCTATAGCATGGTTCTTCGGTCCCGAGTTGAAGCTCAGTGGATACGATTTTGTTGTTGTTTGTGGCAAGTCTGAAAAACCGGTCTATCTCTGGTTGCATGATGAGATGGCAGATGTGAAGGATGCTGCTGAGGTCTGGGGTAAAAACACATGGGAGACGACTGATTTCTTAAGAAATGAGCTCGGTGACGATCGTGTACAGGTACTCACAGTTGGAAAAGCGGGTGAGAACCGAGTAAGACATGCTCAGCTGGTTAACAATTACTGGTGTAGCGGTGATAAATTCGGATTCGGAGCCATCTTCGGAGAGAAGAACGTGAAGGCTCTTGCTCTTAGAGGTATGGGTGAGCTTGAACTTGAAGATCCCGATGCTTTCCTCGAGAAAGATCTGGAACTTCTGGAGAAGATCAAGGCAGAGATCATGGGAAAGAATGTTGAGCAGCTCGCAGAAAGTGCGGGTGTCAATATAGAAGGACTGGAGCCATTTATACACAGACACACTGCATGTTTCAACTGTCCGTTCCCATGTAGGCCATATGTGAAGTACAACGAGGTCTCGACCGTGATGGCCTCTTCAAGAGTGAAGGAACCGGGCGTTCTGATCAGCGATCTTTATGGTCTTGCAACATTTTCCAAGAAGCTTGATATGGAGACCTCGCTTAGGGCAATAGAGAAGTGTTGTCGTGTTGGAATTGATCCAGTTGTTGCAGGGACTCTTATTAAGAACAGTGAACTGGACGATGTTATCCGCGAGATCGACTCCATGGTTCCTGCAGAATCTGACACTTCCGGTATCAAGCCATGGGGTAAGGAGGTGGATTACGGTACCTTTGGGAGCTTCTGTCCACCACTCACTGATGATTGGAAGGATAAGGTTGCTTTGGGATATACCCTTGGAATATGCCCCATACTACTATCTTTTGTCTCGGAACTGAGTAAGGAAGTGCTTGTCGAGATTATAAACATTACAACAGGATGGGAGATCTCAACTGACGACCTTGACAGCGCTGTCTCCAAGCTGTTGTAAGGGGGATGACCCCCTTTTTCTCTATTTTTTATGTAACAGCAGATTCATCTTCTCACTATCGACCGTTCTGTCATTGAATCTAAGATGTAATGTGAGTTCATATTCTCCTGCAAGGCTCACACCACTCATCTCTTCTGGTGTGTTGAAAGTAGCAGACAGTTTTTTTGATTCTCCAGGATTCAACACCTCTGAAAACTTCATGGTGTACGTTTGAGTCTTTTCGTCATCGCTCATGCTTTTAAGGGCCATATTCCCGGCAAAACTTTCTAGTTCAATACATTTTACAGTTATTACAACCTTTTCAGATGTTAAAATCTCGTTACCGGTATTTTTAACTTGCATTTCAGAAACAACAGTATCGCCAGCGTAATATTTATCCTTATCCATAGAAATGGATTCAATACTTCCTTTGATACCTGATGGAGGCGATGGTGCCTTAGAAACAGCGTTATTTTTTAATGAAGGTGCAGAAGCTTCAGTGCATTCCTGGGGCTCCTCCTCCAGATAACCTGCTGAGAGTACTGCTGATGCAACAGCGGCGGTGACCAACAATCCAATAATTACTACAAATATCTTCTTCATATCCATCCCATTATATATTTGTGATCTTATCTGTATTATAATCTTGTACGATCCTTTGCATATTTTTCAGTAAGCTTTTTATCCCCCCATCAATTATTTGTTTCTGATGGATGTAAGCTCATACTCATTCTTTATAACCACCTTGACAACACTCTTTATTATAGTAGACCCTGTTGCAGGTTCCATGATTTTTTCTTCCATGACCGTAGAGATGGATGATTCCGAGAGGAGGGCTATTGCAAAGAAGACGTCCATCTTCGGGTGCATTATTCTACTCTTCTTTGCAGTTGCTGGTAATTGGATCCTTTCAATATTTCAGATAACGACAAATTCGCTCAGTGTAGCCGGTGGTATTCTTCTGCTCTTGATAGCAATCGATATGATGTATGCAAGAAGATCAAGGGAAGCATATACAGAGGAAGAGTTCAAGGAGGAGCGTGAGCACATGTATATAATTCCTCTTGCTATTCCCATGCTCACTGGACCTGCTGCCATAACTTCCGTCATACTACTGATAGGGATTGCAGAGACATTTTCTCACAAGATTCTCGTTCTTCTTGCTGTTATTGTAACTTTTTTTCTAACCTGGATACTGCTCAGATTCACAGAAAGGCTGAACAATCTTATTGGTGTTACGGGAGGCCTCGTTTTCAGAAGGATGATGGGACTGTTCCTTGCTGCCATTGCCATAGAATTCATCTCTGGCGGTATATGGAACATCTATAATTCCTTAGTTTCAGACTCCTCCGGATTATGATAATGGCCTTTGGTTTTGATCTTCTTTACCCTTATCTTCTTCATCCTTCTTTTATCAATCTTCTCGATCGAAATCTCATGGTTTTCGAATTTTATCTTCTCACCTTGCTCTGGAACCCTATCGAATAGATCAAATACAAATCCCCCTGCTGTATCGAAATCTCCTTCGGGGATATCACATTTCATCAATTGAGCAAGTTCGTCTATATGCATCCTGCTATCTATAATAAATGTATTCTCGTCGATTATCTTGACCTCTTCCTCGCCAGCATCATACTCGTCGAATATGTTGCCAACTATCTCCTCGATGATGTCCTCAATTGTGAGTAGTCCTGAAGTACCACCATATTCATCTATTATGATGGCCATATGTATCTCGCCTTTCTGAAACTCTTTTAAGAGTTCATTAACTAGTTTAGTCTCAGGAACGAAGTAAGGGGTCCTCATGATTGATTCTAATTGTGAATCGCCTCCTTTCCAGAGATGTTGTAACAGGTCTTTTGCATAGATCACACCAACTATGTTATCTATCTTTTCTTCAAATACAGGGATTCTGGAATATCCATGAGATGTGATAATGTCAAGACACTCCTCAACACTCTGTTTAACCTCCAGGCAGATCATATCTGTCCTTGCTGTCATAAGCTCCCTTACGACAGTATCACCGAGTTCAAAGACTCTATGGATCATCTCCCTCTCTGCTTCTTCGAAGACTCCTTCTTTCTCCCCGACATCGACGAGTGTCTTTATTTCCTCCTCAGTAACGAGTGTATTTTCACGGTCATCTCCACCTGAAAGCTTTATTATCGGATCGGTCAAGAAGTTTAGCGCTCTTGAGATCGGATACAACACAAATGACAATGATTCAATCGGACCTGCAACCAAAAGTGAGATCCTCTCGGCACGACGTATGGCAACCCTCTTTGGAGTGATCTCTCCGAATGTCAGGATAAGAAGTGTCATTCCACCGGTCGCAAGTGCAACTCCGTAGCTATTGAAGAACTCAATAGCGAGGGAAGTAGCAATAGCCGAAGCTGCTATGTTTACAAAGTTATTGCAGATCAATAAAGTCGAAAGTAACTTATGGGGGTCATCAAGGAGCTCATAAAGCGTTTTTGCCTTCTTATCTCCATCGTCTGCGAGATGCTTCACCTTTGCTTTACTGATAGATAAAATCGCAGTTTCAGATCCTGAAAAGAAGCCAGATAATATCAGTAGAAAAAATAGACCGATGATCTGAAAAATCTCATACGCCACAGCCGCTTAGACCTCCGCGGGATGTCTCATAAAGGTACCTATGAGCCTCATTATTTTTATATTTTTCCTTATTTTTTGTCTATTCGGCCATAACCGGTTTTTTAATTCTAATATGGACTAGGGCGTTAACTTGTTATTGGGGGGAGTATCTACATATTTAGAAGTTCTTTAATACCGACAACATGTCCGTCCACTTTTGATATCTTAACCTTAACTTTCTTTGCATCAAAGAAACCTGTTCCATCGGTCTTCGGTGACAAGAGACGATTCGAGTAGTAACTTTCCGGCATGAAGACGATGCCTTTATGGTCCTCCTCACTTTTTACGACAGATACCACAACGGAACCGTTTTCATTTTCTATTTTCACGGTTTTTCCCTCTTTAACACCAATTTTACTCATATCTCCCGGAGCAATTGAGACCACAGCAGATCTCTTTGAATACTCATCACTGAACTTGTCGTTAATTGCAATCTCGGTCTGAAATATACTGCTGTGTGTGATCAAAAGAACTTCGTACTCAGGGGATGTTAAGAAATCGGATATACTCATTTAATCTTCTCCATCTTTGATAACTCCATAAGATCTGACAGTGCTCCTGTTCGAATGCTTATTCCTGCCTCTTGAATCGCTGCGAGTGGATTTGTTCCACCGATTACAGCTATACCTATATGGTCCCTATCCAACGTTACGCCGAAGATATCGGAATTAGGTTCGCTGACCTCCAAAACGCCGTCGAAACCAGCAGCATTCAACAGGTCAAGGGTATCTTCAATAGCATCCCTTGCTATCATAGGGGCCTCTCTGAGATTGGCAAGTATTCTACCCGATCCCGTCTTGACTACACTCATAACAGATGTCAGTTTTTGACTCATAAGTACCTCAAGTGGATCAATGGTGGTGTATCTATAGTCAATAAAGTGTGTAAATCTCATAGGTCTTCCCTTTACAACCTGCACAATGCCTCCGCCTTTCAAGTTCGTCGGAACGCCGCTCTTCATGAGAACACCGTCAATTGTGATGCTACAGACCGTGGCGAGTCCGACCTCCCCCTCACCCACCTCGATATTTCCCATGGTTTCGCCTTCTCTAAGTATCCGAAAGTAAGGACTGACAACCAGACCTATCGAGGATACCTGATTGAATATGTCAAGGGCGTTTTGCAGATCATCTTCTCTTAATATGGAGAAATTGGATATTATACTTCCACTCTTAATCACCGGATCAAGCGTCATATTATACTTAAGGTCCGAGATCCGGGAGATCGTGAATCTTATCTGCTCCTGCTCATCCATAACATCATCTAAAACATTGATGGGAAGCTCACTTAATCGTTTCCATAGTGGCCGCCTTTGTAAAGTGAGTGTGAGAAGATATCACGGCTCGTATACGCACCAAGGCTCTTCTTTGAGGTAATCGTCCGTATAAGCATATGCTCTTGCCCTACATCCCCCACAAATATCTTTAAATTCACAGATGCCACATTTCCCTTTGAGATTATCAAAATTCCTCAGTTTCTTGAAGACTTCTGAGTTGTTCCACATATCAACAAAGGATTCTTCCTTCACATTTCCTATGTACATTGGAAGGTAAGGACAAGGATTGACATCACCATCCGGTTTTATCCTGCAGTAATTGGTTCCAGCAAGACAGCCTCTTGTGAAGTGCTTCATATCTTTTAGAATATCCTTTTTTGATGCAATTCTCATGAACTGGGGTGCACAAACAGGTCTTACCTCTATCGGATAGTCCTTCATATTCTCAACTATCTGGCGAAGGGCAGTCTCGTACTGTTGAGGTGTAATGTCTACCAGATCTTTTGCCCTGCCCGTGGGAACAAGGAAGAATACATGAAATGCATCAGCACCAAGGTCTATTGCAAACTGAATCTGTTCGGCAATATCATCATAATTTGCGGTGGTAACGGTTGAGTGAATCTGGAAGCTGAGTCCGGCTCTTTCACACGATTTTGCCCCATCTATCGCCTTTTGCAGTGCGCCCTTCTCGCCTCTGAATTTGTCATGAATTTCATGGTGTATGGAGTCGATACTGATTCCCGCCCTCATGACTCCGGATTCTTTCAATTTCCCTGCAACTTCGTCATCTATCAAGATACCATTCGTTCCCATAACCATTCGGAGTCCGTTATCAGTGCCATGGGAAGCAAGTTCATAGATATCCTTTCTTAGTAGCGGTTCCCCTCCACTCAGGACAACAACTGTCTTTGATAGTTCGGCTATCTGATCAAGAAGCCTCTTACCCTCTTCTGTCGTAAGCTCGGTTTTTGGTGCTTCTCCGACACCCACTGCATCTATATAACAATGATCGCAACTCAGGTTACACTCATACGTGACATTCCAGGAGATAAGTCGTGGTAAAAACATCTAGTATAGTATACGAGATATCTCGATATAAACGTATTCATTATCCTTTTTACTCATACCTAAATCAGAGCATAGCAAGCTGAGCTGAGAGCATCACACACCCAATCAAAATGAATATCACCGAAACAACCTTCGATAAGGATGCTTCATCGACCTTATTTGCATAAGTTGCGCTGATCATCCCCCCGATGACAGTTCCAACTCCAATTATGAGACCTGCGGCAACGTTGACATTTCCATGAATATAGTGACCTATTGCTCCCGAAGATGCAGTGATTGCCATGATAAGTGTAGAGGTCCCTACTGCTTTATGAATCGGAAAATCAAGAACGAATAAGAGGATGAAAAAGACAATTCCACCACCTCCCGCACCGAGGACTCCACTCATAACTCCAATTAAAAGGCCTATAAGAAGAGTTATGAGGGCCTCATGAGACCTACTTGAGAAGACAAAGGTTCTAAATCTCTTGATATATCTGAAGACAAGGACCACAATAATCTCACTGAAAGGTGCATCATGTGAAATATCTTCTCCCACGTCATCAAACGTGAGTCGTAGACCCCCTTGCCTCCAGATCATGACTCCGGTAAGGATCATAAATAGACCGAACGTACTTCCCAGTTCTATCTCAGGTATCATTGTGGAAGAGAAAGCACCTATTTGCGCTCCAATCACTGTACCGAGGGCGATCATAAGTCCTGATCTCAGATCGATATTACCATGAGTGAAATAGGTGTAGGATATGGCAAGTGATGCTATCACGTCGA
>JAXHUQ010000023.1:0-20670 GCA_034189535.1 Halobacteriota archaeon | reverse complement strand
GATATAAGGTTTAATAAATTATCAGAATAGGGTTTTTACCACTTATCAAAGCCACAAAAGCCCTTAAAACATTCATATTTATCCTGTTCACGAGCTTGTCCCTTTTCGTATGTGTCTATAAACTCTTTATTTTTTTTAAGGTGGATTATTATGGAATGTTCACGAGCTTGTCCCTTTTCGTATGTGTCTATAACCGAATCAAAAATCTCTCTATTTTCACCTTTCTGAAACATATCCTTCAAATTCTCACATATTCTCTTTCTCAAATCAACATCCTCATTATTCATGCCTATTTTAATAAAGGAACTAAATGCATCTCTTGAAGACCTTTCTAATCCTTTTTCTATTGATATATCTCCGACTTCTTTGATTATCTTAATAATGTGATCTGTTACTTCTAACGCTTCATCTGTTTTTCTGTCATCGCTTTCGGTATCATTTCTTTCTAAGAATCTATTCTTAAAAGTAACTTCAATTCCTTCGAAGAAAGTAAATATACGGTATGTAGGTTCATCTAATCCTTCTGATGCACATGACGATCCAATATATCCGAGGCATGAACATATCCAAATTGTTTCAGGCTTTTTTGAGTTTGATGCCAAACCAAATCCTCTGCTCCCGATGGGATCTATAGGTGCAGATGAGAATTTTTCTGAAGTTGCTATTTTTAATAAATGCTCTTTTACATCTTCTTTTAAATTATGATCATTCTTTACAGCCACGATGCCTATGTCAATAATATAGTCAGTAACTTCAACAATTCTGTTATAATCATTGCCATCTAAAACTTCTAATGATTTTTCAAGAATGCTTTTGACAGCCTCATTATACATAAAGTCATTAAAAAATATACCTTTTTCAATTAATTCAGCCCCTATGTCTCGAATTGCCTCCATAAAATATTTCATCGAAAATATCTTCTTTTCTTTGGATAGAGGTGAGAACTCATCACAAAACCAGGATATATCATATAAATCTGAAACATTTTCCACTCTCGATTTTACTTGAAGTTCTACTATGGCAATCAATACTGACTTGGTTGCATCACCCCATTCTTTCTCAATTACTTTTTTGCAGGCATCCCTTAAGACATTTTTAATCTTATTGGAAATGTTGTCATAGGAATCAGTCAAATCTGGTAATGCCACTCCGGTTCTATACTTTTTATCACTTTTTAATTCAGTCGCATAATCTTGAGGTACTTCGCTGTATCTGCTTTCAATTGCCTTTAGCCCAATATTTTTAAGAGAATCGGATATGTCCTTCACAGCAGATTCATCATTTTCCTTAATGCAAATCTCTATCAATCTTGAAATTTTGCCTATGTAATATTTCACAATCTCAAGTTTGTCTTTACCATCGATAGAACTTGAATGAATTATCTCAAGATTCAATTCTTCTAATGCCTCCAATCCAACATTGAGGGTATGAAGGTCGTTAGCTATTACTGCTTTATTCAATAGATCTACAATTGGTAAAATGGTATCACGTTCAAGACTTTTCACATCGTCACTTTTGATTTTAATAATTCCTTTAATAATTCGTTTTGGCTTAAGCTGGTTTATTGTGATGTGGGTATAAGGAAATAATGACAAGAAAGAGATTAATACCAAAATAACACTATAGTTTATCCATTTTACCAGTAAATCTAAAGTTTCTTCGCTTAAAATTCTTAAAATAGCAAAATCATAGATTATTGAGAATAGAAAAATAGTTAAGATACACCAAAAAGCCCTACCTTTAAGAAATAAATCAAAAACTCTGGGACTTCCAAAATGGGCCGATAGTTGGATGGCAACAAAAGAAAATCCCACAACCAAGGCAAGAATTGCCGCTAAGACTTGGGACATGGCACTTAATAGATATCTCGAACTATCAAGGTCAAGATACGATTTGAAAAAATTACTTGTGCCAAATTGATGAAAGATGGCCACGATAGTAAAACAAGTTAGACCTATTAAAAGGACAAGGTAAAAGAGATATGGTGGGGGGTTAAATTTTTTAATGCCATCTAATAGATTCAGCTTTTTTACTGCCTCAATGAACCTTTTTGCACCTTTTTCCATTATTTTAAGATTGGTTTACAAATATAAATCCTTATTCCTTAAAAAATAAATTGGCTTGTTTAAACCTACACCCCATCTCTTCTCTTCAGTTCTCTGAGTGTGGATTCGATAGTCTCCCGGTGAATGGATAAATAAAACTCTCTCTTAAATCCTTCCTGAATATTTTTTGCATCCATCTTCTCCCCTATCTCAATCAGTTTCTTTGTCAGGTTGATGAGATCTTCTGTCAAATTCCAAGGATATATCACCCATACCCAGGGTATCTTCTCCGCCCAGAAATCGGGAATTCCATCATCAGGAGTTGTTTCGAATACATGCATTGTTGCAGTCTTCACCGTCTGGGGATTGAGGTCATCCAGGAATCTTTTTGCGGTTTTTATGCTCTCGCCCGTATCCGAGCAGTCGTCTACCACAAGAATATCCTTTCCCGTGAGATCGACATCTATGGGATATTTTATCTTTGCTTCACCATCAGGTGATGCTGTAATCCCCCAATGCTCCAGTTTGAGAGAGATAAGGTCCCTTACACCAAGAAAATCGCAGAGATTTCTTGCAGGCACCCAGCCCCCCCTTGCAAGCCCAATTATCAGATCAGGATCGTAACCATCATCCTTTATCTTCTCGGAGAGTTCTTTCGAATTCTCGTAAACGTCATCCCACGACCTCATCTCATACTTCGGTTCTTCGGACATTTTACCCCAACCCATATTTACTAATGGTTCTAAATATTACTTCTTCCTCATAGTTTATATCACTTCTGCTGAAGGCTCCTACCCTCTATATTTAGGAAGAACTCCTCTGAAGAAATCGCAGACACTTTCTGAGACAATGCCCATCACACCACCGAAGAAGTGATCGGTTTCAAGTACCAACTGCTCTTTCTCACCGTTTGCTCCCTGGTAAAGCTTCTCAAAATCACTGAAAGGAGCTATTCTATCCCTCCTCCCCTGAATAAAAAGTTTAGGGCAGTCCGAACTCAGATCTGCCTTCACTTTCTCTATTTCCTTCAGTAATGCAAGTGTTGCAAAACCAGAAATCACATCCGATCTTTTGGCGACTGCATTTGAAGAAACCACGGCACCGAAGGAGTATCCGAGTACGCCCAGTCTCTCTACCTTCTCCTCCATAAAATCGATCACAGCCACGATGTCATTGATCTCCCTCTTACCGCCACCGTATCTTCCATAATCGATGGATAGGGCGGCTATTTTACTCTTTTCCAGTTCTTCTGCAAGATGAACAAGTCTGGGATCAAACCTGGATCCACCCATCAGCGGGTGAGGTGGAGCAAGTATCACAAGAGCCTCAGAACCGCTTCCATAAAGCGTTGCATTGAGATTTTGATCGCCACAGGGGATATGAAGATCCTCTCGCATAAATCTTGATTGAAGGTATAGAAGATAAGAATTTTTATAGGGTGAGAAGCCGAGGAACAGGGTATAAGGGTATAATAAAATATTTTGTTAAGCGAGCATAGCAGCGATCCAGAGTTCCCAAGGGCTCGCGCACCTAAGTACAGTAAGGAACGCTGGCAGGCTTATCTTCTGAGTTCGGAATGAGATCAGGAGTTACCCTGCCGCTATGGCCGCTACACTCAACCTTAACCTTGCCCTCTATGTTACCTTCCACGGTTAAAAAGATTTCTATATCTGTATGTGCGTTCGAATCTTCTCAGTTCATCTCTTGTTCCGGCGACGAACAACTCCGAACCCTCCTCAACAATGACATCAGGACCGGGGTTTGCGATGAATCTCTTCTCTTCACCCATGCCCATTACAATACAACCGGTATCGTATCTTATCCCAAGCCCACCCAGTTTTACGTTGACAAGATCCCCCTTGGCCTTGTATACTCTGACTATAAGATCATCAGTTAGTACAATCTCATCCTCTCTGTGAAGTATTATCATCCTGGCAAGTATCTTACCGCCGATTGCGGATAGGGAAAATGCCTTGTCCGCACCCGCATCATATAGTTTGTCCATTGCGCTTGCAGAGTTTGCACGGGCGATGATTCGTATATTTGGGTTCAATTTTCTTGCAACAATTGTTGTATAAATATTCAGGCTGTCTTTATTGAGTGCGGCGATAAATGTCGATGCTTCTTCTATTCCTGCAACCTTCAAGACATCTTCATCCGTTGCATCACCTTCGATAACATTTAAACCTTCCAGAACCCCCTCCTCGGACATGACATCGTGTACATCGATTACCGTGAACTCAACACCCTTCTTATGAAGTATCCTTGAGATCCTTTTTCCGACATCGCCATAACCTGCGAGTATGTACAGCCCCCTATCCATCTTTGCGACCTTTTTTGTTATCAGGTCATCAAGCATGTTCAACTGATCCTCGGATCCGATTGCAAATAGAAGATCTCCTTCACCTATTATGGTATCAGGATCCGGATTTAAAACGACTTCTCTGTCTTTCCTAATGCCAATTATAGTCGCACCGGTCTCACTTCGTATCCCGCTTCCCTCGATCGTCGAACCGATCATTTCACAGTCTGAACTGACAAGAATCTCTTCAAACAGCAGTTCAGGATGTAGTCGATCCACATCCATCAGTTGATAGACCTGCGGAGAGAGTGCGTGCCTACCCATGTAAGTGCCGAGCATCTGCCTTGGGGAGAGGACAACGGAAGCGCCCGCATAGTTCAGATATCTCTCCATTGCAATATCATCGACAAGGGCTATCATCTTTGCATCGCTCAGCTTTGAAGCAGTTAGAATTATACTTGCATTCTCCTCACCGCTTCTGTTGGCTACGAGCGTTCGTGCTTTTGATATACCGACGTTCTCCAGAACTGTCTTATCACTCGGATCTCCGTATATACATGGTAGATTTCTCTCAAGTAGACCTCGAATTGTCTGTTCATCGTCATCAATCAGTACGAACCATTTGTTCGATATAACCAGCTCTTCGATCAAAGTCTCAACAATCGCACTGTAACCGCATATTACAACGTGTCCACCCATCTTAACTTGAGTTGGCAGTTGCATTATTCGCCTCTCAAGCCATGGTGTAAGGACCAGTGGGAAGAATATAAAAATTGCACCGATCCCTGATAGTATGATGACGGTTACAAGGAGCCTTCCAAGAGGTGTTATGGGATGGATCTCCCCGTACCCCAGAGTTGTTATAGTCTGAATTACCCAATATATGGCAGTAACAAGGTCATTATCACTCCCACTGAACTCATCTCGCAGATAAAGAAATAGTGCGCTGTACACGAGAAGTAGATCCAGTATCCCGATACTATAGATGATAATCGGACTTATCCGTTGCGCTCGAACTCTTGTTCTCATCAAAATTGCACCAATATTTTAGGGACCCGAATCATACTCGCTACTCCGGCTTGAGTTTATTACCACAGTGGGGGCATATATTCCAGGTGGATTCGATCTTCTCATTACAGTTTGGGCACTTCCCTTCGACGAGGTTGTACCCACATGATGGGCAGAAAGTGAAATTTGAAGAGACATCATTCATACAACTCGGGCATTTGATATTTGAGTCGTTTTGGGTGTTTGCACTCTCGACACCGTCACCTGAGCTCACTTCTATGACCTTTCTATTGTTCATATCATCGCCAAGTTTATTTAGCATCGATTGGGCTTCTTTTTTAACAAGCGGAAGCTCTTTTGAGTCCACGACCATATGCAAAAGTACTGAACTGAAGTCCCTGATAAAAACCGGATCTTCCGATTTAAGTTCATCAAGATCTATCTCATCGTTATCAATACTTGTAGCAAGATAACGGATCGTCATGAACTTGGTAGACTGCAACTCACTCGTAAGTTTATCAAGAATGTCTGCCTTCTCTTCGGATCCCAGGATGATTTTCCCCATCTTCCGAACTATCCCCCATTAACCTATACTCAACTACTATACTATATCACTTTCTTCGGTTTTATTCACTTTCTCTCAGTTCGGCGAGTTTCTTTTCAATCTTATCACGAAGATCTTGTATCGCCCTCATCTTCTCTTCGTCCGGGGCTATTCCTGTGATCTTAGTAAGTATCTCAAAATCATTGATCCGTTCATTATCTATTGCCCATTCATACGCCGAACGGACAGTATCCTCATCCACCATCGGCCTCTCTTCCGTAACTTTATAAAGTATCTGCGCCTTCCCTGCAAAGTAAGAGGGTCTATTTGAAATGAGATCCTCATACGCATTCAGAATCAAACTCTTTTCAAGCACCGGCTTTATCTGCGTCATTTTCAGGAGCGATTCGACACCGAATATAAGCCTCCTCCCAACCATGCGTTTATACTTGGATTGCACGATAGGGTTCAATATATCACGAACCGTCTTTTCATCCTCTCCTTTTGCATTCTTGAGAATGCCTACAAGGTATACAATCTTCTCTGTATCAGTCTTAAGTTCAAGTTCACTCTCTATATCTTCCAAATTCATCTAAAGTCCACCCGGAAGAGATATATCCATCGGACACGTTCTCTATCTAGTAAACACAATTGGAATATAAAAACGTGGTCATGTTATGATATCAGATGGCGAACTTTTATACTACCTATTTGAGGCAAAAGGAGTCACAGTAGAAAGCGCATCTGAGTGGTACGGGACAGATAAGCAGGATGCGGAGATGATGCTTGAAAAATTCTATGAAGAGGGGTTTGCAAAAAAAGAAGAGAAGAGAAAGGGAGTTCTTTATACAATAACTGAAAGGGGACTCAAAGAGTTAGGGTACTATGTCATTTAAACCGAACCACTCAAAAACAAAAAACTATATCATAGTGCCCGCATCAAAGTAGTTGTTCACAAAAATATGGCCGGGGTGGGGTAGCTTGGTTATCCTATGGGACTGTGGATCCTACGACCCGGGTTCGAATCCCGGCTCTGGCCCTCTTATTTTATCAAGAAGCTGTGGTATCTGTACATATTATAGACGCTTTTTGCAGCTCTATCAATCGAAGGATAGACTGCAATGCCCTTGCTTTGGAATACCTCCTGAAGTCTCGTTCTCTCCTCGGTATAACATGTATCCGGTAGGGCGACCATGAAAGGTTTTCCAATCTCTTCCTGGACATACTTATGCATATCGGAGACATTTTTAATGAATTCATCGTGCATCTCTTCACCCCTCATCCTTGTATAGGTGGCACTTACTTCGAGCATCATCGAATCTATGTAATCCTCAGGTGCAATGATATTTGCAACCTCGAGAAGGCCACCGGGTCTGAAGTAGGAGTGATAGCTGTCAAGAGGATTTGTAATCCCTCCACCCACGGAGGATGTAATCTTGTCAAGCTCCCTTATTGCGCCATCCCTGAACTTAGGCATATGAAGTCCCATCTCTATGCACGCATCTGTCTGGACAACGCTTGAGCCACCCGAGAATGTAATCATTGAAACATTTCTTCCTTTGGGAAGTGGACATTTTGAAAAAGCAAGAGCAGTATCAATAAGTTCATCCATGCTCCTAACAGGAATTGCGCCGGTCTGTTTGAAGAGAGCGTCCCAAATATTTGCAGAACCTGCAAGAGATCCTGTGTGTGATGTTGCAGATCTTGCACCCTCTTTTGTCCTTCCTCCCTTAAGGACAACGACGGGTTTCTTTTTACATGCAGACTTCATGGCGTTCATGAACTTCCTGCCGTCCTTGACACCTTCCACATACAGCAGTATCAGACTAGTCTTGGGATCGTCTCCGAGATACTCGAGAAAATCGGAGCTGTCAAGATCTATAGCATTCCCATAGCTTACGACTTTACTGAATCTCAGGCCTCTCATCATGCCGGCGAGTGGTACCTGGGTTGCATGGGCTCCACTTTGTGAGATGAATCCAACCTCACCTGCTTCTTTGGACATACCCTTTGTGAATGTCATCCCTGATTCGGGGCAGTAGATTCCCATGCAGTTCGGACCGATTATCCTCAACTTTCCTGAAGCAATCTTCAGAAGCTCTTCTTCTAGCTCCTTGCCACCTTCCTTTCCGACCTCGCTAAATCCCGATGTGAATATATGAACGGCTTTAACACCCTTCTTTACACATTCTCTGAGTGCTTCTGGAGTATACTTTGCAGGAATCGAGAAGATGGCGTAATCCACAGGGTCTTTTATATCCTGTAGACTGGAGTAGCATTTCTGGTCGAAAACCTCCTCCCTGTTGGGATTTATAAGAAAGAGCTTTCCCGAATATTCAGGTTCAATAAATGGTTTTATAAAGTAAGGAATCTGTGGGGATGCCCCGAAAACTGCGACTGACTTCGGATAAAATATGTGATCAAACTGCATAACGTTCCCTGTTTCCTTGATTTTGTAAAAATCTTTCTATAAAGCTTATATAGATGTTGTGTTTATACTCTAGTGTAGTTTTAAAGACATGTTTTATATACTTCTTAGCAATAATTAACGGTAAGGGGATGAAATGAAAATATTTGTAATCGGTTTTGGTCAGGCAGGGGGGAAGATTGCCGATCTTTTTACCGAGTATGACCAGAAGACCAAACAAAATAGCGTTGTACGTTCACTTGCGATCAATACGGCAAAGTCAGACCTCATGGGGCTGAAGTGCATTCCTATAGAGGATAGGCTGCTAATCGGGCAGTCGATAGCAAAAGGACACGGCGTGGGTGCAAACAATGAGGTGGGTGCTAAAGTAGCATCAGAGGACCTATACACGATCCAGAGTGCGATCGATATCAGAGGTACGCACGAAACCGATGCCTTCCTGGTTGTGGCCGGATTGGGGGGTGGAACCGGTTCGGGAGGCGCTCCCGTACTTGCAAACAGATTAAAAGAACTGTATGCCGAACCGGTTTATGGCCTTGGGATCATTCCCGCGAAGGACGAAGGATCACTTTACACATTGAATGCGGCAAGAAGTTTCATGACCTTCGTGAACCAGGTGGATAACCTCTTTTTATTTGATAACTCTTCATGGAAGAAAGAGGGAGAGACCCTTGGAGAAGCTTACAATTACATGAATGAGGAGATAGTGAGAAGATTTGGCGTACTACTCGGTGCCGGAGAATCGATTAAGTCAACCGATGATGTGGGGGATATTGTTCTTGATGCTTCCGAGATCATAAATACACTTGCAACCGGAGGTATCGCAACAATAGGTTATGCTGTCGAGGAACTTCAATCGCAGAAAGGAGGTTTCTTCAGTAGGATCGTAGGTGGTAGAAGAGACAAAGGTTCTATAGACAAGCTCGATACCACCACAAGGATAACATCACTTGTACGAAGGGCAACTATGGGGAGACTGACGATGCCATGTGATGTTAAGACTGCTGAAAAAGCATTAGTTCTGCTTGCAGGCCCACCGGGAGAGTTGAACAGGATGGGCATTGAGAAATCAAGAATTTGGGTGGAGGATCTGATCGAGGGAACAGAGGTTAGGGGTGGTGATTACCCCATTCCCGGAAGTAAATATGTTGCCGCAGCGGTTCTGTTCTCGGGTGTTTCAGACGTTCCCAGGATCAAGGAACTACAAGAAGCAGCTGCTGAAGCGCAGGAGAAGATGAAAGAATTCTCAGAGAAGAAAGATGAGAAATTTGGGGATCTGATGCATTCGGATGAGTCTGTGAAGCCTTTATTCTAAAAGGGTGGTTAAAATGAATAAAATCAGTTTTATAGTGTTATTCCTTATGGTCGCACTTCTTGTTACACCTAGTGCGCTTGCTAAGAACAATTTTGTAGAGACATATATAAGTGGTATACCTGAAACAGTAGGAGTTAGTGAACTGGTCAATATGAGGATAAACCTTGATGAAGTCAGTTCCGATCTTACTTCGAGTGCTAACCTGACATTCAAGACATCGCTTGAAGATCCGTCATGGGTGTTCTCATTTGTCGGAGGGCTTGAGACCAAATCGGAAGCAAGCAGCGAAGATGAAGTATCAATATTCTTCAACCACACAAGTTATGACAACCTAAGTATCACTCTCACAGGATTATCCCCATCTTATGAAAAGAGAAAGACATTACTTCTCCTAAAGATTGAACAGTCTGATGAGATAACGGGAAAGATCACAAATGTTATCGATCCCATATGGGTAGACGTAACGACAGGAGAGATCGAAGATGTGAGAACTGCACAAGATGAATCAAATGAGATAATAGAAGTCGCAAATGGCGTAATAGAAAATGCTTCTTCTGCCGGTGCAAATGTCTATGATGTCCAGGTGATGCTCGAGCTTGCAAGGCAGCACAATCGTAAGTCAAACGAGCTCTATATCAAAGGTGATGTTGAATCTGCACTGATGTTTGCAAACTACGCGAAGGATAATGCCTCCAAAGCTATTGATCTATCTGAGGAGAAGATGAAAGAGTTGGAGGAGCGTCAAGAGTTTGTTGAGCTCAGAAATAACATAATTATAGTTGTTATAGTGATCTCCATTGTAATAGTTGCTATTATGTTATACAGGCGTAGAGAATGGGATAAATTGGGAAGATAGGTACCCTTCCCTCTTATTTTATTATTCTTGCCTCTGTGAGAATCCAATCCTGCAGCCATCTTTCAATTCTTTGACAAGGCTTGTAAGCTTATCTTCGGTATCCTCCCCTGCTGCGATGATGTCAACAAAGGCAGATCCAACGATAACCCCGTCAGCGCCTGACCTAACCAGTGCCTCAGCGTGCTCTTTTCTTGAAATGCCAAATCCCACTGCTTTTGGGATTTTTATATCTTTTAGTCGGGCAAGTAAGGCTTCGGCTGACTGTGGAACGTCCGCTCTTGCTCCGGTCACTCCAAGCCTCGCAAGAAGATAGAGAAAACCGGTTGCTTCTTTTATCGTAGCTTTTATCCGGGGATCAGTGGTCGTAGGCGCAATGAAATATATAAGATCGATACTATGGTTCTTACAGCTCTTTGCAAGATCACCCGATTCTTCAATAGGTAGGTCAGGGACAATTATCCCACTTATATTTGAATGGACACAATCGGAGACGAATTTATCAACACCCCTCTTGAAGATGAGATTATAGTAGGTCATAACAAGCAAGGGCAGATCCAGATCAAGACCCTTGACCAGATCAAAATAGAGATCCGGATTCATACCGGCGTTAAGTGCTCTGTCTATTGAGCCTTGTATTGTAGGTCCTTCTGCTATGGGATCAGAGAACGGAAGTCCGATCTCGATCAGATCACAACCACCCTTGACCAGTGCCTTGATGTACTTCTCGGTATCCTTTGGAGTCGGGTCCCCAGCACAGATGTAGGCTATGAGCGCTCCTTCACCCTTCTCTCTTGCTCTAGTAAAAGCTTCTTCGATGACACTCAACTTAGATACCTCCTCCCTCTGAGATACTCTCAACATCCTTGTCACCCCTTCCGGAGAGGTTTATCACTACCAGGTCACCAAGCTCTTCACTATTATTCAGGACGTAAGCGACTGCATGAGATGATTCAAGTGCAGGGATGATCCCTTCATATCTACTCAACTTGTAAAAAGCATCAAGTGCTTGATCATCTAGGATGCTTGTATGTTTAAGCCTTCCTTCCTCTGCAAGATCCGCAAGCTCAGGGCCCACACCGGAATAGTCAAGACCTGCTGCAATCGAATATGATTCAAGTATCTGTCCGTACTCATTCTGAAGTATCTTTGTTCTTGCTCCGTGTAGTATACCTTCTTCACCTTCACCAAGTGATGAAGAGTGGTATGCAGTCTTATCGTCTCTTTTTAACCCCTCTCCTCCTGCTTCAACGGAATACAGTTTCACGTCATCATCAATAAAGGGATAGAAGATTCCAATGCTGTTACTTCCGCCACCGGTACAGGCAACAATCGAGTCCGGTAGGCGACCTTCACACTTAAGGATCTGCTCCTTAGTCTCTTTTCCTATGACACTTTGAAAGTCTCTTACCATAGTCGGATAAGGATGTGGCCCAACCACTGAACCGATCAGATAGTATGTATCCTCAACGTTGGTCACCCAATCCCTAAGCGCCTCGTTTGTGGCATCCTTAAGGGTCTTAGAACCGGTCTCAACAGGTATCACCTTTGCACCCAGAATTTCCATTCTGTAGACGTTCATCTTCTGGCGCTTAATGTCTTTTTCACCCATATATACCTCGGTTTCAAGCCCAAGCATCGCCCCGACTATCGCAGTGGCAGTACCGTGTTGCCCGGCACCTGTCTCTGCAATAAGCCTCTTCTTACCCATATATTTGGCAAGTAGCCCCTGACCGAGTGTGTTGTTCAGTTTATGTGCACCACCATGAACCAGATCCTCACGTTTCAGGTATATCTTGATTTTGCACTCTTCGCTCAACCTTCTGATATGATAAAGTGGTGTCGGTCTTCCACCGAACTCCCTCAAGTAATAATCAAGCTCCTCATTGAAAGCGGAGTCATTTTTATATTTATTGTAACCCTCGGTGAGCTCCTCGATTGCCGGCATTAGTGTCTCAGGAACGAATTGCCCTCCGTATCTGCCAAATTTCCCTTTCATTGAGAAGTTTAATTCCTCTCCTGAAATCATAAATCTTTTTAATCCATTGGAACTTATCTGGGAAGTGACATGGGAAAGGTAATCTGCTTCGATCTTGAGGGGCCTTTGTCACCTCAGGACAACGCTTACGAGGTGATGTCTCTTTTAAAAGACGGGGACAAGATCTTCGAGGTGCTAAGTTTCTATGACGATATGCTGACACTCGAGCACAGAGACGGATATGAGCCAGGAGATACACTGGCGCTTATTGTTCCTTTTTTGATATACCACGGGACAAAAGACGAGGATATTAGACGAGTCTCAAACCAAGCAAAGATCGTGGATGGTGCCGGTGAACTGATATCACTTTTGAAGGATGATGGGTATGATGTGCATATAATCTCTACAAGCTATGAACAGCATGCACACAATATCGGTGGAAAGATTGGTGTAGGAAAGGATGATATCGCTTGCACTAGGCTTGATATAGAGGCACTAAAAGAGAAGTTTAAGAAGAGTGATCTGGAATCTATCGAGGAGCTAGAGAAAGACATTACCCGCTTTAAAGTCCCCCAAGACCAGGAAAAGATAGTTGAACGCCTCGACAGGTTCTTTTATGATGAGCTCTTGAAGTCGATAGACATATTTTCAGAGGTGAGGGTCGTTGGTGGTGAGAGGAAGGTTGAGGCCATGCTTGAGGCAGCCTCGGATCATGAGACTGATCTCAAAGATATGATAGTTGTCGGGGACAGCATAACGGACTACAAGATGCTCGGTAGGGTTAAAGAGGCCGGAGGACTAGCAGTGGTCTTCAATGGGAACGAATATGCAGTTCCCTATGCAAACGTAGGTCTTGCAACTATTGATATGCGGTTTCTCTACCTTTTGATAGGTCATGATATGAATGAAGTGACAGAGTTTGTCCGGGCTTGGGAGAAGAAGCGAGGTAGTTACATAAGCTCTCCTGATGTTATTCCTGGTGTGACACCCGAACTTATTGAGATCTCTTCAGCTATACCTGATGAGTCATTCCCTTACTTCCATGACTTGAAAGAAGTAAGTGATTCAAAGATAGAAGAGATTGTTAAGATTCACAAAATATTCAGAAAGAGAGTCAGAGGAGAAGCAGCAAAACTTGGGTGATCTGATGAGAATTGGGGTAGTATCGGATACGCATATCCCTGTGAGGGTAAAGGAGCTACCGAAGGAGCTAAAAAGCGGTCTGAAGGATGTTGATCTTATACTTCACGCAGGAGATTTTGAGGAGTCGTCTGCACTCAGGGATTTAAGAGATATCTGCGAGGTGAAGGCAGTTCATGGTAATATGGACTCACTTGCCCTAAAAGAAGAGCTGCCGGAGAAGTTGGTACTTGAAGTCGAAGGGTACAAGATCGGTTTAACACACGGTTTCGGTGCTCCGGAGGGGCTCGAAGCGAGGTTAAGGAAGAGGTTCGATAAGATAGATATTATGGTATATGGCCACTCCCATAGACCGATGAATGAGGTCGTGGATGGTACACTATTCTTCAATCCCGGAAGCCCGACCGATATAATCTTTGCACCATTCAAATCCTTTGGTATTCTTGAGATAGGACGCGAGATAAGGGCAGAGATAATAAAGATCTGAAGATAAATACCTGAAGGACAGAAGATCGGTATCTATTTCTTCCAGCATTACGTTTGGCCAATCACAAATGATAGTAGGCTTTGATGATACTGACTCAAGAGATGGTATGTGTACAACCTATCTTGCCGCCGTGATTATAGAGAGGCTAGAAGGGTACGCTGATATTGATATACCTCATTTGATTCGCCTGAATCCCACAATAAAATATAAAACTAGAGGGAATGCAGCGATAGTACTAAATTTAAGGACCTCATCTCCGGAAGAGGTAAAAGAGATTGTACTTCAAGCAATTGAAGAGTTTTCGGAGTTTGGAGATGACAACACGAATCCGGGAGTCGTATTTTTAGATGAAGTACCCCAAGAAGTCCGTCTATTTTCGAAGAGGGCTATAAGAACCACGCTTAAGATAGATGAGGCAAAAGACCTCATCTCGAAGTACAAGATAGATCATAAAGGGTACAAGAACCAGAGGGGACTTATCGGGGCTCTTGGTGCGGTCGGTGCAACACTTGAAGATTTCACATACGAACTGATCGCGTACAGGCACAAAGATCGTTGGGGTTTACCAAGGTACATAAAGGAAGAATCTGTATGGGAAGCAGACCGTCTGACATATCCTCTGACATGGGATACAGTCGATGTTGCAAACAATTGTATCGTCTTTTCCCCGAACTCAAAATGCCCGGTCCTCTTTGGAATTCGTGGTGAGAATAAATTTGCGATTTACAGGGCTTTCAATATCATTAAGTCCGAGCCCATCGAGAGATTTGTGCTCTTCAGGACGAACCAAGGGACCGATTCACACCTCTTGCATTCAACGATAGGTGATACTATCGAAGGCTCTTCGTATATACTTGAGGGAGTCCTCATCAAAGACCCCCAAACGATCGAGGGTGGTCATGTAATATTTCGGATATCCGATGAATCGGGATCAATTGACTGCGCAGCTTACGAACCGACCAAGAACTTTCGTGATATCGTGCGAAAGCTAAGAGTTGATGATAGGATCGTGGCGTACGGAAGCGTAAAGAACCGTACTGTGAATCTTGAGAAGATTGAGATTAAGAGTCTTATGAAAGGAGAGATACTTGCCAATCCAAGATGTCCCATCTGCAAAAAGAGCATGAAATCCGCAGGAAAAGGGCAGGGATACAGGTGCAAGAGGTGCAATACGCATGCTGATGGGAAGGAGGTAATTACCATAGAGAGGGACATTCAAGTTGGCCTTTACGAGGTTCCACCGGTTGCAAGGAGGCACATATCAAAACCACTTATAAGATCGCATGGTGAAAGAATACACTACAGTAGGTGATTTCCGATAAAGATATTAAGAGTGAGGAGGTAGTAGTGGATATGAGATTGTTGGTGAGCCCGATAAATGTGCAAGAAGCAATGGCAGCAGTTAATGGAGGGGCCGATATAATCGATGTTAAGAATCCGAAAGAGGGTTCACTCGGTGCGAATTTTCCATGGATGATACGTTCTGTAAAGGATGCAATTGGTGAAGAAGTTATGAGCGCGACACTCGGAGACCTTATCTACAAGCCCGGGACGGCATCACTTGCAGCACTCGGCGCTGCTGTTTCCGGTGCAGAGTATATAAAAGTGGGACTTTGGGTAAAGAGCCCGGATGAAGCACTCGATATGGTCAAAAGTGTTGTCAGATCGGTAAAAGAGTATGATAGCGAGAAGAAGGTTGTTGCTGCGGCTTATTCAGACTACGAAAGACTGGGGCTGGTATCTCCATTCGAGCTACCTGATATTGGTGCGAAGGCAGGTGCAGACGTGATAATGGTGGACACCGGAAAGAAGGACGGTAAGACAACTTTCGATTTCCTCTCAGAAGAGGATCTGATGAGGTTTATTTCCGGTGCAAGAGAATCAGGACTTCAGACCGCAATAGCGGGCTCGATCGGATTTGATGATCTGGATGGCATCAAAAGGATCGATCCGGATATACTCGGTGTACGCGGTGTCGTCTGCGGAGGAGATAGAAACTCAAGCATTAGAGAGGATCTTGTAAGAGAGCTGAAATCATCACTTCAGTAAGTGATATAAAGGAGTATATCTCTCAACTCAGCTTCTTCTCAACTATATCACCATTTGGTTCTACTTCCTCAAATATCTGCCCCTCGAAGCGGCTAACCTCGGTCCCCTCTTCCAGCCAGGCAACCGGGGAAAGTCCGGCTTTCATGCACGTGTGACTCAAGAAATCCTCCACATCCATCCCATGCTCAATCGGTACCTGGGGTAAAAGTAAGCCTTGGTATTGGCCTCTCTTTACTATAAGACCGTGTCTGCCTATCTCAATGTTATCGGGCAGATCTTTTGGCTCAACTTCAATCACCTCAGGCGGAGTGAGTACGGTCACTTCAACTATTATATCATTAAGTTCATCCGACTTTACGGGGAGGAATCTTGGGTCCCTTGTAGCGGCGTTTATTGCAGAATCAACGATTGCAGAGTATAATGGGGATATCGGAAGCGGGTAGCCTATACAACCTCTAAGCCCCTCCTTCTTTTGTAATGTGACAAAGACACCTCTTGCTTCTTTAAACTCCTTTGAAGGTTCATCCATCTCGGTTGATGTTTTATTGATGCAATCTTCAAGAGTGTTTCTTGCAAGCCTTACCGCATAAGCCCCCTCATCAAAGGTTAACATAGATACATCTTTGGTGTGAAAAGCTTATCTTTTTTACGGCACCTGATTTGTATGTTTTGTCAAGAAGGAGAAGGTAGTTTGAAAGAGGAGAGAGTTAAACGGATAATTTCAGCTATACCGACAATTATTACGCTTTTATGTATACTTGCCGCATTTTCAACAAACAATTGGAGTTTAAGCTCCACTATAGTCTCAGAGAGCCCACAGGGTATGATCGAGGGCCTTCTACCTATGGATCAGTCCGGTGGTGGTGATTTTTTAGAATTTAAAGATTTCAGATTCTCAGAAGACGAAAGAGAACTTTTTGCAAGTCTGATTGTCAATTCTCCATTCAACCTCACGATGACGGTGGAGGAGTTATCGGCCGAACTTGTAATGGACGGCGAGGTAGTTGAGATAAGACTGCCTTCGGAGGTGGAGGTTCCCGAAGGAGGCTCGGCAAGCCTTGATTTAAAAGGAAGGGTTCCACCCACAATCTCTCTTGAGGATATAGAAGGCACATCTACATCGTTTCAAAATATGAGGATGAAACTTGACATCTCGGGTATGAAGCTGGAGATGATGATGTGAATCTGAAGAAGATCAACTGGATAGGACTCATCGCTGGAATACTTGCAATATCTATCCCTTTTTTGGGGCCATGGTGGGAGTTTACCCTTGGAACCGATGCGATATTTATGGCTGTATCGCCATTTGGTGTTGAGATGAGTATGATGGGGCTACCAGAAATGGAGGAAGCGTTCGGTTCACCACTCCTCTCTTGGTTACTTCTGAGTATCAAACTCGGAATCGTCTACACCGGATCGCTTCTTCTTCTCGGTTCGATACTCTCTGCGTCTGAGAATCACATGTCACTAGCTAGTATCTTCATCCGTTTCAGTTCAAGGAAGATACTCTGGCTTGTTGTAAGCTTTCTCATAATGATACTTATTGGAACCGTGATCATAAATCTGGCTCCTGACTTCATAGGTTCCGGAGTGGATAGTGAGTTGCCTGTCAAGACCGATCTGCCATACCTAGTCGGTTCCGGGGAGATCTCAGCTGAAATTGAATCTTCAGTGCGATTCACAGGTCCGGTAACCATGAAACTTACCGATTCGTTTGCAGTATCGGTAATAGCAGCTGTTCTTGGTGTCATTTCACGTCGTGGTATTGAGAAGTTAAAGTGAAGTGAGGGATTTTGTGGAATGGAAAAACTTCTCAAAGAGCGGCATAGTCGATTCAAGTGGCCCTTAATATTGCTTTTTTTCAGAAGGGTTTTATATTAATGCCTAACGGCTAACTATGATAAGAGTGGTGCAGCTAGACTCGCGAAATCAGTGAAATCGCTTAAAAGCGAGGAGAAGGTTATCCTAAAAATTCTAGCCCAGTCCGGTGAAACAAAGGCGGGAGATGTCTATAAAATATTTAAGGAAGATACCGGTCTTGGTTATACGACATTCCATGAGATGCTTGGCAGACTGGATGGTCTTAGGCTTATAAATATAAACTTCACAGGAGAGGGCGAAAGGGGCAGAAGTAGGATACTCACGCTTAGATGTGATGAAAAAGAGCTTACGAATCTGATTCGATCTAGTGAAACGTAGTCACTTTTTTATAAATTGAAGGAAAAATTTAATATGGTTTAATCTATATCTAGGCTGAGTATCCAAATTGATCTACCAGGAGGTGAGAAAGTTGAAAGAATTAAAACTTGAGGCAAAGAGTCTAGAGAGTAGATATACAAAAACAAACTGCTGTCCTTCAGTAGATTGTGAAAGCATCGCTTGCAACCCCTGTGCTAATCTCAGCGCATGCTGCTGTGGATGCTGAGCTATAAACGAAGTTAGGGTCTTCTCAACAACAGATTTTTTATCTTTTTTATTTTATCTTTGTCCTTGAGATCCTTATGATATAGGCGACAGCCAATAGTGCAGTTATGGTAAATACAGCTTCGTAACCTGGTGAGCCAAATCCTGATTTTTCTACAGTATCTGCTTCGATCATCCCACTTGACTCGTGGTATTTTCCTCTGATGGTCACCTTGTCCCCATTAGTTACATCAGTCAAACTACCTGTAAATACTACCGAGATCAGATCCGTGCTATCGTCTAAAATGAATTTATACCCCTGGTCTCCGACTGTATCAATTCCCCTGATATCTCCTGATACCTCTACGGTATACCCATCATATCTTGAAGATGAATCCTTGAGATCGTTTATAGAATCCAGCTTGATAGTTGACGAGTTTATGTACTCCAGCGCATCGTCAGCAAGACCCTTAGCACCTTTATAATCTGATAGATTCAGTGCTTCTCTAGCATCTTTCAACTTACCTTCTGCAAGAGTTACATCTACCCCCAATGATCTTGAGTTATCGATCCCTTCAGATACAAAATTTATATAGTTTGTAACAAACTCTTGATTTAGGTTCTCATTCTCAGCTCCAATGGTAGCTGTCGGTTCCGGATGAGCATACTTGCGGATTCTGAACCAATCTGTGTGTGAGTACATCATAAAAAATTGACCATAGTCCTCATCCCAAGCCTGAAGTGCCATAACCCCATACATTGCACTCTTTGGAACGTTAGTGGTATGCGATATTTTATCTTTATAATTCACCGAATGTTCGGCATATCCGTCTGTAACTGCAATGCTGTATATGTTATATGCGTCCCGATAATAAAAATCAGATGCACGCTTTGTCTCTTTTGATGCACCTTCGGACGCCGTTATAAATTCAGAGGTCATCGGAAATTCGCTGAATGAGCCAAGCTTTTCACTCAGCCTGAAGAGTGCATAATTCTCGCCAATACTCGTTGGACTTGCAAAGGTATTTTCATCAGAAAATCCAAACCATGCACCTCTACCTCTGTCCCTTTGTGAGTGAGATACACTAGTTTTAAACTCCACAACATAAGGCGGAGTGAAGGATTTATCAGTCACCACTTTGATGAGCCCTGAGTCCGTCTCACATTTGAAGCACCTTCCTTCAATGAACAATTCCCCATCTGAGACATTAACTCTAGTTTTTCCACCTTCGATCAGGTTCCATTTATTCTCATCAAGCTCATCTCCGCCGAAACCATCAAAGAACCGAAAAGTAGCCTCTCCATCGCTTGCTTTAAATGCTTTTTCATTCCCATAGTACATAAAAATAGTCGTCTCACCATACGACGGAATACGTGGGACATTGACCCAGATCTTCGCAGTCATACCGCTTCTGTCGTACTCCTCGATCCAGTAACCCAGTTCACTTTCACCATCTGAAAACCTCAGGTCAGAGCCGTCGACCTCTGCAACATCCATGAAATCGGATGGCTCTATTTTCACAAGGACAGGGTAATCTCTCAAAGTCTTACCAGAGTTCTCTTTTATTGTAATCTCTTTGTAATATTGCCAGTCCTCATATCTATTATCCGGGAGCGCGCTCGTGGAACCCACCAGCAGATTCAAGAGCAATATGATGATAAACAAGGAGAATACAGCTTTTGATCTCATGAATAGTTAGTCTAATCTTCCCCCTATATAAAAGCCTCGGCCATTCCTGTTCATGACTGAAAATTTCAGGGGTAGTGAAAGGACTTGAAAAGTTTCAAACTCACCTTAAATGAACCCAAATCTGAATCTCTTGTGCCCTTCGGAGTATACGTTGAACCTATTTCCTTTTGTAAATCCAACTATTGTAAGCCCTGTCTTGTCAGCGATATCTATTGCAAGGCTTGTTGTTGCACCCATAGATGCGATCAAGGGTATGTTTGCATATGAGCATTTTAGCGCCATCTCTGAAGAGATCCTACCGGTTGTCACAACAAAAGTCTCAGAAAAATCACATCCGTCGATCAGACCTGAACCTATTACCTTATCAAGCGCATTGTGTCTTCCGATATCATCTGCTCTGTACAGTCGCGATTGCCCCTCAAATAGAC
>JAXHUQ010000022.1:0-21475 GCA_034189535.1 Halobacteriota archaeon | reverse complement strand
GAAATCTATAAGCGGTGTCGAGAGGGTGGACACTTATATTGTATTAAAGACGATGAAAGAACAGCTGGAGATCGGATTATAAAATCAAGAATCCTTTTTATTTCGAGGTCTGACGAACATAACAACAAGAAATTCTGAAAAAATAAAAAAGGAAATTGGAGAATGGGGGGTCATCACTCTCCAATCTCTTTAAGCCTCTTTTTTATCTCTTCGAGTTGTTTACTGAGTAAATCTGCCTGGTTCTCAAGAGCCCGGATCTCTTGTTCCTTTGTACTACCGACCGGTATATCTTGTGTAACAGGAGTTACTGGTCTCCCTGTAGATGATTGATTCTGCATCCAGCTAGTAAACTGTGGCATCTGGCCTGTCTGCGACAGATACTTTGCACCTGGTGGAAGCTCACCCCAGCCAGGAGAATACCCGAACCTCATCCACCCGGGTTGACCGGTTGCATAATACATATTTCTATGTCTATTTCCCATTTTTTCACCTCCAATTCAATTCAACAATTTAATTTTTTTAAGTATAAACCATGATTAAAAGCCGCTCATGCCCTTATCATCTGGCAACCGCAACTCGGACATTTCTCTTCAAAGCAAGGAGCGCCTGCTCGATGTGGTATTGTGATCCCACAACTCGGACATTTGCATACACCGCCTGGTCCTGCCGCTCGTGGACCACCCATTCTTCCATTACCTCCGCCCCTACCCATTCCTTGTGGAGCACCGACTACGTTTCCTCTTGGCATTTAAATCACCTCCTTTCAATTTTTTCAATTATGCGTTTCACATTGATTAAATCCTCTTCAATACGCTCTATTTTATTTTTTAAACTAGTATTTGGCCTATTAAGCCCTGATATTGTATTAAACTCTTTTTCAATATTCATTATTGCAATAGCACCCCTAGGGCATACGTTTATACACGAACCACAGCCTGTGCATAAATTATAATCAATAACCGGTCTTGGTCTCTGGTAAGCCATCTGATAAACCTTTATATGATCTTATCTATCTACCACCCCTTCCTCTTCCGCCGTGCCCGCCTCCTCCTCTTGAACCCATACCGCCCATTCCGGAGTGTTCTGCAACCGTAGCGCCCCTGGTCTCGTTAAATCCACCTCTCTTGTAGGCATCAATTGCTTCACGGAGTGTACCGGAAGCACCGGTTATTATCTTTATTCCCGCTGCAGATAGTGTTTGAAATGCATTCGGCCCTACATTTCCAGTAATTACAACCTCTGCTCCTTCATTGACAATAGTCTGAGCAGCCTTTATTCCCGCACCACCCGATGCAGAGATACTGGCATTTGATAAAGCTTCGAACTTCATCGAATCGGGATCAACAATTACAAAGTACTGACATCTACCAAATCTTGGATCAACTTGTGCATCAAGGTCTTTACCTGTTGCCGTTATACATATCTTCATATTCTTTTCACCTCATCTTTTACTATCCATTCAATTTCTTTTTCCGTTAACATTTTGGGCATTTTTATCACTGATCGATATCAGCTTGCCTTTTTTATACATTTTAATAGCGTAACTGACCGTGCCCATAGCACCGGTAATAATCTCAATTCCTGAGGATGATAGGATAGAAAGAGCATTGGGCCCCACATTTCCGGTTATAAGCATCTCAATACCTTTCTCAATCAACCTTTCCGATGCTATTATTCCAACATCATGTTCATCGGTTTTATATTCATTTGGAAGAGAACTAAAGTCCATTGTATCAGAATCTAAGAAGATAAAGTATTAACACCTTCCGAATCTT
Source organism: Halobacteriota archaeon (assembly GCA_034189535.1). Lineage (GTDB taxonomy): Archaea > Halobacteriota > Syntropharchaeia > DAOWMC01 > DAOWMC01 > JAXHTN01. Next base: position 19,700 of record JAXHUQ010000022.1, on the reverse strand, counting down.
GGATCAATTTCGGAATCAAGATCTTCACCAGTTGCCGTTATACATATCTTCATCTTTTTTGACCTCGTCCTAACTCTTTACAAAATCCTGAATCTTCTTCGTTATCTCCTCAAAGGATTCCGAAGCTTTCGAGTTTCCAAGTATAAATGGTCTCCCCATGTCAGCATCTTCAACAATCTTCGGATCAATGGGTATAAAACCAAGGAAAGGCACATCCATCTCGCTAGCAGACCTCTTCCCACCACCAACTTTAAAGAGGTCTATCTTCTCTCCACATTTGGGACATATAAGGCCACTCATATTTTCCACAATCCCAATCACAGGTGTCTTAAGCTCTCTTGCAAAGTTTACTGATTTTCTGGAATCGAGAAGTGCTACTTCCTGTGGCGTTGTGACGATTATCGATCCGTCAATATCCGGTATGAGTTGAGCAACACTGAGTGGTTCGTCTCCTGTTCCCGGTGGTAGGTCAACTATCAGATAGTCAAGCTCACCCCACTCCACATCTGCAAGGAACTGTTTTATCGCAGTCATCTTCATGGGCCCCCTCCAGATCACGGGGATATCGGGGCTTTGCAAGAGAAAAGCCATTGATATCACCTTCAGTCTTGGCGGAACTATCACGGGAAGTATTGTGCCATCTTCAGTAGCAGTTGGAAAAGTCTCTTTTATTCCAAGCATCTTCGGAACGTTAGGCCCGTGAATATCTGCATCAACAAGCCCTACTTCAAACCCACTTGCAGCAAGTGTAAGGGCCAGGTTAACCGCAACTGTGCTCTTTCCGACCCCACCTTTCCCACTCATCACCATAATCTTGTGTTTTACCTTTGACATCCTATCCGAAACAGCCTTTTCCTCAAGTATTGCCCTCTTCTTCGGATCAGTACACTCTCCTGCTTCAGAACAGGTACCACAATTATCGTCACATTCTACCATTTTTTACCTCTATGAGTCGTTTTGAGACCATAAACAAACATTGGAGCTTCATGGCCATGATAATGCTTTTTTCGATGAGTCATCGAAATCAAGACATTATCATTATGAATTTATATTCATAACAAAGCATAAAGGTTTTGGTTTTTTTAAACCAACAATGAAAAAATTGTGTGATTGTACTATTGTATCATGAGTAGATCTTTAACTTCGCCCCACATCTTTTTTATCTGATTCGCAATCTCGCTATCGCCAAACTCTACAACAGCTTTTCCTGCAACCATAGCCTCTGTTACAATGGGGTCATATGGCAGCTTCCCAACTACAGGAACTCCTCTACTCTCACAGAATTTAATGATGGCATCAGCATTGCCGGTATTGATATCGTATTTATTGATACATACGAGTGCAGTTGCGCCAAAACCCTTGACAAGTTCGAGTATTCGAGACAGGTCGTGAAGGCCTGAATGTGTCGGTTCTGTAATGATGAGTGTAAGGTCAACACCTGATAATGAGGATATCACAGGACAACCTATACCAGGCGGCCCATCTGTAATAATTAAATCCAGTCCCCTTTCTTCAGCAATCTCTTTTGCGTTGTTTCTTACCTGAGTGATAAGCTTTCCAGATGCCTCTTCTGCTATATCAAGTTGTGCGTGTGACATTGGACCAAATCTTGTTTCAGAGATATATGCGTATCCTGAGATCTGTTCTTCGAGCGTTATCGCATCTTCGGGGCATGATATTGTGCAGACGTTGCAACCTTCACAGAGGATTTTGTTTACCTTGGTATCAGTTATCGCATCAAACTCACAGACCTCTTCACATATGTCGCATTCCGTACACTTTTTTGGATCTATTACGGCTAAAGAGGACCCTCTAAACTCATTTTTTTCAATAATTTCCGGTTTCATGATCAGGTGAAGGTCGGGAGCATCCACGTCACAATCGACGATTACTTTCTCCTCTGCGAGTGTCGCAAACGACGAGGTTACTGTTGTCTTTCCGGTACCTCCCTTTCCACTGATGATGCAAAGTTCTTTCATAAAACCGGCCTCCTCATCAAGGTCTCTTTCAGATCGACAGGTTCAACATCAGGCTTGGTCTTTCTATAAACAGAGACTGTTTTAAGTCCCTTATCTTCGAAGATCTTATTTATCTCTTCCATCTGGCCTGGGCTAAGCGCCTGCACCGGACATGGGCGGGTTGGTGTGTTTATCTGAACTTCTTCCGGACCAATCTCAAGGGCAATATCTGCCATCTCCTCAGCATATCTAATATTGTCATCGATAAACATCATCTGCAATGCCAGATTACCTTTGAAGATCTTACCGAAACCTTTGATTCCGGCAAGTATCCTTTTATATGAGATCTCGGAGATTGGCCGGTTTATACTCTGTAAGATCTGATCATTTGGCGCATCAAGTTTTGCAACCACCCTATCAAATTTTAACAGACTCTTTTTGACGTCTTCCATAAACATCATAGAAGAATTCGTTAGAATAGCTATCGTTAGATCCGTAATACCCCTTACAGTCTCAACTGCTTCACCCAGGTTTAATGCAAGGGTTGGCTCTCCAGTACCTGAAAAAGTCACAATATCAGCTTCGGTTTTTTCGAGAAGAGGTAAAAGATCTCGCCTTATCCGGTCCGTTTCTACAAATATACGCCTTTCTATCGTCTTTTCTTTGGTATTCCCGAGCTGACAATAAGCACAGTCAAAGGAACAGATATTATCCTCTCTTGATATTAGATCAACACCGATTGATCGTCCAAAACGCCATGAGGGTACGGGACCGTATACAATCTTCATCATTCAATCGCTCCTTCAATCTTATCAAATAGTTTCCTAAACTTCTCAGTCCAACCGTCTAATTTGTCAGTAAATGTGGACCCTGTGGCGTAAAGTTCTGCAATTCTCCGGTCATAGGGGATCTCAAGTAGAATCTCAATATCTTCGGATCTGCAATAATCATAGACCCCCTCATCACCTATTCCAGCCCTGTTTATGATTACACCGAAAGGAATCTCAAGCTCTCTAAGAACTTCAACCATTAGCTTCATGTCATAAAGGCCGAAAGGAGTGGGTTCCGTCACTAAGAGACAAAAATCACTTCCGTAGATGGAATTGATTGCTGGACAAGATGTTCCAGGAGGCGAATCTATTAAAACAGTCTTCATATTGTTGATATTCTTTTTAACAGCCTTAATAACCGGAACTGCCATTGGCTCACCGATATTCAGCTCACCGTAGATAAAATCGATCTCTTGAGCAATACATTTTTTGACAGTGCCCATCTCCCGTTTTTTATATGTTATCGCATCTTCGGGACAGACAATAGCACATCCTTTACACCCATGACAGAGATTCGGAAAGGTCATGATATCTCCTCGCACGTCCCTATCAGGATCTCTTCTCACAACAAATAGTGAATTAAACTCGCAAAACTCCGAACATTTGCCGCAGAATGTGCATCTCTCTTTATCTATCTCAGGTACATTTATATAAACCGAGTCCTCTTCGAGTACTTCGAAATTAAGAAATATATGTGAATTCGGCTCTTCCACGTCGCAATCTAGGAGCTGAATATTCTTTAGAGTAAGGGCCATGTTGACGGAGACTGTCGTTTTCCCTGTTCCACCTTTTCCGCTAGCAATCGATATTATCATCCGTATTGAATATAAATTCTTTGAACGAAAAAGCTTTTTATATTTCCTAAAAATGGCGAAGAGAAATGTCAATTCTAAAGCCTCGGGCGGGATTCGAACCCGCGACCTCGTCCTTACCAAGGACGCACTCTGCCGGCTGAGCCACCGAGGCACTAAAAGAATTTAGATCTACAGACGCTATCTTTAGGACTCTAGCCAAACTCTCTTAACTTTTTTCTTTTCTTCTCCAGAAAAGCATACACATGCCCATGAGGTGCCCCATCTATCAGCATGTTTAAAGCGTCTCTTACCATATCGACCTGTTCGGGATATCCAAGAACACTGACTGTCTTGCCGTATATGGAGAGCTTCGATCCTGTCAAACTCTCGATGACGTTTCTACTCTTACCCTCCTTGCCAATGATCCTGCCCTTGACCCTCTTCATCTCTTTTGGTGTGGAGGCGACTTTTGATATGTCAATAACATCGAGGATCAACATATCATCATCGAACAAACGGAGTGCTTTCTCAGGAGAAAAACCTCTACCAATAGCCTTTACAACATCCGAAGCCCTCATTGCTCCTATCGGATCATGCGATGTAACTATATCAACATTACCCGTCTCCCCATCGATGTCAATTTGAGAGTGAGAGCTGCTCTCAATTCTCTTTTTTATACTACCCTCAGGGCCGATTACCACTCCTATTCTGTCGTTAGGTATCTTCACACACGTGCTGAACTCACCCTGATCCATAACTCATCACCTGTAAGACGGCTACTGCTATGTCCCTGTCACTTCATACTTCCTATCCTGATAAAACCGGGTCCACCAGACAACTGTTAGTGGCCTTACAACAAGAAGAGAAACTAGAAGACCTACAAATGTGAGTACCGGATGTATCGATGTACTCAGATTCAGGATAACCGAGATGCCCAGAACAACTACAACCAAAAGGATTACATCAGTCTTATTCTTAAGGAAGATCTCCATACCGGTTTTTAAACCTTCAAGAGTGCCAAGGTCATCCAAGACAATGGCATAATCAACCAGTTGAAAGATGATGAATATCGTGGCCATGTATGGCAACATCGCAACTATCACCGCCATAAACCCGTTTACGGTCGTAACGAGACCAGATAGCAGAAGGAAGATTGGTGCAAACATAATTACACTTATTAGAAGCTTTGCTGGAAATAGGGCGAAGGTGTAATCCTTGCCATAGTCCACCATGTCGGAGAAGATGGTGGCACCACTATTCGTTGCCTCTTTTGCCATTCCAATTGCACCTGCAATGAAGAATGTTCTAATGAGTATAATTACGACTGAGAAGATTCCGCCGATGACCAATATTTCATCAAAATGCGCAATGAGTACAGGCAAAAGATCCTCCGGAGATATCCTCGGTTGACCAGGTATCACTGTGGCACCTTCTAGTACCGGTAAGAGATCTCTTGCTACTGGAACAAGTGCAGTAACCATTGCAATGAATGCAACTAATATGGAAGTGACTGTATTTAGTAAAAAAGGGATAGCTATATTCACATTGCCATTCCAAGTCCTAAAACCGTTACTCAACAATTCTCCCAAATCTTCTGGCATGCTATCACCCTTGAAATTTCATCATATTTATAGTTGACGTAACGCAATATTGTATCTTGATCATGCCTCTTGTGGCATGTTATCAACCATTATATCTCTTTCGCCGCTCTTTGCTCCGAGGTATATCAAGGTCATCGAGGTGATATAGAGTGGGTTGATTAGAAGCATACTTAGAATTGATCCTGCGACCGGTACAATACTTAGGACAAGGGAGAGAATCATAAGTATGATCAATATTCCCAATATTGTCCAGGCTCTACCCTGAGTGAGGTCCCAGCTTCTACGGATACATCCTATATCACCAGTCTCAAGGACGCAGGCCGGACCAAAGAGTGAGAGCTTGAGTGCAAAGTAAACCCCTGGCAGTATCAGCAAAAAGAAACCGAATCCGATTGCAAGTCCAACAAGTATATTAGAGATCAGCAATGGTATAAATAAGGGTATACCTTTCGATATTGCATCTGTCAGTTCCAGGTGGCTGCCTCCCACGAAGGCATCAATCTTTAATATGGCTGCTGCCATAACGATAACGCTAACAACCAAACTTATTACGCCGTAGATTAATATTAATGGTAATATGGCAGCAATCATCGCAAAACCTGAAGCCGCCTGCATAGGAGCGCTCATCTGTCCCCCTGCACCACCCATAAGACCTGTACCCATAGCAGTCCATCCGGCCACGGAATATATATGAAAAGTCATAACAATTCCAATGATTGCAGGTATTGCATAAAGGATGATTATACCCGGATCATCCATGAGGATATTGAACGATTTTTTAAGGGTATCTATAGCACCTGGTTCTTCCATGCAGATTCATTTGTGCCGCAAACACATAAACATATCGCCAAAAAAACTTGCAAAAGTTGCTCTATCTGGATTCCTTAATCATACTTGAGATCTGCCTTGCAATATCTGACTTGGAAGAGGTCTTATTAACAATCACTCTGCCACTCGCTTCCCACCATGACCTGGGATATGACTTGTCGGACTCTATCTCTGGATCCAGACCCAACTTCTGGCAAGCATCAGCTATCTCGGATAACTTCGGACTTTTAACGGAGATTCTTCTCGGTATAATCCTGCCCTTACTTCTCGACTTGGACTGGTCTATATAAGCGGGCCAGATCGTTATCCTGTCACTGCTATTTCGCTTCATGAGGGCGTAAAAAGATCTCTTCTTTACTATTTCAATTGATTAAAACGGCATTAACGGTCCCATCCTGGCCAGGCCTGGACGTTACCTTTGCATCACCCAGCTCGGTCTTTACAACAGCGCCTTTTGTCACCACGTTCCTTCGTACGTAATGTTGGTTTGCAGTATTGTCAACGACCACATCCAAACTTACTTTCTTCGTCTCACCGGTCCCGGGATCAGTCACATTTGCCATACTTGCTCGTAGAACTCTGACCTTTCTGTTACCGCCTCTGGTCCTGATTATCTTCTTTCTCTCTTCTCCAACATGAGTCTCGGGGGATTCTCTTCCCATCTCGAACTTTCGTTTTCCTCTCAAACTTACTAATCTTCCACCAGAGGCTTTACGCCTTGATCTTCCTTGCCATTTCATCCTGATACCTCGTCATAGAATAACTATAAGGTTTTAATAGGAATTACCTTATGCACCTTATCTTTTGCTATAAGTATAGACCTCCCCCTTCCGAAGCACCACCACGTCCGTATCGGGCTTCAGATCCTTTACAGCCTCCTCAAACTCCTCAAAACCATTCTTGGTGTGATGGGGGATTGCTACCTTCGGGCTCAGCATCTCGACAGCTTTTGCACCCTTTTTTGGAGAGGTTCCGGGAGCTATTCCAATGGGTACAATTGCAATATCAGGGGCGTACTTCTCACCAATATCTCTAAGTTCATCGAAGTTCATGCTATCGATCATATGGTAGATCACAATTTCACCGATCTGAATTACAAATGTCAGCGGACTAATAGCCGGATGGACTGCCTTTTCTGCAAATATCCGTACCTCACCACCGATACTCTCACCAGGAAGGAGGGCACGAACATCTCCATCCTTCAATTTTTTGGCTAAATTCGGAGGCGCTATTATCATCTTCGGAGATATCTTAGAGAGGAGTTTCTTGTTGAAATGATCGGGGTGTCCATGAGATACCAGGACCATATCTGCGCAGGCAGACTTTGCATCTTCCTCGCTGATATCAAAGGGATCAATCAGGATCGTCCCATTCGCACTCTTGATCGCAAAACCTGAGTAATCGTTGAACCATGTAAGTGCTACTCTATCTTCTTTTACCTCTTGGGATACGAATTCATCAAAAATTGAGTCTTGTGGCATATCTACTTCACCTCATAGGCAACTTTCTCAATCTCATTAATTTACTTGATAATATTTAAAACTGATCTCTTCAAGTACAATCTTTTAATGTTTATCCGATGACTAATAGACAGAACAGGTAAGAATACCAATCGGATAATTCGGATGGTGAAGGTATGGGTTTTTCGACGATATTATATGAAAAAGAAGACCAAATGGCAAAGATTACGTTCAATAGGCCAAAAAAATTAAACGCATTGAATGGGACGATGTGGAAGGAGATCAGATCTGCAATAAGAGATGCAAATGAAGATAAAGATGTTGTCGCTATTGTTATCACAGGTTCGGGCAGAGCCTTTTCTGCTGGAAATGATATATCGGATTTTGAGGGTTCCATAGGTGACGGATCTGCAGAGAAACTCATTCAAGCTATAGTGAACTCAAAAAAACCTGTGATATCCGCAGTCAATGGACTTGCTTTTGGTGGTGGGTTTGAACTGGTACTGGCTTGTGATATCTCTATTGCATCGGAGAGTTCGTCCTTCTCATTTCCTGAGCCCAAACTTGGTATATTCCCTCCATTTGGTATCTGGTTATTACCCCAGATAACCGGATCAAAGAAGGCAAAATATCTCATGCTCACCTGTGACGTGATTGGCGCAAAGGAAGCTGAAAGAGAGGGTCTTATAAGTAAAGTAGTTCCTGATGATCAACTTGAGGGGAGCGTGGAGGAGACTGTTGAAAAGATAAAGAAGATCGCACCGCTTGCTATAAAGGAGATAAAATCAGGAATAGATAGGTATCTAGAGAGTGAAGAGCTCTCAAATACCATTTCATCAATGGATAAGCTTCTTGCTAGCAGAGATTTTAAGGAAGGATCAGAGGCTTTCTTTGAGAAGAGAAGCCCCAAATTCGAAGGAAGGTGACAACCTCAAACTTCGAAGATAGTCACTCATCCGGTAGTTCGCAGAGTCTTGATCCGAAGTTGCCAAGCTTGATCTTTCCCTCTCCAGGATCTATCTGGATGAGGTTAAATTCGATCATTAAATCAAGTATCTGGGCGCAAGTATCCTCTGAAATTTCCAAATCCTCCGTAATCTCTTCTTGCGATCTCCCCTCTTCCTCATCTTCTTTGAGAGATTCGAGTATCTCACCACAGATGTTGCCCAGATTAGAAGTTGTATTCATCTCGTTCAAATAAGTGTCACCTCAATATATTTTAAAGATATCCTCCGGAAGGATCCAGTCCCTCTTGTTCGAATAAACCTGTATTTTATCGACCACGCCCTCTAGAATTTTTATATCCTTCTCCAAGTGTTTCACCACTATATAAACAAGGGTGAGCAAATATAAATTATGTATGATCACGAAATTACAATTTATGAACATGTGAACCCTTTTTAATATCGGTTTTTTTGATGGTAAGTTTTATGTTTTTGAGAGATGAGGTATTATATAGGATTATATATATCGCATACAATTGCTGATATGGGTTCTGTGGTTTTATGTCTCGAAGCAGAGTAGAAATTATGGTTGATATCCTTGTCGCGGCTTTAACAGACGCTGCAAAATCAAAGATTGCGCTTTCTGCCAACCTGAGAGATGAAACCGTGGATATATATCTTGATCTTCTTGTACAAGAGGGATTACTGAATTTTTGGTCTTACAACAACACATATAAAACGACTGAAAAAGGCAAGAGGCTTATAAAGAAGGCCGAGAAGATCTTTATGTGATCTGAAAATCACTTTTCTCTATCACCATTACAAAATGATTTTATATATTGTGATTAAACTAGGCCTAACAAGGAGGGACCAATATGGATTGGGGAATGAATAATCGTATGTCACGACTGATCAAATCAAATGGACGATGTCTCTTTTTACCGATCGATCATGGATACTTTCAAGGGCCAACAAGAAAACTGGAAAAACCGAGTAATACGATCGAACCACTCTTGCCCTACTGTGATGCTTTGTTTGTCACTAGAGGTGTTCTCAGGTCTTCTATCGATCCGGTGGATAGTAAACCAATTATTCTTAGAGTCTCAGGTGGGACCAGCATGATAGGAGAAGATCTTGCAAATGAAGGTCTAACCACCTCGATACAGGAGGCGATCAGGCTCAATGTATCTGCTGTAGGAATGTCGATATTTGTTGGTACAAAATATGAAAAAGAATCTCTACTGAACCTCTCCGAGCTTGTCAACTGGGGGGAGGACTATGGGATACCGGTGATGGCAGTGACAGCCGTAGGTAAAGAACTTGAAAAGAGAGACGCCAGATATCTTGCACTCTGCAGTAGAATCGCAGCAGAGCTCGGTGCACGTGTTGTCAAGACATATTGGTGTGAGAACTTTGACAAGGTAGTGGATGGCTGTCCGGTTCCGGTAGTGATGGCAGGAGGACCGAAGGTTGATACTGAAAAAGAGGTCTTCGACTTTGTCTTCGACGGTATCTCAAAAGGTGCAGTTGGCGTCAACCTAGGCAGAAATATCTGGCAGAATAAACATCCAGTGTCCATGATTAAAGCCCTCAGAGCCATAATCCATGAAGATGCCACATCTGATGAGGCAAATGACATCTTTGAGGAGCTCAAGAAGGGTGAAGAGTAGTTTTTCTCCAACGAGTACTACAGATGTCTATTCTTAGTAAAGAACCGGGTATTATTGTCGCATTTGATATGGAGGATCCTTCCTTTGCAAGGAGTCTAGCGCGTGAGTTGCGAGGTGCAAAAGGGAACTTCGTCATAAAGATCGGAAGGCCACTCGAGATGCAGGTCGGGATCGGTATTACAAGAGAGATAAAGGAGATCTCGGGACTACCGATCATATATGACGGGAAGATTGCGGATATCCCCTACATAAGTAAAAGGATAGCTGAAAATGCATACGATGCCGAGGCAGATGTCGTTATTGTACACTCATTCGTCGGTAGTGATACCGTAAAAGAACTGATAGACCTTGGTAGAGGTGATGTGATAGTTGTTGTCGAGATGTCGCATCCCGGTGCTTCCGAATTTATGGCAAAGATCTCAGAAGAGCTGGCAGAAATGGTCCAAAAGCTTGGTGCTGACGGCGTAGTCCTTCCTGCGACGAGGGCCGAGAGGGTGAAGAGATTATCATCAATCTTCACCGATGCTTATGTGATCTCTCCCGGTGTAAAGGCTCAGGGAGCAAAAGTTGGAGATGCAATAGCAAATGGAGCGGACTACGAAGTTATCGGTAGAGCAATATATGAAGCCAATGAACCGAAAGATGCTGCCGAAGAATTTTACGAGGAGATATCAAAGATATAGATAAAAAGCAGCACGGAGAAGAGATGCTTTCAAGAGAAGAGGTTTCAAAGATATTACTTGAAGTCGGTGCGTTGAGCTTCAACTTGAGAAATCCGCTCAAGTACCCCTCAGGAATTTTGACTCCGATACAGATCGATTGCAGCTTCTTGGAATCTTTTCCCGAAGAGAGAAGTAGAATCATAAGTACCATTCTTAAAATTATCGAGGATATTAATGAGGAGATCGATGTAATTGTTGGATGTGGTCCGTCCGCAATTCCGCTTACAACGCACATTGCATCACATCTCAAGTTGAAGATGGCATACGTAAGGGCCTCAAAGAAGGAGTATGGTAAGGAGAAGCAGATTGAAGGGACTGTCCCCAAGGGTAGCTCAGTACTACTTGTTAGTGATGAACTATCAACAAGAGATGATATTCCGATAAGCATCGAAGCAGTAAAGGGATGCAATGCAAGGATAGCTTACTGTCTCACAATATTCAACTACAATCTTGGAATTCAAGAAGAGCTTCTTGAGCAAGAGGGGATACCTCTTCACAGTCTGACAGACCTTGAGACACTTCTTAATATTGCTTTTGAAGAAGAAAAGATCTCAGATGGTGATCTAAAGGATGTAAAAAAGTGGGTGAAGGGACCTGAAAAATGGAGCAAGAATTGGAAAGAAAATAGACCCCCAATCATCTTAAAGAGTAGTGGTAGGGATGTAGCAGAGATACTCCTCAGAATAAAGGCAGTGACGCTCAGTCCTGATGAACCTTACAGGTATGCTTCCGGGATGCTGAGTCCGATCTATACGGACAACAGGCTTCTTATGTCAAATCCCAAGGAATGGGAATATGTCATCAACTCGTTTGCTGAAGTAGTTGAGGGTGTTATTGGAAGGGGCGAGATCGATCTCATTGCAGGCACCGCCACTTCCGGTATATCTCATGCTGCTTATCTTGCTGAAATTCTGGGGTTACCGATGATCTATGTCAAATCTTCCCTTGAAGAGCATGGCAAGCGTAACAGAATAGAGGGTAAAATAACCAGTGGCGATAGAGTGCTTGTAATAGAAGATCTGATAAGTACAGGGACCTCAGCCATCTCTGCTGCAAGAGCTCTCAGAGAATCCGGTGGGATCGTAGGTTGGTGTATGGCCATCTTCTCATATCAGATGGAAGTCTCAAAATCGGCATTTGAGGAAGAGATGATCAATCTAATTACACTCACGGATCTGAGCACATTGATAGGTTCAGCAGTTGATATGGATTACATCAAGTCTTCGGAGAGAGAGATCATCCTAAACTGGGCAAAAAATCCGAAAGATTGGAAAAAATGAGCATATAAAACTCTTTTTTACCTATCCACCGATATCTTGACGTTCTTAAAATCGGGATCTACACCACTGAGTGGACCGATTGCACCGACGAGACCGCCTCCGAGCATCGCCTGTACAAATGCATTCAGTGGAATATTCTCACCATCTATTGTAACCTCAACCTTCAATACCCTCACCCCTTACAGAATGGTTCTCTATTACTTACAGCCAGTTTAAGCGCATCACGCATCTCAATAAGCGAGAGTCCATTGACATCAACAAGACCTTCATTACTCAAGAGACACGGTTTCAACTTTCCATCGGACGTCAACCTGAGACGAGTGCAGTTTGCACAGAACTCCGAGTTGTCCACTGGTCTTACAATCTCAACCTCGGCACCATCTACGAAATATTTTTTCCTATGGTGCATCTCCCTTACGACCACGGAATCGGACTGCGATTTCAGAACATCCTCGATCTGTACCATGTCGAATTGATATTCAGGTATGTTTTTGAAATCCATGAGTTCGATAATCTGTAAGATCAGGGGCCTTCCCTTCACAAATTCTATCATATCCTCGATCTCTGAGTCGTTTATACCTCGTAAGATGACCATATTAAGCTTGACAGGCGTCAGATCGGCATCAATAGCACTTTCTATGCCCTCAAGTACCTTCGATAAAACATTCTTTTGTGATCCCGTTATGAAGCTGTATTTCTCTTCATTTAATGTATCCATACTAATATTTACTCTATCAAGTCCGGCATCAGCTAGCCTTGAGGCATAGTCAGATAGCATAGTCCCGTTTGTTGTAGCAGAGATCTCTTCAATGGCTGGAAAAGAAGCTATTATATCCGCAAAATCCTTTCGCAATAACGGCTCTCCGCCTGAAAATTTTACCTTTCCAACGCCGAATGATGAAGCAGCGGTAACAATACGAGAGATTGTATTGCTATCTACTTCAAAAATCCCGTTCTTACTCCCTTCGCCCTCGTTATGACAGTAGATGCAGTTCTGATTACATCTATTTGTAACAGAGATCCTTAGACTCTTGATAGTGCGGCCGTAATTATCTGTAAGTCTATCACTCATGACGACAACTTCAGGCTTCTCTTCTTCTTGCTTCTCTTTTCTTGCTTCTAATCAGGATGGCCACGTAAATAAAATAAATCGTAACCGACAATCCGAGATATAACACAACAGAAACTGCTCTTTCCGAGACGTATACAGTATCCAAGATTTCCATTAATAGCCCATTCAATATATTGATTTTAGATAACCTAACTCCTTCTTAAAGATATCTGTTTGTTCCGTCAGGTTCTTTTCGGTTTCTTCTATTCCCATATCTTTCGTATCCTGCACGAAACTTGATACCCTGGCCATCCAGATAGTCCTGAGGCAGTCTACCGCCTGAATCTTCCCGTAACCATTCTTTGGTTTTTTGTAGTCTGATGCAAGATTATAAACAAGTTTTGCCCAAAGTTCTGGCTCTATATAGGCAATATCATATTTTGTAGCCTTTTCCAGCTCGTCATACAACTCTTTTTGAAGCAGTTTTCGGAAATATGACCGATAATCCCTATATCCAGATCTGAATCCATTGTCAAACTTTTTGGCATCAACGGTTACAGGAGTTGGCAACTGACCGTGATACTTGGCTTTAACCTTTTTGATGGTAAGGAGATGTTGATTCTCCTTCCACTCCTCTTCGTAATAATCCATGAGTTCAAACATCGTTCCGACTACCTGCCTGAACATGGGAACGAGATGCTTCTCAGGAGCAAGATACTTGGTTTTGGATTCGTGCGTCTTTAGGCCAAGTAGGGTCTGTTGAATCACATACTTGTTCACGGCTGCAAAAGTGGTAATAAATATATCTATCCCAAAATCACCGGGGAATAACGGATGTTCAAGAAGCTCTCTTACACATTCTATCGAGAGGCCGCACTCACCACAGATAGGCTGTCTAACGCCAATACCATGTAGGGATTCGGTGAGTGGGTAAGCAATATGATTTGTTATGCTACCGTCGTTTTTATCCCGTATATAGTATGGAACGACAAGATCAGATATCCCATATAATGGAGGTTTTCCGAGGTGTTCTATCCATTCGGGATGGATACTGAGCAGATCACCATCGATAAGAACAACAGACGAAGCATCTACTTCTGATGCTATCTCAAATATGGTTCGTATACCGTTGCCTTTACCCGGCCCTTCCATCTGTTCAGTGACTATCTTCGGAACTTCCTTAGGGAGTTCAAACATTTCTGCGAGTTGGATCGTCCTGTCTGTTGAAAAACCGTCTGATACAACCACAAGTCCATTATAATCCGGAAAATACTCTGTAAGGGCATTTCCTGCCGTATTGAGTACGTGGACTATTGTTGCACTCACATCTTTAGTGGATATCCCAACTACGATATCTACCGGTTTTATCATATCAACCTTTTTTTGTAGTGTTTGTGTCAGCGCCATATCAAAATCATCCCCTCTTTTACCACCATTGACTTCCCGGTGGTCCGATCGATAAAAATCGATTATAAGCCATCATTAATGTGAACATTTATTAAAGATTTCTGGCCATAATAGTGGCCATATATGACATGAGTAACGTTTATTAGTAGTAAATGGTTTTATCAATGATTATTCATCAATATGATCGCATAGTACCGTTTTTAAAAAAGATCGTGCTGGGATATGGTTAAATACCCGAATTAATATTGGTTGCAAAAAGATTTAAATATATGGAGGAATACAGAGCTAAGACTATGGGGTTGCCTGTATGCAAGAAGTAATTACTGTACCTAAAGTACCTAAATTTATATATAGATTCAGCGAAGGAGACAGCACCCGAAAGGACCTACTGGGTGGAAAGGGCGCGGGCCTTTGTGACATGACACAGATAGGGCTTCCGGTACCACCGGGTTTTGTCATTACAACTGAGACCTGTCTGAGATATTATGAGAATGACAAGAAGCTTCCCAAGGAATTGATGAACGAAGTAAAAGAAAATATAAAAGCACTCGAAGAGACGACCGGTAAGACCTTCGGTGGTAATAAGAATCCTCTGTTGGTGTCTGTAAGATCCGGTGCTGCAATATCCATGCCAGGCATGATGGATACTATCTTGAATTTGGGACTGAACGATCACACTGTGATTGGTCTTGCAAAGGCTACGGGCGACGAACGTTTTGCACTTGATGCTTATAGGAGATTTATTGCCTTATTCTGCAAGATCTCGCTTGGGCTTGATGATAAACCATTCGATGATCTTCTTGAAGATGCCAAAGAGAAGAAGGGAGTAAAATATGATCATGAACTTAATGTGGATTCCCTTAAAAAATTGTTAAATCAATATAAAGAGATCTGCAAGAGTAAAACTGGAAAAGAGTTCCCTTCAGACGTATACAATCAATTGGAACTCTCCATTAAAGCGGTATTTGATTCCTGGAACGGAAAGAGGGCTATTGATTATAGAAGGGAGTTTGGAATCACAAAAGAGATGGCCGATGGGACTGCCGTAAATATAGTCTCGATGGTCTTTGGAAATATGGGGGACACTTCTGCAACCGGAGTACTATTCACAAGAGACCCTGCAACAGGAGAGAATGTACTTTATGGAGAGTACTTGGTTAACGCTCAAGGTGAGGACGTAGTTGCAGGCGTGAGGACACCAAAGCCGATAATTGATCTAAAGAGCGAGATGCCAAAGCTTTATGACGAACTTATGGAGGTTCGCGGCATACTCGAGAAGAGGTATTCCGAGGTTCAGGATTTTGAGTTCACAATCGAGAAAGAGAAACTGTACATACTGCAGACAAGAAACGGGAAGATGGGGCCCAATGCACTCGTTAAAACTTCAGTCGATATGGCAGAAGAGGGCGTACTTACAAAGGAAAATGCAATTATAAGGGTGAAACCGGAAGTTATCGAGCAGTTGATGCACAGTCGTATCGATCCGATGAATAAGTCGGAACCGATTGCAGTTGGTATTGCTGCGTCTCCTGGTGCTGCAACAGGTCATGCTGTCTTTGATGCTGATGAAGCGGAGCGGAGAGGAAAGCTTGCCCAGAATGTAATACTTATCAGAACTGAAACAAAACCGGAAGACATTCATGGATTCTTTACCGCTATGGGGATTCTTACAAGTCGTGGTGGGAAGACCAGTCATGCAGCAGTTGTTGCAAGAGCTATGGGAAAACCCTGTGTCTGCGGTGCTGAGGAGATGGTAATCGACGAGGTCGCAAAAATTGCGACTATTGGGGATTTGAGGATAATAGAGAATGACCTCGTCACAATCGAGGGAAGTACCGGAAACATATATCTTGGAGACGTAGATAAGATAGAGCCGGAGATCTCAGATGAACTCTTTACACTTCTCGATTGGGCGGATAATATTAGAACTCTTGGTGTAAGGGTAAACGCCGATACGGCTGCTGATGCAAAGGTTGCTTTAAACTTCGGTGCCGAAGGTATTGGATTATGCAGGACTGAAAGGATGTTCAACCTCGCTGACAGGCTACCGGTGATGCAACAGTTGGTCATGGCTGCCACAAAAGAAGAGCGAGAAGTCGCAATTAAAAAGTTACTACCCATGCAGAAGGGCGACTTCAAAGAGATATTCAGGGTCATGCAGAACCGTCCTGTGACTATCAGGCTTCTTGATCCTCCGCTTCATGAGTTCTTACCCAGAAGCGAAGAGATCTCAAGAGAGCTTGAGACACTCAAAGAGCTTAAAGCAGTAATTATGAAGGTTGAGACAACACCGAATCTGACCAAGGTCATGGATGAGAAGGTGTTTGAACATTTGTCAAAAGTAGATAAGCTGCTCGAGGATGTCAAGAGTGTCAGTAGGGATGGGCATATTGATGAACTTATCAAATCGAAGATACAAGGCCTTGAAAGGATAAGTACATTCTCCGAGGTCAACCCAATGCTCGGTCACAGAGGTGTCAGGATCGGTATCACATACCCAGAGATCTATGAAATGCAGATAAAAGCGATACTGGAGGCAGTTGCAGAGGTATCATCTGAAGGAATAACCATTCATCCGGAGATCATGGTGCCACAAGTCTGTACCGCACAGGAGCTCAAATGGATATATGATATTGCAAAGAAGACCGGTGAAGAGATCGAAGCTCAGCTTGGAGTGAAGGTGAAGTATAAATTCGGTACGATGATGGAGGTTGTGAGGGCATGCATGAGAGCAGGAAGACTCGCAGAGATCGCAAGCTTCTTCTCGTTCGGTACAAACGACCTTACTCAGGCGACATTCTCATTCTCAAGGGAAGATGCGGAGAATAAGTTCTTGCCACTCTATAACGAACGTAAGATATTGCAAGACAACCCGTTTGAGATCCTCGACGTCAAAGGTGTTGGAAGGTTGATGTTGATTGCAATCAGGTGGGGAAGAAAGACCAGAGAGAACCTGAAGATAGGTGTCTGTGGTGAGCATGCAGGTGAACCCAGGTCGATCAAGTTCTGTAACAGTGCAGGCATAGATTATGTAAGTTGTTCTCCTTACAGAGTTCCGATTGCAAGGCTTGCCGCTGCACATGCAGAGATTGAGGGCGATACATTCGATCTACTCTACGATTAGACGAAAGTTTACAGAGGGCCCTGCAATATGTATCAGTAAATAGACTTCAGGTTATCAATCTCAGTTCTGAATATCTCCGCTTGTTTTGTGAGTATATTCTCGGCCTCTTCAACTTCAAGGCCACTTGTGTCTTCGACATAACTGGAGACTCTGGCCATCCAAAGGGTTCTCAGACAGTCAATCGCTCTATCTTTTCCTTCATTATCTTCAGAGTATTTGTAAGCTGTTGCCAGTCTGTAGATGCTCTTTGCCCAAAGTTCAGGCTCTATGTAAGCCATATCCTCTCTTGTAGCCTCCTCAAGTCTGCAACACAACTCCTCGTCTAGCAGTCTATCAAACTCTGCTTTATACTGCTCATAACCTGATTTGAAGCCATCATCAAACTTTTTAGCATCCACAGTTACAGGTGTGGGTATCTGACCCTTGAATTTAGCCTTTGCCTTTTGAGCGATAACAGAATGGCCGTTTCCTCTCCATTCATCTTCATAGTAATCCATAAGCTCAAAGATCATTCCCACGACCTGTCTGAACATCGGAACAAGGTGTTTCTCCGGTGCCAAATATTTGGTCGTTGATTCATGGAGCTTGAGACCAAGTAGTGTCTGCTGAATCTCGTATTTGTGAGCCGCAGCAAAAGTAGTGATAAAGATGTCAATTCCGAAATCTCCTGGAATTAATGGATGTTTCAGTAGCTCTCTTACACACTCAATCGAGAGTCCATACTCTCCACAGATCGGTTGCCTTATCCCGATGCCATGGAGAGATTCCGTAAGGGGATAGGCTATGTGGTTTGTGATAACACCATCGTGTTTGTCCCGCACGTAGTATGGAATAACAAGATCGGAGATTCCATATAAGGGCGGCTTTCCGAGATGTTCTATCCATTCCGGGCGTATACTCAAGAGGTCCCCATCAACGAGGACAACAGAAGACGCATCAACTGCAGAAGCAATCTCGAAGATTGTCTTGATACCGTTACCCTTACCAGGCCCACCCATCTGCTCGGTGACTATCTTCGGGACACTTGAAGGCAACTCAAACATCTCTGCGAGTTGAATGGTCTTATCTGTAGAAAAACCATCAGAGACAACAACCAGTCCATTATATCCCGGCATGTACTTGATCAACCCGGTAGCCACAACATTCATCACGTGGATTATTGTCGTGTCAACATTCTTTGTGGATATTCCAACAACGATATCTACTGGACCCAAATTGCTAATTTTATCCTGAAGTTCCGGTGTAAGTGTCATATTCTCCCTCAACATTTTAACACAATTATTAAACAGTATATAATATATTGTTATTTTATAGTATATAAAAATATCTTTTCGTTATATATTCAGAGCTATACCTGATTGTTTTTACTAAATAGACTACTTCAGAATGTAAACTTTTATACATCCCTCAATTGATTTTTGAGCGAAAAATCAATTGATAGAACGGATAGTAGAAAATATTGTTGGAGGAGTACTTAATAGTTTCCACAAGCTTTTTGCGAAACATATAGACCATAACATCAGAAATAACGCAGTATACTATGAAAAAGAAGTTTGATGCCGGACAGAGGATTCTATGACGTCAGCGTAGTAAATATGTTGAAAAAATGTGGTATAAACTACTGTTTATAAAACACCGAGCTAAAGCCACCTGATCAACGATAGCTATAGTCAGATCCCAATTTTCCCGCATCCAAGACGTTATTTTGGGACGGTTAAGGGCCGAATCCTCAGACAAAACAGAGATAGCTGTGCCATCAATTCTCAAGATTTGTGTTACTTGTCGAAGTACTGGGTATATAAAAACACACATTCACGTTAGTTTGATGCACTTATCAATACTATCTTCTGAAAGGCCGGTCCTTTGGTACAGTTTCGTCTAAGGTTTCAAAGAAAAATATTAGTGGTATAAAACCTAAATCAAATTTTGAGATGAGATATAAGAAGTATTTCTATTACAAGGGAGTATTCATAGCGCCTTATGTTCTTCGAGTGGTATCAACAGTTCTTCTCATCATGGCTATATGGGAAA
>JAXHUQ010000021.1:0-21938 GCA_034189535.1 Halobacteriota archaeon | reverse complement strand
TAGAAACAGGAGATCCCAACAAGATAGTTAAGCTATTCGAGGAAGTGGGTGCACCCATGTCAATCGAATCTAACTGAATACCGATATAATGAAGTTGGTTAGGTTCCTTAAATCCGGCGAAGCGCATCTTGGTACCGTAATTGCGGATAAATATATCATCGATCTCGGGCTGAGTGGGATAAGTGATATTTATACTCTTCTCAGGTACTACCCGGAATCTATGGAAATTGCAAGGTCAGCTGGAAGTGATCTGGAGCTCAGTGGATTCTTCACATTCGGTGAGATTGAGCTACTACCACCGATTCCACGACCTACAAAGATGATCTGTCTTGGACTAAATTACAAGGATCATGCCTTAGAGTTTGGTGGTGAGCTCTCAGAAGAACCTATGATATTTGCCAAATCACCGACCGCCGTTATTGGCCCAGGTGACGAGATCATACTTCCCACAAGGGAGACGGATTACGAGGTTGAACTTGCAATAGTTATGGCAAGGAGATGTAGTCATGTCTCAAAGGAAAAGGCAAAAGATTACGTTCTAGGTTTCACGATCCTAAACGATGTAACAGCAAGGGATATTCAAGCAAGGGACAACCAGTTCTTCAGAAGCAAGAGCTTCGATACCTTTGCACCTATCGGACCTTGTATAACCACTGTAGATGAGATAAGTGATCCGGATAATCTTGACATAGAGTGTAGGTTGAACGGGATTCTCATGCAGAAATCAAACACGAGAAACTTAATCTTCAATGTTTATGAGGTCGTATCATTTATATCGGAATCGGTTACACTTGAACCTGGAGACATTATCGGTACCGGTACACCGGGAGGTGTTGGGTTCAAGCAAGATCCACCGATATTTCTGGGGTCAGGAGATGAACTTGAACTGACAATTGAAAATATTGGTACACTTAAAAATACGGTGAAGTGAGTGATGTTGACACATTATCAGGAACCAATGGATTTATATACTAGCATGCTTTATAGGAGCATTAGCATCTTCATGGAATGATTATACCGAATCTGGATCATCGAATCCGGGTGGGGTCTTTAGAGGTGATAATTTGGGCATGGGGGAGGAACCCTTTCCCAAGAAAGATATGTTGGGTGTAGGGGTGATAGGTGTCGGCGTGATGGGCACGAACCACGCACGAGTCTATAAAGAGGTGGGCGGAGTTAATCTTCTGGGCGTCTCAGACAAAGATGAAGCAAGAGTGGGAGCTGTTGCTGAAATGTATGATACAAAAGCATATGTAGATTATAAGGAATTGTTAGATGATGAACCTGATGCGGTAAGCATCTCAGTTCCAACGTCTATGCATAAGGATGTCGCGCTTGATGCAATTGATAGCGGGGTCAAGGGAATTCTTATAGAAAAACCAATATCAGATACGCTTGAGAATGCGGATAAGATAATTAACGCCGCAGAAGATGCAGAAGTGAAGCTTGTTATAGGTCATATCGAGAGATTCAATCCCGCTGTTGCCAAACTCAAAGATCTGGTTGAGAAGAATGCTCTTGGCGAGGTGGTATCGATATCAGCAAAGCGAGTTGGACCTTTCAATGATAGGATAAGAGATGTTGGAGTGATAACAGATCTTGGGGTGCACGATATCGATGTCATATCGTACCTCTACGGCAAAAGGGTGGAGAACGTTGTGACGATAGCGGGAAATGGTGTACGTCCTTTTGAGGACCATGCGTCTATTCTCATGCGATTCGGTGGTAACTGTTCAGGACTCATTGAAACGAACTGGCTCACGCCTCACAAGGTCAGAACTCTAGCGGTTATGGGTGTCAATGGGGTAGCTTATCTGGATTATATAGGGCAGACACTTGAGGTTCATTTTAATGGTGGACGCATCGAAGAAATTGAAGTGGATAAAGATGAACCACTCAAAAGGGAACTGAAACACTTTATTCATGTTGTTTCGAACGGAGTCTATTCACCCTCTTCGGGGTTGAACGGGAGATATGTGCTCTCGGTTGCGATGGCTGCACAGGAGTCATATAAGAACTCTTCAATGGTCTCAATAATAGAAAAGGATCCTAGATTCTACCCAATTGCTTGAGCAGATTACACGCCTTGCATATATCGCCGCTACAAGGCTCTTTGCATATGGTGCATCCTGATAAATCAGCATCTACGGTCTTTATTCCCTTGGATAATTTATCAAAACCGCGTATTATGGAGTATTTTGTACCTGGATGTTTGACCTCATAATCGTTGAGCATCTCTCTTATCTCGTTGCGTAAAGCTTGAGAGGCATACGGACATTCACTCATATCCATATCAATTCCACTCACTATTGCATAAAGTGCGACCTCTCTTTCAGGAATATCCTGCAGTGGCTTCATTCTAGGGATAAAGCAGGCTTTATCGATGCTTGTTCTCATCAACCTTTCGGTGTCACCTCTCAAATAATTCATAAAGACGGACTGTGACTCGTCATCAAGGTTATGACCTGTGGCTACCCTATTTACACCTGTATCTCTTGCGGCACAGTTGAGCATCTGCCTTCTGAGCACACCACAGAAGGTACAAGGAGCCTGATCAGAATCTATTGCCACTATCTCGTCAAGCGTTATACCGTAAGCATCCTTGAAAGAGACGATATGGTGCTCAATATCCAACTCTCTTGTGAAGCGTATTGCCTTTTTAACAGTATTATCTCGGTAACCCTCAATCCCCTCATCAACTGTTATGGCAATTATCTTGATATCCCTTCGTTCTTGAAAAATCTTTGAGAGGATATGAAGTGTGACTGCACTGTCCTTTCCACCGCTGAGGGCAACTGCGATACCCTCATTTTTCCCAACGGGAAAATTCTTTCTGATACTCTTCTTGATCTTTCTTTCAACATCCTCAATAAAGTGATTCTTACATAGGTGCATACCGGAGTATCTCTGAAAAATGATGGCATCACCATTGCATTTGAAGCATCTGATCTTATTATCTGCCATCACCAAACATCCTTCTGAATTCGAAGAGAAGACGTGCAATATTGTAGCGTGCCTTTCCCGCCGCCCAACTCTTACGCCCTTCGGGTGAGAGGGTATACTCTATCAGCCGGGTTATTTCCGTTTTGTCCTCAGGAAGTCGTCCCTTGAAAGTGATATAGTTTGAACGATGACTTATGATCTCACTATCTACATCGAGGGCAGCAATAAGCTCTGCCATCTCCATAAGAGTCCCTTCAGGTGTAAGTTCTTCAAACTCCCCACTGAGTATTCGGTTGCTCAATTCCGTCTCCTCTATTGGTGTCAGCGTATGAAGCCTTAATTGATTTGGATTTATCTCATTTAGAATACTTGCTGTTGCTTGCGCATGTCTTTTTGAGTTTGATCTCCCACCAAGTCCTATGATTATCGTCTGTGATAGTTCAATTCCGGAATCTTTTACGAGCTTTGAGGCTTCGATTGTTTCCGAAGTGGTGACACCTTTATTCATCTCTTTTAGAATATTCTCATCACCCGTCTCAAGGCCCATGTATATCTTCCCAAGGCCTGCATCCTTAAGTTCCTTGAGATCACATGCGCCTTTTTTCAGTATCTGCTTTGCAGAGGCGTTACTACTGACACTTTTCAGATTTGGCATCACCTCATATGCATAACTCAGAATTTTAAGAAGATCATCCGTATCCATGGCAATACTGTTCCCATCCGATAAGAAGAGTCCTTCAAATTCCGATCCCTTCAGCTCCCCGATATCCTCGCATATCTCACTTACGGGTCTTATCCTAAACTTTGTCCCTTTGAATGTACCGCAGAAGGCACATTTATTGTAAGGACATCCGACAGTTGCTTGAACCGTAACACTTCCAAACTCGGGGGGTGGTCTGTGAACCACACCTTCAAACTTCATCAATACCTAAAGAGATAGAAATTGAGATAAATAGTTAACGTTTATCTTCAATTGAGGTCTACCATGGGACAGAAGTTTTCAATAATTGATGATGAAGAGATAAGAGAAGGCCTGACTACAGACGTCTATTTTCTACGAACGGAGGAGATCCTCCGGGAAAAAGATATCAACCCATATGTTGTTGCCGAGGTGAGCGTCTCAGAGGGTGATTGGGGGATACTCACCGGTCTTGAGGATGTCGCAAGACTCCTTGAAGGAAAGGATCTTGACGTTTATGGGATGGAGGAGGGTACACTCTTCTATCCGAGAGAACCTGTTCTCAAGATACGCGGTAGATATCTTGAGTTTGCGAAGTTTGAGACAGCTATTCTTGGAATGTTGTGCCACAGTTCAGGTATTACAACAAAGGCTGCAAGAATAAAAGCTCTCGCAGGAGACATTCCAGTCATATCTTTTGGGAGTAGAAGACAACACCCGGCTCTAGCACTCCTTATTGAACGATCTGCGTACATAGGTGGAATGGATGGGATAAGTAATGTTGCTGCAGGACGGAGAATGGGCATCGAGACCACCGGTACAATGCCGCACGCACTCATCATCTGCTTCGGAGATCAGAAAGCGGCATTTGAAGCTTTTGATGAAGTTATTGATCCTGATGTTAAGAGAATTTGTTTATGCGATACTTATTCTGATGAGAAGGCAGAGGCATTAACAGCATTTCAAACGCTAGGAAAGAGGCTTGAATATGTGAGATTCGATTCACCTCATTCGAGGAAAGGAGACTTCAAAAGGATCATTGAAGAGGTGAGATGGGAGCTTGACATCCGTAATGGTAGTGATGTTGGGATATTTGTAAGTGGTGGATTGGACGAGAAGGAGATTTTGGATCTGAGAGATGTTGTTGATGGATTCGGTGTTGGGAGTAGTGTCTCAAACGCAAAAGCGGTCAACTTTTCCCTTGATATTGTCGAGAAAGAGAACGTTCCTTGTGCAAAGAGAGGGAAGTTTGGCGGCGAAAAAGAGGTTTATAGAAACTATGAGAACCTCCAGGATCTGATACTATATAGAGGCAAGAAGGAGCCTGATGATATGGAACCTCTACTCAGTCCGATCATTAAAGGTGGTGAAATAGTTGCAGATTTTGGGATGACAAAAGCAAGAGAGAGGGCCTTATCCCAAATTAATGTTGCAAGGGCAAAGGGTTTTATAGTGTAAAATCCCAATTTGTGAATTGAGGGATATCATGACTATACATGTAGTATATCATTCGGATACGGGAAATACAAAAAAGATAGCGGATGAGATCTTTCAAGGGATAGAAAAGGATGACAAAAACTTGGTAAAGATAGGGGATGTTGATTTGGATTCAATCGATGGTTCCGAGCTAGTATTCATAGGTTTTCCGACAATTGCAGGTAAACCATCAGCTTCCGTCACAAAGTTTATTGGAAAGATGCCAACTTCGGTACGCAGGACGGCGATATTTTGTACACATTCAGGTCTCAATAATATGGCCCTAAAGGAGGCAGAGAGGAACCTTTCGAGAAGGCGTATAAGGGTAATAGGAAGCTTCGATTGTATGGGTGAGGCCAGTGACAAAGTAAAGGGTTTACTCGGCAAATTTGAGGACCAATGGAAAGGCCATCCGAATGGAGAGGATCTACTTAACGCCAGAGAATTTGGAAAAGAGATGTCAAAGGGGCTATAGGTAGGTTTTTTGGGCGCTGAAAACCAATAAGATTTTAAAGGAGTACGTCAAGGTCTATCTGGAGGATAGAAGTTGCCTGAGATTGATCAAGTTATAAATTCAGGGCTTTGTACAGGTTGTGGTGCCTGTGAAGCTTTATGTCCATATCGTGCTGTAACGGTGCAAGAGCACCCGGATGGGGATTTGAAATGTGTAGATTGCTATCTCATCAAGAAATACGGATCGAATATTCCATATAGTAGTGCGGCTGTTGTTGGGGAAAATTGCGAGGATTGTTTTGCGTGCCAGCGTGTATGTCCCGCGTTGAACGGATTTCCGGAGGACGAGTTTGATAACGCGCTTAAGGTTTTTTCCGGAAGGAGCAAGATAGAGGGCCAGGATGGGGGGGTCGTCTCCAGAATCATCGAATCATTACTCGAACAGGATTACATTGACTGTGTACTCACCGTTGTAAGAGATGAGAAATGGAAAGGAAGCCCGGTATTGATTACAGATGCATCTGATGTGAAGAAGGGTGCCGGGACCAAATATACGGCCTCTCCGGTTCTGTCACTTTTGAAGGATGCTATGGATGAGTACGAGAGGATTGCAGTAGTAGGAACGCCTTGCCAGGCACAAGCAGCAGAAAGAATGCGCTGGGAGGTCACCCGTAACATAAGACTCATCATCGGCCTATTCTGTATGGAGAGCTTCACCTATGAAGACCTGTGTAATAGGTTCATAACAAAAGAACTGCAGGTGCCACTTGGTACGGTAAAGAAGATGGACTTTGACAAGGGTAAGTTCGTTGTTTATGCGGATGAGGAGCACAGGGTTGCGATAAAGGATATTGCAAAATTCGCAAGATCCCCATGCCATCATTGCCTCGATTTCAGTTCATACTATGCAGACATATCTGTCGGATCTGTTGGATCACCACCGGGGTGGAGTACGGTCATAATCAGAAACGGGATAGGTAAAAAGTACTTCGACCTTGTTGAAGGTATTGAGATGGGGGAAGCAGACCTCGGATTTGTCCGTAAACTGGCAGGTAGGAAGCACCAAGTTAATTCATCATGAGCTTTTCATGGACACAAGGGCGTTATATGTAGGTAGATTTCAACCGTATCACTTGGGTCATCACTGTGTGATCAAGAGGATCTCATCCGAAGTTGATGAGGTGGTGGTCGGGGTCGGAAGCGCACAGATAAGTCATGAAGTAGATGATCCATTCACTGGCGGTGAAAGGTACCTCATGATCTCCGAGTCTCTCAAGGCAGAGGGCATCTCAAACTATTACATTGTCCCGATTATAGATATCAACAGAAATGCTGTCTGGGTCTCTCATGTAGAATCTCTCATCCCTCCTGTAAAGGTTGTATATACAAACAGCTCACTCATTGGGAGGTTGTTTTTGGAGAAGAAGTATGACGTAAGAAGGCCACCGTTGTACGATAGGGAGAAATATTCCGGAAACGAAGTAAGGAGATGTATCGTCTCAGGTGAAAGGTGGGAGGATCTGGTTTCTGAGACAACTGCCAATGTTATAAAAGAGATAGATGGCGTGAACAGGATGAAGGAGATAACGAAGTGTTCTCCGGGATAGAGGAGAATATAGGAGATAAGCTCAGAGAAAGAAAACTCACTATAGGGGTTGCTGAGTCCTGCTCAGGAGGGCTGATATCCCACAGGATAACATCAGTTCCGGGTTGTTCTGATTATTATGAAGGTTCGGTGATCTCCTACAGTAACGAGGTGAAGAAGGGGATTCTGGGCGTAAAAGAAACTACTCTGGCTGGTTTTGGTGCTGTCAGTTCAGAATGTGCCCAAGAGATGGCAGAAGGAGTAAGAAGTGTTCTGGGAACAGACATCGGCCTCTCTGTGACAGGAATTGCAGGTCCAGGAGGTGCAACACCTGATAAACCTGTAGGACTTGTCTACATTGGACTCGCATCGGAGGATGGTACCAACTGTTCAAAGTTTACCTTTGATGCCGACAGAGAGGGAAATAAGAAGAGATCCGCAGATGAGGCCCTGAAGATGCTTTATGAGTATCTGAGGCAATGATCAGTTGAAAATCTTTTTCTATACTGAAAATAAATGATAGAATGATGGTAGAGGTAGCGATAGTCGAATGTGACGGATATGAGGATATTAAGGAGAGGGTAAAAGAGGCGATAAAGCTTTCAGGTGGACTGAAAACCTCTGGAAAAGTCCTCATTAAACCCAATGCAGGATCACCTTCATCACCATCAAAGGCTGCCAATACCAATCCACTTCTAGTTGCTGCGATGGTAGAGATTACACGTGACCATGTCGAATCTGTCGTGGTCGGTGAGCGGGACGGGATAGCATGCTCGGCATCGAAATGCCTGAAAAAGAGTGGTATTGAGGAGGCGGCTATTGGATCTGGTGCCGAGGTAAGACTGCTCGATGATGATCCTCAGATCGATGTTAAGATCGATGGAAAGCGCCTCAAGAGTGTCAAATTACCCAAGACTGTTGTGGAATGCGACACAATTATAAATATCCCAAAGTTAAAGACTAACAGCTTCTCACTTCTTACACTTGGAATAAAGAACCTTATGGGGCTCATTGGAAGAGAAGATAGAACCAGATTTCATAGGACAGATCTCCCCCAACTTTTGGTAGACCTATCAAAGGTGATCAGACCGGATCTTACCATAATAGACGGTGTTTTTGCAATGGAGGGTCAAGGCCCGGTCTACGGGAATGTGATCAATCTGGGCCTACTCATAGCAGGTAAGGATATTGTAGCAACCGATGCTGTCGCATCCTATGTTACCGGTTTTTACCCTGAAGAGGTGGATACGACCCGAATTGCCGCATGGGAGGGTATCGGGACATGTAATATGGACGATATCAAGATAGTCGGAAGTGATATTGAGGTTGTTAAAAGGCCCATTAAACGTCCATTATCGACCCTGTCCGGCATGTACCCAAATGTTGATGTATATATGGGTGGCGCATGTAAAGGTTGTTATGATCCCCTGATGATCATCTTTGAGGGTCTGAAGCTGAGGGGAGAATTAGAAGAGATGGGGGATGTCAAGGTCATAATAGGTAAAGATGCACCTCTTCCAGATTCACCCGGTGACAAGACGCTTGTGATAGGTAACTGTGCAAAAGAGCATAAAGATAAGGGCCTATTTATAGAAGGCTGCCCTCCCATTTTGGACCTTTTCAAGATAAGGCTAAGTTGAACAAAGAAAACCTTATATGAAGTATATTTCATGTAGTCTTTAAGGTGAAGATGTGGCAGAAGACAATCAAGAATATGAATTACTCCTATCGCAACTCCCGCTTGATGTGTTGGGAGAAGTACTGGAAAATTTTGAGGTTAAGCTCATCGAAAAGAAGACTGAGAGAGGCGCATTTGTTCTAAAAGGGCGTAAGGATGAGCTCGAAAGGACAAGAGAATTTATACATACCAGAATTAGCGAGAAACTGAATAGATGGCAGTCAGAGAGGAGGGTGTAAGGTCGGGTTTTCGGGTTTTACGTCCCTCTTCCCTGGAGAAGCTCACCCTCGCTGAGCCCTCTTATATCGATTCCCTTCATCGGATCGCCAAGGCCTTTTGAGATCTCTGCAAGCTTCTGTGGATTATCATAATTATTAACTGCTTCAACTATAGCAACAGCCATCTTCTCGGGTTCTTCTGACTTAAATATTCCCGAGCCGACAAAGACGCCATCCGCACCAAGTTTCATCATAAGAGCGGCATCTGCAGGAGTTGCAATACCACCCGCGGCAAAATTTACAACAGGGAGTCTTTGAAGCTCTGCCGTCTCTCTTGCTAGTTCGACAGGGACTCTTACCTTACCGGCAAAATCTCTAAGGTCCTCTTCTTTCATCCCCTTGAGTTCACCAATTGTTCCATAGATGATACGCATGTGACGGACGGCTTCCTTTACATCGCCAGTCCCTGCTTCACCCTTCGTCCTTATCATTGCAGCGCCCTCATTGATGCGCCTTAGTGCCTCGCCAAGGTCTCTTGCACCGCATACAAATGGGATAGTAAATTTGCTCTTGTCAATATGATACTTCTCATCTGCAGGCGTAAGGACCTCCGATTCGTCGACCATGTCAACACCAAGTGCTTCCAAGATCTCGGCCTCGACAAAATGGCCAATTCTGACCTTCGCCATTACGGGAATAGTCACCTTCTCCATTATGCTCTCGATGATCCGAGGATCAGCCATCCTTGCAATCCCACCCATCTTTCTGATATCAGCAGGAACGGCATGCAAAGCCATTACAGCAACTGCTCCAGCATTCTCTGCAATCTCGGCTTGCTCAGGGTTCGTGACATCCATTATCACTCCACCCTTCTGCATCTTCGCAAAACCGCGCTTCAGAAGTTCCGTACCATGCCTTAAATCCTTGAGTTCCATAACTTTGTACATATTTATATTAGCATATGATAAGCCTTACGCAGATCAAATTTGACAAGCTCTGTTTCACAGTTAACCTTAACTCCTTGTTGGCATGTCATCGAAGAGCTCATCTTCCAGTTTCATAGGCTGCCTATCTTTCATCGGACAGTTGTCAACACAAGCATAGCATCTTATGCATTCACCTGGAGCCACAGATTTGTCTTTCCATATCGATTCTTCTACGGTTCTAATACCCATCGGACAAACGTTTGCACACTTGAAACACTCTATGCACTTCTCACCTGGTAAGTTAACTCTACTCCTTTCAAGGCTGAATCTATCTAGTATGGAGAAGAGGGCCCCCAATGGGCAGAAATACTTGCATGGTGCTCTTGTGTCGTATAAGTATGATATCCCAAGCATCCCAAGCATTATTATCACGGGTATAAACAGCCACGCAGAGAATCCTCCGGAAGCGGCAGGACCGGTCACTCTGTAGAATGCACCTGCTGGACATATGTCACAGAAGGCTGGCCTTTGGAGCACAATAGCACCAATGATAAATCCAAATAGCATTCCATATTTTATCGACCTATCGGCAAGAAATTCTGGTAACTTCGACTTCTTCTTCGGTTCTTTCAGCGCTCCAACACCATCAAGGATGGTCCCGAAAGGACATATCCAAGAGCAGAATACCCTCCCAAATACGATGGTAAGCAAAACGGAACCACCAAGTATGACAACAAGCAGAGGTATCCATGGTCCAACTCCTGCACTACCCCATACAAATAATGTTTGAGTGTAAAAGAACGGGCAGAACCAGCTAAAATATCCGAGAGAGAGATTCCTCACATACACTATGTTTGTCCCAACTCCAACCAATACCAACAATAGAACTGAAATTTGCACTATCCTTCGTGTAATCTGTCTATCCATATCAGCTCAACCCCAGAACCCACATTAACAATCCTGTCAACAAACCACCTATAATGCCACCAACTTCCCAAGGTGCATATCCGAAAGCAAGATTTAACATTATTCCCATTATCGCACCAACTAGTGCCATCGTGACAGGGACCTTTATATCAACCAAAAATGATACCCCCAAAGATCATAATACCACACCTCACTTTCGTTACACGGAGACATATACTTTGCTATTTGTAGTAGCAATTAAGTGAGGTATCTCGATCTGTTAGGGTGTGAAAAATCAGTCATCATTTAACATGTAATAAAAAACAATTATTTATCAAGCCTGAAAGATCTCAGAATATCTAGGCGATCGTGGACTGATGGATGAGTGTTGAACAATTTGTTGTAGGATCGCAGGTTGCGCCCCATAAACTTGATCCCCTTGTCATGAAGTGGATTGATTATAAAGAGGTGTGCATGCGAAGGATTTATCATAAAGTCACCCTTCTCAAGTTCCTTTTGGATCTTATCAAGTGCGCTCATCAGTTTATCCGCTCTTCTGAAGATGTCGACGCTCTTAAGATCTGCAAAATGCTCTCTTGATTCCGGAATTACAAATTTTATAATGAATGCGGCTGGTGGGGCAACAACTGTTGCCATGATCGAACCGAGAAATACCGATCTGCTTGTTGTAAATGAGGTGAACGCGCCAGAAACAACGGCAATGGCAGTGTTGGCAAGAATCTCCCCCACCTCGATGTAGTACATCTCATGTGCAAGAACCGCACCTAACTCTTCCTCGTCCAATAGATCCATCATCGACCTTGTGATAACAATGGACGAACTTCTGGAATTCCTCCCGATAGCAAAGAGAGTCGGAACTTTCACATCTGCGATAAATAACCTTGGAGGGGGGATATTAATTCGCTCTGCCAGCTGATCCGAAATTTGGTAGATGCTGCTGTCCTCTGGTACCCGTTTTGCTCTATATCTTCGCAATAATATCCCATCACCAGAGAAATATATGAACATAATTATCGCAATTGAGATCTCAAAACCGATAATTGGCCCATACAGACCAAAACCGAAGATATTTCCTATGATATAAGAGATAACAGATAGAATCACTATCATAATTACGCCTAAGAGAAGTAACCTTCCGTTGCTGTTCATTTATATCCCCTTAATTACATCTGTCATGTGTGATCTAAAGCATTGTGGTCATAGTTTGAAACAGTTACCATAAAAAGCAAAAGCCTTTACAACTCACTTCTTCTGAAGTAATATATTCCAAGAGCCATTACCACTATCGCTATTGCTATGGCGAAGATGAGTCCGATGTTCGTTGTCTCCGGTGTCGGTGTTGTCACCACCGCAGGTTCTTGTGCCACTGGCATTTCCTCATAAGTTTTGGATGGTATCCCAACTGCCTGACTAGATGGTGACTTTGGGAAAGGTGTTTCTTCAGTGAACAAGCCAAAGAAAGTAAAATGACTTACTTTAGCAGTTGCCGTATTTGACTCCAGATCAACTGTTGTTTCCAGTTCAACCCATTCAGTCCCATCGAAGAACTTTATTACGACAACCTTTCCTTCAGGTACCTCACCTGGATCAAAGGTGACAGATAACGTGATTGCCGGATTAAAAGTTGCTCCCTCCGGACCAAGATTCATGGTAATGATAGTACCTTCTAGTTTCGGTCCCGGGTTAATTGTAATTGATTTCAAAGCTTTTCCGTCTGAACCCAGTGCCGTCGTACCCTCCTTCAGTACGACCTTTGAGTTCCCGTCAGACGATGAGATTGACGTAGTCGATGTTACCTTACCATCACTATTAGTAGGAACATTGTTAGCTGATGAAGAACCACCTCCACCCCCTCCACCTGTAGGCGTTGGAGTGGGAGTTGGTGTTGGTGTCGGAGTTGCTTCGAGTGTAAATGAAACTGTTTCAGAGACAAATGCCTCATGAACAGAATCTCCCGTATTAATTGAAACCCTTATACTGTTATAGTCAGACGCAGTTGCACCTGTCGTGGTCATAGTTATCTTATAGCGGATGTTAGTAAAATAGGTAGATGAATTGTTATATCCGTATCCGTAACCCTCGAAGCTATAATTGTCCCCATACCCAAAGTAAGGCGCAGTATCATTATTGTAAACATAACCGTCTCCACCGTTACCACCTGTCCATCCATATTTTGTGACAAGCTCTATCTCGTAATTTCCTTTGGTTATATTTTCAGTGACATTACCGATATCAGATACATTGAACAAAAGTGTTCCACTTGGAGATCCTGAGATACTAGGTAACCCTTCGATTGTAATGTTGCTTATCGGTATTCGCTCGTTGCCGCCTATCGTTGCGTTTACATAAAATACTATCGAATCGCCTACTGTGCTGATTCCTGCCAACTCCTCTATCTCGACAAGAACCGCTCCGGCGGGGCCCGAAAAGGCCAAGGCTAAAGCGAGAATTATAGTAATGATAGTACTAATAAGCCACTTTCTATCTTCAAAACTGATATTGGCAAATCTCATTTACCCATCATCCCCGTTAATACGATTATAAAATGCTATATTTATCTCATTTAAATCTTTTGATAAAAATGTGACATTTATGACTTGAGAATGTCAAAAAATGACATTTAAAATTTTAACCAAAGATCTTGTATGCCTGATAAAGACCTCCCAATAAACCAAACAATAGGCCGCAGGTAAGTCCCGTGACCGCTGCAAACTCACTGATATTTCTACCGATGTAGTAACCCATCATACCACATACAAATATGGTAATGGCTAGTGTGAACCCCATTCCAAGAGCTTTCATTCCCGGACCCAGTTCAGAAGCCGCAGGTGGCATTTATCTAAAGGGCCTTTTCCATACTCATCTTGATCATCTTCTTAGTCTCTCTTGCAAGTTCATCAGGCAGGCCGCTGATGTCAACATTCAAGAACCCTCTAACTATCATAGAGGTCGCCTCATCCTCAGAAAGCCCCCTTGACATCAGATATAATACCTCTTCCTCAGCGATCTTTCCAACAGCTGCCTCGTGAGAAAGCTCAAGGTTCTGAGTCTTTGCTTCAAGTTCGGGAATCGCATGTATTCTTGATGTGTCTGAAAGTATGAGTCCCCTGCATTCAAGATGTCCTTTTACTTTCGGAGACTCTCCGATAAGGTGACCTCTTGCAATGACTTCCCCTTCTCCTGTCGAAACCGCCCTTGAAATAATCTCGGTTTTACTGCCCTTTCCCTTCAAAAAGACGGTTGATCCCACATCCATGGTAGATCTCTCCGAGGCATATATTATCGACTGGAATGTGGCTCTTGAGTTGTCTCCGATACAGTATGCTTTGGGATTCTGCTGTAAGCTCTTTAGAGGCTCCATACAAACATAATTACTTATGAATGTGCCACCCTCCTCGACAATAATTCCCGTCCTTGGTCTGATCTCAACATCCTTCGCCCAGTTGTGGACCATCGTGAAGGTAACTTTAGCATTCTTCTTGACATAAAACTCCGATATACCCAGATGTAGTGCTGATTTAACGTTGTGTGATACGGAACACCCGGTGATAATATTTAGCTCCGAGTCTTCTTCAGCTATGATGATGTTATGGACATTTTGCGATATGCCCTGCTTACCTATAAATAGGCATGCTTGCAAGGGGAAAATCTCCTTTGATCCGGGTAGGGATCTTATAAAATATCCGTTTGTCTGGTTAAGTTCGGTATAAGCAGTATATTTATCGGTATCCACGGGGACTGCATTCCACATATAGTTATTCAAAAAATTATGTTTTTCCAGTGCATCGGGCATGCTCAAAAGTTCGATCGTCTTCGTGGTAGAATCAGATAGCATAACTGAGTGGTCAAGCTGGAAGAATGATCCGGACCTGCTTTTACCAGAGGGATCGACTCCGCACATAGGTAGAACCTCTTGGATATCTTCCGGGAGGTCATCCATAGACGACAGAGTAGAATGATCGTCGGCATCAAGAGAGTATTTCTCAAGATCCACATCAGTTCCAAAAGCAGCTGGTTTGTTCCTGGCATTCTTTGCCTTCTCTAGTTCTGACATGATCTGACACACCTCTCATAACCTTCACTCATGATCTCGTTCATTATCTCTTTAGGATCTCCGGAACATGCGATTTTTCCACCAAGCATCACATGAGCTCTGTCAACCTTAACAAAGTTCATTATGTATCCAAGGTGGGTAATAATAAGGCCGGATTTCTTCCTCACACTCGGTCTTTTGTCTCTGTCAAGAAGCTCGCTCATGACTCTACCAATAAGCTCAACATTCTCGACATCCACACCTGAATCCGGTTCATCGAACATAATAAATTCAGGATCCTGAGCAACAAGCTGCATCATCTCAGAGCGTTTCACCTCGCCCCCGGAGAATCCCAGATTGACGTCCCTTTCCAAAAAATCTCTGTTGAACTTGAGCCCTTCGGCAAGCTTGAGAATCTCCAGATCATCGATCTCCTCGCTCTTCTTTCCAAAGGCCACATTTATCATATCGCCAAGCCGGACTCCCCTGACAGCAGGTGGATGTTGAAATAGGATACCCACACCCAGTTTTATCCGATCGGGTGTCGGTATGTGTGTTATGTCTTGACCCTTGAATGATATTGTCCCACTCTTAACTTTGTACTTAGGATAACCGAGAATTGTCAATAGTAGAGAACTCTTTCCCGATCCATTCGGTCCGAGTAATACGTGAGTTTCACCTTCTTGAACTATTAGATGAAGCTCTTCAATTATACGTCTTCCTTCGATGTCAACTGATAAATCTTCAATCTGGAGCAAAACAATCCCTCATTAATGAAGAAGCGAAATGACCTAAAAAAATTTTCTATAGTATACTTTATAGCAGACTTCCTATCACCTTAGAACAGGAGTGATAATGTTCGAAGTGATGTAGAAAATTGGAAGGAAAAGGTATAAGGATCATGAGTTGTAGAAGGTAAAAATTGTACTGAGGAGAATTAGCATATGCCAGATATAATCGAGGGTATAAGCCCAACAAGGATGGAGCTCTTGAAGTTGAATAGGAGAGTTAAGCTAGCTGAGAAGGGGCATAAACTGTTAAAAGAGAAGCGTGACGCTTTGATTACTGAATTCTTGGACATTGTAGAGGAAGTGAGGGATATAAGATCCGAGGTTGAGGGTAAACTTGAAGAATCATACAAGACACTTTTGATGGCACAGGCAACACTCGGTGTTGAATCCGTTAAAGAGATCTCACTTGTGACTGCCCAAGATATATCTATGGATTTTGATACTAGGAATATCATGGGTGTAAAGGTGCCCATCATAGAAGCCGGAAAAGTCACACGTGATGTTACTCAGAGAGGCTATGGTTTTGTGGACAGCTCTGCTACAGTCGACGAATGTGCAAAGAGCTTTGAAGAGTCCATTGAATTGATAATTAAACTGGCAGAGATTGAAGAGACGGTAAAGAGGCTGGCAACAGAGGTCGAAAAGACGAAGCGTAGAGTAAATGCTCTTGAGTATATAATAGTGCCCAGACTCGGTGCGACCGCCAAGTACATAAGAATGCGTCTAGAGGAGATGGAGAGAGAGAACTTCTCAAGGCTTAAAAAGATTAAGGCAGCACTTGAGAGCAAAGCCGAGGCGTGATAGAGATGCCAACAGTAGCTCATAGAGCAAGGGAGATAAGATGCAATATCAATGAAAAGTTTCTCTGCGAATTCGATTTTAAGATTGGGAATGTGCTGGGAAAGACGCTATACCTGATCGCGGCCGAAGATAAAGAGTATTATGCAGGTGAAACAAAGCCTATAAAGATTGAGGAAGTGAAGATTCCAAAAGACAGGTTAATGATCCTCTCGCCATACGCAAGACATACGGTTGGACATGTTATTGCAATAGGGGAAGAGATAACCATGCCTGTTGAAGAAGAACGGAGTGCAGATTATGGATTATTTGTTGCAGGAATAGCAGGTAAGGTGAAAAAAGGCGAGCTTGTGGGGGTAATTACACTTATCCCTATAGAACCAATAAAGTAAGTCTTAACCTACTTAAAACCAAACTATGGGTGATAAATATGATAATTGTGATATCGCTAGGTGGATCTGTTATAACCCCTCCTGAAAAGGGCAAACTCAACGCAGTCGCAGGGGAGATAAGAAAGCTCCTTAAGAAGCACATGGTCTTTGTTGTCGTTGGTGGCGGTAAGACCGCAAAAGGTTACATTGAGATAGCACGGGATTTCGGAAGCAATGAAGTATGCTGTGACCTTATGGGTATCGATGCAACAAGAATAAATGCAAGGTTACTCATAGCTGCACTATCAGGAAGTGCCTACCCTGACCCACCAATGGATTATCAAGATGCGAAAAGAGTTATGGGACCAGGTAAAGTTATTGTTATGGGTGGTGTGAGTCCAGGATATACTACGGATGCAGTTGCTGCTATTCTTGCAGAGTATGTTGGTGCTGATATTTTTGTAAAGGCGACATCTGTTGACGGTGTTTATGACTCTGATCCCAACAAGAATCCGAGTGCGAAGAAGTTCGACAGGATAACACCAAGCCAACTGGTCGAGATCACAATGAGTGGCCAAATGAAGGCAGGTTTTATATATATTATGGACCCGATTGCTGCAAAGATTATAGAGAGATGTGAAATCCCTACTGTTATCGTAAACGGTAACAGACCAGAGAATATTGTTGATGCTGTTAACGGAGATCATAATGGGACTGATGTATTATCAGAAGGTCGGTAGGTTTATAAACTGAGATGATATTATTACTATAATATTAAAAAAGGAGTAAAATGGCCACCATTACAACAGTAAAGGATATCGGGTACAGGGTTCTTACAACAAATGAAGATCAGTCTCCCAAACAGGTTCTGCGATGCTTCATCAAAGAAGGAGAGTATGGCAGGTTCATATCCATGGAGAAACACTGGGTACAAGAGATTCATGGAGATGAGATAGAAACCAGATGGGCCAGATGGTCTATAACCTTACCCTATGAAAAGGAAGGAGCTCTTAAGCTCACTGAATATATGAAAGAGTTGATCGAAGAGACGATTGAGAGTGAGTTTTCAGGCGAGTGATCTCTTTTCGGGGTTGTAATATTGTTCTCCGAAATCTTTGAAGTCATTCTGCTCGCTATGAGTCCAATGGTGCACAGTGGCGCAGTCCCACTCGGTCTTGCAAGAGAGTTGAATCCGGCTATAGTTCTTCTTGCATCATTTACGGGAAATATCATCTCAGTCTCGTTACTACTTCTTATTCTGAGTAAATATGATACATACCTCAAAGGAAGACCTTTTTACGAGCTGACAGTGAAGAGGGCGAGGACCTCTTGTGAACGATATGTCAACAGCTATGGGGCTATAGGGCTTGTTCTATTCGTAATGACTCCCGGAGCTGGAACATGGATGGGTTGTATAGCTGCATTTATCACCGGTATGAATAGAAGGGTTGCTTTACTTGCGATTGCCCTGGGCGTACTGGTTTCTGAGATACTTATTCTGGCAACCTGCCTGGGCATCATAACTGCATGGGATAACGTCCTTCTCAGATACTTTACACAGGTATAGTCAAATGTAAAATATTAACATAGAATGATCACATTGTAAATTTATCCAATGAGTAAAGGATAGGATTCACAGCAAGGTGACAAGATGAACAACTACAAGATACCTGTTATTGGCGGAGATGGAATTGGTCCGGAGATTGTAGAAGAAGGAAAGAAGATAATAGACGCTGTTTCAGATATTGAAGGCTTTGGTGTGGAATGGATATCATATCCACACGGCGCTGATCATTATCTGAAGACAGGTGAACTTTTATCAGAGGATACGCTCAAAGAACTATCGGAATATAAAGTTATTTACCTTGGTGCGCTTGGCGATCCGAGACTAGAGCCTGGCATCCTTGAAAAGGGAATACTACTCAAGATGAGGTTCTATTTGGGCGAGTATGTAAACTTGAGGCCTATCCAGTTGCTCGACAACGTCTGGACGCCTCTGAAGGATAAGGGCCCGGAGGATATTAACTTCACTGTTGTCAGAGAGAATACAGAAGACTTTTACGTAGGTATTGGCGGAAGGGCTACCAAAGGCATGAGTAAAGATGCTCTTGAGGTCGATCGAGATATATATAATGTAAAGTTCGGACTCGATATTGAAACAGATAGCGAGGAGATAGCCTACCAGATTGGGGTGATCAGTAAGGAAGGGGCACTTCGTGTGATAAAGTATGCATTCGAACTTGCGAAGAGGAAAGGCAAAGAGCGTGTGGTATCAGTAGACAAGGCAAATGTTCTCTCTCATATGTATGGATTCTGGAGAGAAACTTTTGAAGAGGTCGCAGGAGACTACCCGAATATAAAGACTGAGTTCAACTTCGTCGATGCGATATGTATGTGGATGGTCAAGAACCCCGAATGGTACCAAGTTGTAGTCACCCCTAACATGTTCGGAGATATAATCACCGATCTAGGTGCTATGATCCAGGGTGGCCTAGGTCTTGCTCCGGGCGGAAACATCAACCCGGAAGGGACTTCTATGTTTGAGCCGATTCACGGATCTGCACCTAAGTACAAAGGTATGAACAAGGCCAATCCTATTGCAACCATATGGGCAGGTGCCATGATGCTAGATACATTGGGCGAAAATGCTGCTTCTGAGAAGATCGAATGGGCGATTCGGGAAGTACTTAAAGACGGGAAGGTTAAGACATATGATCTCGGCGGTTCCTCAACGACAAGTGATGTCGGTGATGCCATAGCGGAGAAGATTAGGTCCTCTGCCTAGAACAAGGGAAAGACGTATAAAGGAGAAGGATTAATATTCTCTTATATTGCCACCAGTTGGGTGGCGGATTTGCTTTAGGTGATGAAAGGCCCAAAGTATGGGCTTCTTCATGCTTAGAGGTAGTTGAGGGGGTAAAGATGAAATCGCTTCTTGTGTATTATTCTAGAACCGGAACGACAAAAAAAGTAGCAGAAGCCATCTCGGATCTAATTAACTGTGATATTGAAGAGGTGACAGAAGGGAAGGATAGGTCTGGGGTTTTTGGTTTTTTGAACTCGGGTGTAGAATCCATTAGAAAGAAACAAGCTCCTATTAATGAGATCAAAAAAGAACCTTCGAAGTACGACGTTGTGATAATTGGAACGCCTACATGGATAGGCAATATATCGTCTCCTGTAAGGACATATCTCTTCCAGAATAAAGATTCTATAAAAGATGTAGCATTCTTTTGCACATACGCTGGCAGAAGTTACGGGAGATCATTGAAGGAGATGGGCGACATTATCGGAAAGAGTCCCTGTGCCCAACTTCACTTGAGACAGAAAGATGTCGAAAGCGGATCAGGCATCGGGGATTTAAAAAAGTTTGTAGAAGATTTAAATGCAGGGCTAACAGTTGCTTCCGAGCCCACTGAACCCAAAAAGAAAAGTAAAGGTAGAAAGAAGACTGTTAGTGTTGGCTATTCTGTTCTTGATAGGAGCTTAAGGGAGATCATTCCGGACAAGTATTCAACCTTTCCTAAGCTTGAGAAGGGGGATCCATACCATTTCGACCATTGGGGGAAGGATACTAACGGTGAAGACTGCCTCTATTATTGGTTCTGGAATAAAGATCAGACCAAGAAGAATAAGAAGAGAGTTGTGATCTCGGAGATAGATGCACTTATAGAAAATAAGATCTCAAATGGGCACATAAGCCGTGATGACTTCAAAAAATTATGCCCAATATCCGAGTCTGCAGGATCTTGTGGTTACACTGTGGTTGGTCGTATGCTTGAGTATCTTGAGATAGCAAAGTATCTTGGGAGAGGATCAGGATTTGAGATTACAGACCACAAGCTAGCGAAGTCTCTTCTAAAAGGAGCATAATAAACTTTTATAAAAAAGTTTAATCAAAACTACGGCCTATGGCTTGCGCAATAGGCCATCTCCGCCTGCGGCGGAAGTTAAAACATTGTATTTGTAAGGGGATTTAGTTGCGAAATTGTTTTTTTTTTGAGAAATGTTAAATGAAATAAGGATTATAAACCTTGTTAAAGACTTAGGGAGGGGCTATGAGTTCAAATAATCTGATTTTGGAGGGGCTTGTATCAGGAGAATATTTGGAAAAAGCTTATAAAAAGAGAAATGTGAAATATGTTTACAAAAAGGTTGTAAAACAGGATCTTCAGCCTTTCTTTGACGAAGGCTGGGAAAAAACAGGGTCTAGGAGTAATAAATTTAATAGATTACGAAAACTAAAGGATGTTGGCCCAGGTTTTGAAGACGAAGTGTGGTGTATTTTTAAGAGAATGGGTTTTTGCGAGATGAATAAAGATAACACTTTTTCAATACCCAGGCATGATACGAGCATAACTAAACAAATTGATGTGTTTGCAAAAGATGGACAATGTATATGTATTATTGAATGTAAAGCAGCTGAAAAACCTCATTCTAAACGATCCTTAGATAAAGATATTGATCAATTAGCCGCCATTCGACATGATATTGAACTATCGATTTTTTCACATTATCGAGACCCGGAAAATCTTAAAAAAATAAAGACAGTATGGATTCTTGCTACAAAGAACATAGATATCAGTGAAAACGATTTGGACGAGCAAATCAAAGTAAAATAAGAATTCTAGATGATACACAAATTGAATATTATTCAGAACTCCCAAGCCATTTTGGTAGGTCATCAAAATATCAATTTTTAGCAGATATGTTTCACGGAATAGATATTCCTGATTTAATTGAACCAGTACATGCTATAAAAGGAAAGATGGGAAAAGTAGTTTTTTACTCATTTGTTATGGAACCCGAAAAATTACTAAAAATCGCATATATTGCTCACAGAGGTAAAACAAGTGGAGCATCCATCGAAACATACCAAAGGATGGCGAGAAAGAGTCGATTAAAAAAGATAGCAGAATATATTCATGAGAAAGAGGGGATTTTTCCGACCAGCATTGTCATAAATATAGAGACTAACAGACCTTTAAGATTTGATAATGCTGCTGAAATGGCTGGAAACAACGCCGTACTTGGGACATTATACATGCCAACTAAATTCA
>JAXHUQ010000020.1:0-22017 GCA_034189535.1 Halobacteriota archaeon | reverse complement strand
CGAGGAGATGCCAAAATTAAAGGAGATTCTCGGACTTGATACTGTGCGAGCGGAAGCACAGATCCCCACAAGGAATAAAAAAGCATTGACAGGCAAGTATAGACAGTTGATACTTGCAGGGCTTGATTACGATAGGTATCACCGAAGGAGCATAGTAGAGACTGATATATCCGTGGAGAAGAGGGTATTCGGTGATTGTAATACGAGCAGATCAGACAGATTGAGAAACAAAGAGTGCAAGTTAAGGGATGTCTGCTATAACGTTTACAGGTATTGTAAACTTTTATGTTGGAATTGAAGGTTTTCTACGGAGCCTTTAAATAAAAGCTTAACCAAAACAAGGGGTGCAAAGCACCCCTTTCCCATGATGCCTACTTTCTTCATTTTCCCGATTGTGCGCTCTATTACAACCCGTTCTTTTCCCAACTTATGATTATATCTCTTCTCCTTCTTTTTAAGATTTTTACCTCTCGGTTTTCTTATGGGAATCCTTGACTTTATCTCAGGGAAGTATTTTGTGAGTTCGCTGGTGTCGCCGATCTTCTTTGTCATCTTGTAGACTTTTTGTGGTATAGGAATACATCTTTTTATGAGTGGTTCCGGATGCCTTATATTCCTTTGTACATTGCTTGAATCGAGATCGAATAAGAATCCTGTTAATGTTAGAATAAGGTACAGCCTGTAATATATCAAAAGCATCAGAAGGTTATCTATTATTTACAGGTTGAACTGTCTCCCTCGACCTATTTTATTTCTTCTATTGAGTCTATTGATTTCTTGTTCTTTATATCTGCTTTCGATTGCTTGATATAACGTGTTGAACTCTTTGATTTTTTAGACCGGTGAATAATTTGAATATTTTTGGCCTACTAGATATCTTGGAATAAGTTATCATTTCATCCCCTCGCTGGTGGTTATTAACACGAGATAGTATAACGTTTTGGACGTTGGGATGGTTAATTATGCAAGAGGTATAATGATGAAACCTATAAGTAATATTAAGCAGATATTAAGCAGATCACCTAACACGGGATATAGAACAGAAATCAAGTTTTTATAATAGTAAAGTATATGACGTACAACTCTCTTAAGTATGAAAGTTGAGCTATAGTATGGAGAGAAAAAAAGCGCGGTGTAAAAATGGATAAGGAAGTAGTTATTGAGATCCACAAGGATAATATATATAATCTGATCAAGAAAGGCGAAAGGATTGACGGAAGGGCCTTTGATGAATATAGAGAACTTGTAATTGAGACCGGAGTGATACCAAGGGCAGATGGGTCAGCACGTGTTAAGAT
Organism: Halobacteriota archaeon; assembly: GCA_034189535.1. Lineage (GTDB taxonomy): Archaea > Halobacteriota > Syntropharchaeia > DAOWMC01 > DAOWMC01 > JAXHTN01. The sequence continues at coordinate 20,719 of JAXHUQ010000020.1, read as the reverse complement.
AGGTGAATCACAAGTCGTTGTTGGGGTTAAAATGCAACCTGGAGAGCCTTTTCCAGACACACCTGACAAGGGTGTGCTTATTACTAATGCAGAGCTCGTTCCGCTTGCCTCACCTACATTCGAATCAGGCCCTCCGAATGAGAACTCAGTGGAGATTGCAAGAGTTGTTGATAGGGGTATCAGGGAATCTAAGGCAATTGACCTCTCCAAGATATGTGTTGAAGCCGGTGAAAAGGTCTGGATAGTATTTGTAGATATTCATGTGCTCAATGACGAGGGGAACCTACAGGATACGGCTGCCTTGGGTGCAATTGCTGCACTTCTGACCTCAAAGATACCGAATATTCAATATGAGATGGGAGATGAGGATGAACCACTCCCCGTAAGAGAAATACCGATAGCAGTTACCGCAGTTGAGTTTGATGGTGAGATAGTGCTCGATCCTAACCTGTACGAGGAGAATGTAGCCAAATCAATGCTGACGGTAATATCAAATACGGACGGATCAATCAGTGGAATGCAGAGGAAAGGATTATTCGCTGTTGATGAAGGGCATATTAATAGCATGGTTGATTTGGCAATTGATAAAGCCAAAGAGATACGTGAGAAGTTTCTGGAGATATAAATGGCCAAGAAATACACGAAGAAAGGACGTAAGAGTAGATCTGCTGGAAGGTATGGTGTAAGGTACGGGAGGAAGGCACGAAAGATAATAGCTGATATAGAAGAGCAGATGCATGCAAAGCATATGTGTCCCAGATGCGGCAAATTTAAAGTTTCAAGAGTTGGTACCGGTGTGTGGAGGTGTTCTGTATGTGATCTAACGTTTGCAGGAGGTACCTACATCCCACAAACATCTGCTGGTAAGTCCGTTGAATCTACAATTAAGAAGGTGTTGGAGCAGGAATAAGACTGGTGAGTTTAGTTCTATTGGAGATGAAAAATGTACGCAGTTATTAGATTACGTGGAAATGTTAACGTAAGACCGGAGATAAAAGACACCCTTAAGATGCTCCGGTTGAACAGGATAAATCACTGTGTCCTGTTACAGGAGAATCCACATTACGAAGGCATGATAAAGAAGGTGAAGGACTATATTGCTTGGGGAAAAATAGACCAAGAGACCCTTGAGCTTCTCCTTAAGGAGAGGGGGAGGCTAGAAGGGGGAGATCGGTTGAGTGATAAATACCTGGAGGAGAATACCGATTATAAAGATATCAAAGCTCTTGCTTCTGCCTTGTATGCTGAAGATGTACGGTTGAAGGATGTTCCAAAGCTTAAGCCTATATTCAGACTTCACCCTCCGAGAAAAGGACATAAAGGCACTAAAAAGACATTCAAAGAAGGAGGAGTCATTGGATATCATTTTGATGAGATAAATAAGCTCCTTTACAAGATGCGTTGATTATGAGGTGGTTTTATGGACAAAAAGAAAGTTAAAAAGTTCAGAGGTACAAGGACATGCGGTGGTGGCACTCACAAAAACCGGAGAGGAGCCGGAAATCGCGGTGGCAGAGGAAACGCTGGTGGTGACAAACATCATTATGTACGTAACTTGCAGAGAGGTATGTTCTTCGGGAAGAGTGGATTCAAGAGGCCTCAGAAGGTCCAATACTCCGATAGGACGATCAATGTCTCGGAACTTGACGAAATTGCGGATCATCTGGTAAGCATCGATTCGGCAAAAGCCGAAGAAGATGGTATTCATATTAATCTCAACGACATTGGTTTTGATAAGGTTCTGGGACGCGGAAGAGTATCAAAGAAGTTGGTAATCTATGGCGAGTGCTCTGAGACTGCAAGAGCCAAGATTGAAGATACAGGTGGTAGGATAGTCTCATGAGCGAAGTTGGTTTTAAGGACCGGTTAGAACCAATTTTAAAGAGGTTGCCTGCGGTCGAGAGACCGAAAGGGCACGTCCACTTCAGAACAAAGATGATGTGGACGATAGCTGTTTTATTACTTTATTTTGTGCTCTGTAATGTTCCTTTGTTCGGTTTATCTCCTGAATCCGTAGATATGTTCGAGCAATACAGGGCCTTCATGGCCGGTGCTTCGGGGTCCATTGTGATGCTCGGTATTGGGCCGATCGTCACAGCATCAATTATTTTGCAGCTTCTCGTTGGAGCCGAGGTGATAAAGCTTGATCTGGGAGATCCAAGAGACCAGGCAATATTTCAGGGTGCACAAAAACTACTCGTATTCGTAATGATCGTGGTGGAGACGATACCGCAGATGATGGGTGGTTTCGTCGAGGTGGATGAAGAACTTGCTCTTACTCTTGGGATATCACCAACAGCACTGATGTGGATTCTATTCCTTCAGATATGTCTAGGTGGTGTTTTGGTACTCTTTCTGGATGAGATAATATCCAAATGGGGAATCGGTTCAGGGGTAGGGCTCTTTATAGTTGCCGGTATTTCATGGGGAATGGTTACAGGAATATTCAACTGGGAACTCGCAGCTCCTGAAATTGCCGCTTCAGTCGGAAACCTTCCCATTGGGATCATTCCCAAATGGGTATGGATATCATCAAATATGGGTGCAGGTGAGTTACTTGGTCCCGGTGGATTGAGCTTCATATTCTTGCGAGGGGATATTCTTGCACTTTTATCAACGATCGCAATATTCCTTTTAGTCGTATATATAGAGAGCACGAGGATAGAACTCCCACTCTCACACAGCGCTGTGAGGGGTGCAAGGGGAAGATTCCCAGTGAAACTGATATATGCATCAGTCCTACCGATGATACTTGTCAGGGCCTTACAGGCGAATTTTCAGATGATCGGAATGGTACTTGCAAGGAGAGGCTCGACAGCCCTTGGAACATATGTTCAAAATCAACCTGTATCCGGTCTTATGTACTACCTAAATCCGGTCAGAGGACCATCAGACTGGATTCCATCGATGGTTGCAATGAACTATCAGGATATGGGCCTTATTCCGCCAGAGACGTGGCAGATAGCCCTCAGACTCGGTGTAGATGCGATGATCTTGGTATTCGGCGGGATCATTTTTGCAATATTTTGGGTTCAGACAGCGAACATGGGTCCGAAGGATGTTGCCAGGCAGATCCAGAGATCCGGTATGCAGATACCTGGTTTTAGGAGAAATCCGGCTGTTATTGAGAAGGTCATGAACAGATATATTCCTAAGGTAACAGTGATAGGTGGTGCAATTATTGGCGGCCTTGTCCTTGTCACCAGTCTTCTTGGTACGATAGGAAATGTGGGCGGAACCGGTCTTCTTTTAACGGTGAGTATAGTTTACCGGCTGTATGAGGATCTGGCAAAAGAGCAGATGATGGAGATGCATCCGATGATTAGAAGATTCCTAGGTGAAGAGTGATTATGTCAAAGATTGTTGTAATAACTGGGATGCCAGGTGTTGGTAAGACTACGGTTCTTGAAGGGGCACTTGAGATGGCAAACAAGGAAGGCGCAGATTTCAGATGCGTGAACTACGGGGACGTAATGTTTGAGACAGTACAAAAGGAAGGGCTTGCAGAGGTAAGAGATGATATGCGAAGACTCGAGCCTGAAGTTCAGAAACGAGTTCAGAAGCTTGCTGCAAGCAGCATATCCGAGGCCGGTGGAAATACTATCGTCGATACACATGCAACAATCAAGACTCCGAAAGGATACCTTCCAGGGCTCCCTGAATGGGTTCTTAAAGCGCTACAGCCGACGAATATCGTACTTATTGAAGCAGATCCAAAAGAGATTGCAAGCAGGAGAAAAGGAGATTCTTCGAGAGTAAGAGATGATGAACTTGAGTCTTCAATGGAGGAGCACCAGAGCATCAACCGGGCTGTTGCAATGTCCTATGCAATGTACACCGGTGCAACTGTAAAGATCATAATGAATCACGATCTTGATACGGCTGTCAGAGAACTTGCAGATCTCTTGAAGAATTGATTTGGCATTCTATCATTCTATAATACTTTGTGAGGGCGAAAATAGCCCTCAATGCTTATATACTAAGAAGTTATGATTTCACATAATTATGGATATCGATCAAGAGGGGATAGTTCAGTACGAGGGGAAGATAGAAATATATACCAGAGCGATTGAACTTGATCCTGACTCAATAGAGGATTATTATAATCGTGCCCTCACCTATGCAAGGCTTGATCAATATGAGGAAGCCATCGAAGATTTTAATAGAGTGCTCGAACTGAACCCCGATTCTGTCGGAGGACATTTCAACCGGGCTGTTGCACTTTTGAAGTTGGGCAGGTATGAGGAATCAGTCGTTGATTTCAATAGATCGCTCGAACTCAATCCCGATTTAACAGCAGTCTTCGGTAAGAGGGCTCTTGCATATCTGAAGCTTGAGATGTACGAGGAGGCGATTGATGATTACAATACGATTCTTGAGCTTGACCCTGAAGTTTTCATAGCTTATATCAACAGAGGAATTTCATATAGGGAAATCGGAGAGTACGATCTGGCACTCAATGAACTCCAAAGAGCAATCGATATTGATCCCGACTCGGCGGAGGGCTATCACAACCGTGCCATACTCTTCTCAAAGACCCGCAAGTACGATGAATCGATCGAGGACTTTGAGAGGGTGATCGAGATTGACCCTGATTATATCATCAATTTTTTCAACCGCGGTCTCGTCTTTGCAAGATTGGGAAGATATGAGGAAGCTACAATAGACTTTGATCATGCAATTGCTGAAGATCCGGAATCGTCTGAGGCTTACTACAACAGAGGTATAGCTCGGGCTAAGTTGGGCCTCTATGAAGGTGCAATAAGTGACTTCGGAAGGGTCGTGGAACTGAGTCCTAACTACCCGATTGTATATAAGAACCGAGCAATAACGTATGTAAAACTGAGCCAATATGACCTCGCAATAGAGGACTTAGGCAAGGCAATTGAGCTCAATCCCACCCTCTCTGAAAACTACTACGAGAGAGGAGTTGCAAAAGAAAAGCTTGGTGAGTACAGTAGTGCAGCTATTGACTTCGGCAAGGCAATTGAGCTTGATTCCGAGGATACAGACCCACTCTACCACCGCGGCCTATCCTTACTTGCGCTTGAGAAGTATGACCTCGCAATAGAGGACTTCGGAAGGGCAATTGAGCTCAATCCCACCCTCTCTGAAAACTACTACGAGAGAGGAGTTGCAAAAGAAAAGCTTGGTGAGTACAGTAGTGCAGCTATTGACTTCGGCAAGGCAATTGAGCTTGATTCCGAGGATACAGACCCACTCTACCACCGCGGCCTATCCTTACTTGCGCTTGAGAAGTATGACCTCGCAATAGAGGACTTCGGAAGGGCAATTGAGCTCAATCCCACCCTCTCTGAAAACTACTACGAGAGAGGAGTTGCAAAAGAAAAGCTTGGTGAGTACAGTAGTGCAGCTATTGACTTCGGCAAGGCAATTGAGCTCAATCCAAAACACGATGATGCTTATTTTGAGAGGGGAGTTACAAAAGAAAAGCTTGGTGAGTACAGTAGTGCAGCTATTGACTTCGGCAAGGCAATTGAGCTCAATTCTGACCATACTGAAGCTTACCTAATCCGTGGCCTAATCTCTGTTGAGCTTAAAGATTGGAATCAGGCAATAGAGGACTTAAGTTTCTTTATAAGATCCGAACCTGGTCAATCGGAGGCATATTACAAAAGAGGAGTTGCGTATAGGGAGTTGGGACAGTACGACCTCGCAATGGAGGACTTAGGAAAGGCAATTGAACTTGATTCCCATCTCGACAAGGCCTATTACGAACGATCCCTTTCCTATATCAAACTTGAGGAGTACAAAAACGCAATAGAGGACTTGGATATGGTAATCGAGATGGATCCTGAAATAAGGGATGCATTTTACGAGAGGGGAGTTGCCCACTTAAATACCGGAGAGTATGACCTCGCAATAGAGGATCTTGACAGAGCAATAAAACTGGACTGTAATCTTGCGAAAGCTTACTACAATAGAGGGCTTGCAGAAGATAGACTCGGTAAGAATGATCTTGCTTTGAAGGATTTTGGAATTGCGATCGAACTAGATCCGGATAATACGGAGGCGTATATCAGTCGTGGTATCACCCTAATGAGATTGGGTGAATACGACAAGGCGACAAACAACTTCGAGAAGGTTATAGAAGGAGGTAGTGAATCGGGAAGTGCCTATTTAAACATCGGCCTTGCTCATCTCCGATTGTTGATGCACGAGAACGCGATAGAAGACTTCGGAAGGGCAATAGAACTGGAACCTTCAATGGTTGATGCCTACTATAACCGTGGCCTATCCTTCAATGAGCAAAAGAATTACTATCGCGCAATTGAGGACTTTGATATGGCTCTCTATCTTGATTCTGATCTCTTCGGTGCATATCACAATCGTGGCATAGCACTTTTATCCCTGGGTAAGGAAGATCTTGCCATAGGAGACTTCGAGAGGTCAATCGAAGCATATCACAATTCGGCAGACTCAGGGAAGAGTTACTATTTCCGTGGTATCTCTTATGCCAAACTGGGTAAGTATGAGCTTGCAATTGAGGACTTTGATTCGGCAATCGAAGTTGATCCAGATCTTACTGATGTTTACTACAACCGTGCCCTTGCTTACTTTAAACTGGGTAAGTATGAGCTTGCAATTGAGGACTTTGATTCGGCAATCGAAGTTGATTCAGATCTTACTGATGTTTACTACAACCGTGCCCTTGCTTACTTTAAACTGGGTAAGTATGAGCTTGCAGTTGAGGACTTTGATTTTATAATTGGGGTGAAAGACGATTTTATGGAAGCTCACTACAACAGAGCCTTGTCGTACCTGGGCCTTGATAAGAAGAACCTTGCAATATGGGACCTTGATTGGGTACTTAACATTGATCCCGATAACGCAGAGGCCCTTTACAATAGGGGTATTGCATATGAGAGGTCAGATAAGCCATATCAGGCTATTTTGGACTATGATAATGTAATTAAGATAGATCCTGGTGATGCAAGGACTTATAGAAAGAGAGGCATGTTATATAAAGAGTTGGAGGAATATGATAGGTCAACTTCAGATCTTAAGCGATCTGGAGTTCAATATATATGTTCGGCAAATAGAGATGAATCTATCAAGTCTTTCTCTTTGTGTTACGATCTGAGAGATAAAATCAAGAATTATGATCTGATATATAGTGGAATTGCCCTATTACTCCTGACATCAGATAGGGATAGGATCCCTGAGATTAAGAATATTCAGATTGAAGATGATACCCTGAGAGGGATATTTCATCTGACCTTGAATAAGATATTTGGAGATGAGATATCCGAGGGGATAATGATGCTTGAATCCGAAGTGATGGACGCAGATATCATTGTTCTGCAGGAACTTTTAAAGATATCTGAAAGTAGTGCTTAAGTGACCTAGGAAAAGATAAGTATGCCTGAAATCGATCTTGACGGACTGAAGATACATTATGAATCAAAAGGGTCCGGTTCTTCCCTGATATTCATCCACGGAGCAGGAAACTCCCATATGAACTTCAAGCCGCAGTTTGATCTTCTTGGAGATGGATATCACGTGGTGGCTACCGATCTACCGGGACATGGCAGATCGGATGCCCCCAAAGATACTAAAAAGATCTCCATCGAATGGTACTCAAGGATATTGAAGCGTTTCCTTGAGGGCATGAGTATTTATAAAGCAACACTCGTAGGACATTCGATGGGGGGTGCGATCTCGATGCAGTACGCTCTTGTGTACCCGCAAGATGTGGAATGTCTCGTTCTTGTAAGCACTGGAGCAAAGCTTGGAGTGAGCCCGGTTCTATTCTCGATACTTAGATCCGACTTCAAAAGAGCAATTGAGAATGAGTACACGACAAGATCTGCGAAGAGGGTGGATCCTGAGTTACTAAGAGAGGTAAAAGCGGCATCTCTTTTGTGTGACCCGGATGTTGGTGTTGCTGATTTTGAGGCGTGTGACAGGTTTGACATAAGAGACAAGATAACGGATATTAAGAGTCCGACACTCATAATCGGAGCAGATGATGACAATGTGCACCCATTGTTCTGGTCAGAGTTTCTGCATGAAAATATAAAGGGTTCCGAGCTTAAGATATTCAGTGGTGATTTTCTTTATACCCTCGAGAAGCCGTCCGAGGTCAATGATACAATATCAAACTTTTTAGGAAGGCATCTTCTTTGACATGCAAAAGTGCCACACGCATCATTTTTTGTTATAGCAATGCAGTGGTTCCCGTCCCATGTTGAAATAGCATCTGTTACAACTCTTGCATTTGACAGGACTGAGATCTCCCTCACTCCATCTATTCGGGAGATCCGGCTCACAGATGAGTGGGCGTGAGAGGGAGATAAAATCGGCGATCTTACTCTCAAGTATACCGTCTGCCATCACAGGATCTCTCATCCCGCCGATCAGAATCAACGGACAATTTCCCATGGTGGGTTTGAGCTCCCTGGCAGTAGGTAATAGATATGCTTCATCTTCTTGCGATTTTATGAGCTTCATAGGTAGTGCACTTTTATTTCTGAGTCTCCCTTCGTAGATACCACCACTTGGTTCAATGGCACTGTATCCTGCATGAACGAGCAGTCTGGCAATATCCTTTGCTTCTTCAACGCAAAGACCTTCAGATATTCCATCCTGGGATTGCATCTTAACAATTATCGGAAATTGAAATCCCACCTCATCATGAATTCCGTCACATATGTCAAGGAGTATCTTTGTTCTGCCCTTTGTATCACCACCGAATTCATCACTTCGCTTGTTGGAATATGGTGATAAGAATGAACTGAGTAGATATCCATGAGCGGCATGAATCTGGACTGCATCATAACCGGATTCATAAGCTCTACGTCCTGCACCTACAAACTTGTCTATAATCTCCCTAACCTCTTTTGAACTAAGCTCACGGGGCATCCTATTTATCATCTTATCGGTAATTGGTGAAGGTGCTACCGGGACTATTCCCGGAATAAGTATCTGACGGCCACAATGAGCAAGTTGTGACGCGATCTTGACACCTTCATACTCATGAACAGCATCAACTAAACGTCTCTGACCGGCCAAGCATGAGTCATCATAAAGACCGGTTGTCTTCGGTCCAACCATACCTTCGGGATCAACTGTAGTAAAACCGGTTATTATCAGGCCTGTACCCCCCTCTGCAAGATCAGAGTAGAGATCGATCATCTCTTCAGTAACATGTCCCTTCTCATCTGCCACGCTCTCATACGTCGCCGATCGCACGATCCTGTTTTTTACTGTGACATTACCTATCTTGCCAGGGGTGAAAAGCCTGTTAAAATCAATCATAAAGGGCGCCTTCTTACGTGTTATATCTTCTAAAGGAAGATTATACTTTTTTAAAATTATTGGATATCCTTACCGGTAATCTCTTTTGTGATCTTCCAAAGCTCATCTTCTGTTACTCCCTTATGCATCTCCGACATTATTCTCTTAACATCATTGAAAGCTCTGCGCATATCTTCTTTCCCTAGCCGCTCCTGTGATTCCTTGATACTTTTAACTATGAGCGTTACCTCTTCATCCGTAGCCTCTATACCCTTCAACTCAAGCTCATGTCTGATCGCATGAGCTCCCGTAAACTTTCCCAGCAAGAATTTTCGCCTTCGACCAATAGAGCTTGGTGAAATGGGCTCGTACGCCCTGTGATGTTCCATCTCTCCGTGTATGTGGATCCCTGATTCGTGACTGAATGCGTTCTCACCTACTATAGCCTTATGAACCGGCACTGGGACAGTGAAGTACTTCTCGGTGAGTGTTGAAAGCTCGTACAACTTCTCCGTCTTAATGTGTGTGTTGATACCATAAAGGACTTCAAGAGCCATGACAACCTCTTCGAGTGGAGCATTTCCGGCCCTTTCCCCATAACCATTTATGCAGGTGAGGGGGTATGTGACTCCCTCTTCTATTGCCGCGAGCGTATTCGAGGTTGCAAGACCAAAGTCATCATGACAATGCACGGCAAGGGGAACCTTTCTCACCTTCAATACCTCTTCTCTTATCCTTCTCATCAGATACTTCATCGAGAGGGGCCTGAGGAAACCCACAGTATCGCAGACACATATTTTATCGACACCAGCTTCGATTGCGGCTCTGTGGAGTTCTATCAGAAATTCAATCTGTGTCCTGGATGAATCTTCAGTTATGAAATCGACAACCACTCCGTGATCCTTGGCATAGCTGACAGAATCAGAAACAGCCTCCATGACCTCTTCCTTTGTCATCCTCAATTTGTACTTGAGGTGTAGGTTGCTTGAGGCGATAAAGATCGGTATCTCGTCAACACTGCAATCCAGACAAGCATCAATATCCGATCTTAATGCTCTTGCAGGAGCTGCAACGGAGAGGCCAAGATTCTCACTGGAAATCTGTTTAATCGTATCCTTTTCGCTTTGGGAGACAGCCGGAAAACCAGCAGCAATTACGGCAACCCCCATCTCATCCATAAGTTTGGCAAGCTCGATCTTTTCATCTATTGTGAGAAAGACTCCCGGGGTTTGCTCACCATCTCTTAGAGTTTCATCCCATATCCAAACCTCTTCTGGAAGAAAATCGGTTTTTGATTCATCCAACCTGTTGTAATTCTCTATCAAACCGTATTTTTCAATTTCAGACAATATTATCTCCCTCAGCAAAAATTAGTATTAAAAATCAAATTATTTAATTGGTTTTTTCCCCCAATATTTATTAAATCTTCTGTTTTGCTCCATTCGATCGTGATGATCATCAGATAACATTTAAGTTGATTGCATACAATTGCCTATTTTGTTAAGATTCGCGGTAATTAATTAGGGATGGTAAATGTTATCAAATACAACTCATCAAAATTCACAAAAAAGACCGTTGATAGTTCAGAGTGATAGATCCGTACTTCTGGAAGTTAATAATCAATGCTATGAGAGTGTGCGGGATGTGATAGGGCTATTTGCAGAACTTATAAAGAGTCCAGAGCATATCCATACCTACAAGATTACGAATCTTTCTTTATGGAATGCGGCTGCTTCTGGTATGACTTCCGATATAATTCTAAATGCCCTGGAAGAGTACAGCAAATACGATGTCCCTGAAAATGTTCGTACGGACATAATTGACTATGTATCAAGATACGGCCGTTTAAAACTGAAGAAGGATAAGGACTCGTTGATTCTTGTAAGCGATGATAGTTCTTTGATCTCGGAAGTTTGGAACAATAACAGTGTCAATCAGTACTTGGAAGAGCAGATTGATGAAAAGATACTTAAGATAAAACCGGGCATGAGGGGGCATATAAAACAAGCTCTTATCGAGCTTGGCTTTCCGGCAGAGGATATCGCAGGATATACAACAGGCGATCATCTCTCAATTGATCTTTTGGAAGAGACGAGGTTAGGTAATTCTTTTCTGTTGCGGCGGTATCAAAAAGATGCAATAGGTTCATTTTACGCTGGCGGCAGCATCTTTGGCGGAAGTGGGACAATTGTGCTTCCATGCGGTGCCGGAAAGACGATTGTTGGAATGGGCATCATGTCAAAACTTAACTGTCACACACTGATCATAACTCCAAGTACAATTGCAGCAAGGCAGTGGATCGAAGAACTTCTAGACAAAACAATGATATCAGAGGATGATATTGGAGAGTACTCGGGGGAATCAAAAGAGATTAAACCGGTTACCATAGCCACCTACCAGATACTCTCCCATAGGTCAAAAGAACAAAAATTCCCTCATCTGAAGCTCTTCAACGAGAGGAACTGGGGTCTGATAATTTATGATGAAGTCCACCTACTACCTGCACCGATATTTAGGATAACAGCAGAGATTCAGTCTGTGAGGCGTCTGGGACTGACTGCAACACTTGTAAGGGAGGACGGAAAGGAGACTGAAGTCTTCTCACTTATAGGACCCAAGAAGTACGACGCTCCATGGAAGGACCTTGAGAAGCAAGGATGGATAGCTAAAGCAGTATGTAATGAGATCAGAATCTCTATGCCAGAGGAGTTCAGGCTGAAGTATGCGATGGCAAAAGACAGGCAAAAGTACAGAATATCTGCAGAAAACCCTCGGAAGATAGAACCGTTAAGAGAGATTGTCAAGTACCATAGGGGCAGGGGGGACAAAATTCTGATAATAGGTATGTATCTTGATCAACTTACAGAGATCTCCGAACTACTTCAAGCTCCATTACTCACCGGAAAAACACCAAATAAAGAGAGAATTGAACTATATGATAGGTTCAGAAATGGTGAAACGGATGTTCTTGTGGTATCAAAGGTTGCCAACTTCGCAATCGATCTTCCGGATGCTAATGTTGCAATCCAGATCTCAGGGACCTTTGGTTCAAGACAGGAGGAGGCTCAACGTCTCGGAAGGATACTAAGGCCAAAAAAAGACGGTTCCATAGCTCACTTCTATTCGATTGTGACGAAAGACACAAGAGATCAGGATTACTCTGCAAAGAGGCAGATCTTCCTAACCGAGCAGGGGTATAGATATGTAATAGGTGATAAATTCGTGATACCGGATCTATGAGTGGTTTCAGAAGGAATTTTTTAACCAAACAAAAGCTTAAAAGGATCTTGAATTAAGTTATGTTATAATGCAGCGTAGATCATGGCTGATCATAATTCTGGCACTATTACTTGTGGTTATGACTGTGGCCTCAGTGGGTCTTTTTATGGTTATTAGCTATCAAGAGTCTGTGATCAATGAACTGCATAGTAGGATCTCCGAGCAAGAGATATTGATCTCAAAACTGAAGTATGTACGTAACGAAGAGGTAAACTTCAATTGTACGAACGAAGCAGCAGTTCCGCTTGACGGAGAAGAGAGGATAAAGAGGGGTAAGATAGTAGCAGTCAGTGGAACGGATAATACCGGGACTCTAGGGGAAGTATCGGTTGAGATAATCAATGGACAGGGAAGAGTTCTTATAAATACAAATCCGTTCATTGAAGCCGATACTCAGCACTCGGCGAAGATTGCAGTAGAAGTTGCGCAGAACTTCACTGGAAAGAGTCTCTTGCAAAATGATGTCATAATCACATTTGATCTGAACGACACAATAATGCTCGGTGGGCCCTCCGCCGGTGCCATAATGACTACAGTGGTAATTGCCGCAATCGAGGACAAGGATCTGAGAGATGATGTGCTCGTTACCGGAACCATAGAACCTTCCGGATGGGTGGGATCCGTAGATGGAGTCCTTGAGAAGGCCCAAGCCGCAACCGAAGATGGAGCAAGCACATTACTTGTGCCACACGGAGGATCACTTGTTAGGTTTAATGAAAAGGTGATCGAAGAAGAGAGGTTTTTATTCTTCACGATAGAACGAGTGCGCTATGAGCCGAAGATAGTCGATCTGAATGAGTACCTAAACGAGAGTGATATGGAGGTTATAGAGGTCTTTACAATCGACGAAGTCGTTGACTATATGCTTGTTTGAACCTTGCCAATCTCAATAACCTAATTAGCCTAATATTACAGTACCTATGAACTTCTTCTTCTCCAAAACGTCGATGATCCTTTCAGGATACTTACCATTGACGACCGTGCAATTCATTCTATGCTTAATAAGTAACTTTGGTAGCTCTTTATCAATGCATGTTGTCTTGCCTGTCAACTCTTTTGCAGAGACCTTATCAACGAGGGATCCGTCCAAAAAGATCCCATCGACATCAGTCACTTTAATAAACTCAGCACCAAGCTCACCAGCAACCCATGCAGCAATCGTATCTGATGTCACGTCCCAACTGTGAGGGAGCGGATCAAGCTGCCTTAATAGCATGTAAGGCAAGAGTATGAAGATGCCTGCACCTTCCCCGATACCGGTGAGATCATACAAAAGCTGAATAAACGTACCATCAGCAAGGTAAAGACCGTACTGGTCCATCGCATGAATTGCCATCCAATGGGCAGTATCTTCAGATATCTCTTCCGAGTGACTCCTCACAAGATCTGCAAATACACCCCCACCAGGAATAATAACAATCTCTTTTCCGAACTCTGATGAATACTCTTCCAAGCGATATAATATCTCTTTTCGTTGGTATATGAGGCTACCGCCTATCTTGATCACGACTCTCACTTCTCAACCCTCGATTGCATTTATCGATCTTCTCATGACAAGATACAATGGGATAAGTATAACAATATACAAGCCAAGCATTGCAAAGCCCCCTATGTCAGCGCTACCGACAGAGAGTTTTGCCGTAAGATTGAATGGTGAATTCGGCACAAGAGAGGAGATTGTGAATAGCAGAAGAAGCAGTATGGAGTAGATGAAATGGACCTGAGCTCTCTCTTTGAACTGTAGCGAAAGTATCGCACCAAATAAGACCAACAGACCAGTGATAGCAGTAACAAGTACCAGGAGCATGACCACATTGTAAACAGCAATACCGTTCAATGCGAGTAGGACTATCCAAGCAAAAGCCTGTACAGGGGATATCAGGGTTGAAAGTAAGAGCTTTCCGTGAATGATCTCACTCGTTGTTATTGGTGAGATTCTTAGCAGATCGATCGTCTTGTGGTCAAACTCTTCAGTTATCAGATCAATTATTAGCCCACCTGAAATAAATGCCGGAGTGAACATCAGAAGTGGTATCAATAACCCATATATGAACTCAAAGTAACTGGATACGGATTTGGCACCTTCAACGTTCAGTCTGGCTACCGGAGGTAGTTTTTCAATATCTTCCATTCTCAATTGTTGCTCAAACTCCTCAAATGGCTCTTTCAGGTGAACTGTTATCAATGTAGACTTCAAATCGTTTTCGGGTAGGAATATATCTATTTTTATAGCATCAGATCTATTCTCAGGCATATTCGGAACTACAAGTATCCCATCTATTCTATTGTCAAAAAAATGATCTTTTGCATCAGTAAAAGACGAGTAATATCTCAATCTCACCCTTCTATCTTCTTCGAGCATCTTTACAAGGCCGTTCTCCCTATCACCAAATACACCCAGATTGACATTGCCAATATCGGCTCCGATAGATTCCGGATCATAGAAAGAGGTGAGGCCGATAACAAGAAATGAGGAGAAAGAGGCTATAAATAGCTGGATGAGAATTGCAAGTACCAAGGTCTTCTCGTTGATTAAACTTCTCATCTCCTTTCTTGCAATGATTAGAACCTTACTAGCCAAAGATTACCCCCCAAGTTATAATCAGGTTGTATGCGCTGTGTACAAGTACCGAGATTACGAGGAAGATGGGATATCTTCTGATCCCGTAATATCGCACTCCCAAAGCAGGAATTATGACTGTAACCGTATGCAGAATAAGTGGAAACAAAAGTCTTCCAAACATGATCAGTCCAAAAGGAGATGCAAGGAGAGGTACAAGAGTGACGATGATTAGCCCTTTCTCGCCGATGAAGAATCCCAGTGCCGAGATGAAAGCAAGTACAATCGCATTCTTTGTTGTGGGCTCCACCATCTTTCGTGAGAATAGTGCTGCTATCCCGATCGATTTAAAGAACTCTTCTATCAGTGCGATGAAGATCATAAACAAGATCAGAGAATATGGAAGGGGGACGTTAAAGAAGAGGGTGAGCATCATAAGTTCAGCCATGAAAGCAAACGGTATGAAGACGATGCTGAGAATGAATATTGAGACGAAAGGGTGACTTTTTGATAGGGATGCTTCAACCACATCCATTGCCTTCGAAATCACCGGTTTTTGAGTAAACAGATCTTCTTCCCTGAATATGAAAGTTGAGAAAGCAATTAGTGCAAACGATGTGAGGTAAAATGGTACTGTTGAGAAGAGATACTCAAATAAGGCAAAATCTTCTCCCTCAAGGAGTTTGACTACAAATGTCATAGGCGATATTGCACTTATCGTCGGAACGTTCATGAACATAGCCGGAAGGAAGAGGTATGATGACATCGCTGTAGCAAAGAATACCGATACAAATGTGAGTTCTTTGAAGCTTCTTGCAAGTATTGCCGTGAAGAACGCTATAGCCAGGAAGAACAATGTCACTGGAAATAAAAGTGTGAGAATGTACAATGTTGTAACGGAATCACTCAAAAAGAGGGAGATTCCGGTGACTGTGATAAGGGTAATTGCAAGGTAGGGGAGCATCTTACCGATGACAATCTCGCTTCTGCGCACGGGTGAAGCAAGAAGCAGCTCACATCTTCTATTTACCCTCTCACTCATTATACTTGCCGAGTAGAACTGGGTTACAAAGTACATAGGGAATATAAACATAAAAGATAGAAGAACTGATTCGAATGGGATCGGTGGCGACAATTGCGATGGGGTTGTTATATTTTCCGGAGGGACAAAAATATCTGCCACTCCCGTTCTTCTATACATCATTGGAATATCCGATCTTGATGGAAGTGAAACGTCTGACTCTGTTATTCCGTCTGTTCCCGATCCTCCTTCATCTTCAAGGGATTCGTCACCTCTACGTTCCGGTTCGCCCAGCATAAAGAAGGTCTGTTCTCTTGCTAGATACTGTGTCTCAACCCATACTGGAAAAGCATCATAAAAATTATCTGCATCGCTCTGAATCCATAGCTCGCGCTCACGGAACATCTTAGTCGTGCTTTCAAGTGCATTCAAGGCTGAATTTGACTTCCTTGTATTTCTCGAAAAGACTTTATCTTCTGAGATGAAGAGATCGGCGTTGCCTGACTGGAAAAGTCGCCTCCCCTCTTCCTCAGTCACGGGGACGATCTTGAATCTATGGTCACTTTCAAGAACAGGTAGAAGAGGGTCCCCGGATATTGCAACGATGTAAATCCCCTCATCCATCTGCAACCCATACTCTGAAGCGGTAACAGAAGCGAGTAAGAGGATAATGATAAGGATGATTGAGACTGCAATCGACTTTGGGCTGAGTGTGGATCTGGACTTGAGCATCTCCCACTTGGCTACCGTCAGAATCCTCTTAATCATTATAAGTACATGATGTATAGGGAGTTATATACTTTGGGGGAATTGGAATAATTGAGAAGGGTTCATCCGCTTATGCACCGGAAAAAGGAAGAGATACAACCATGAAATCGCCATCCATTAAAGTAACAAAGAGAGACGGGGAATCGGTGAGAAGGAGTTTGATTGATGCTAATCTTCTTGATATCGGACTGAAGATTGCGCCCGATTCTGATGGAGACTTCTTACATCTGCCAATAAAAAGATTTCTTGAAGATGATGAGATTGAAGTAATGAATCTTGGGAGATCAATACTGGAGATCTCAACAAAGGACTTTGAGCCCACAGTCGGGAGAATGACGCTTGAAGGCATACTTGGATATACTCCCTCTTATGAAGTTTTGGGTGATATTGCCATATTAAATCCTGAAGAGGGTTTTGACCTCAGATCATCGGCAGAAGCGATGCTTAAAGTACACAAAAATATTAAAGTAGTCCTCAAACCACTAACACCGGTCCAAGGGGAATTTCGTGTCAAAAATTACGAAGTTATTACAGGAGAAGAGAGGACTAAGACTATTCATAGAGAATACGGATGTTCGTACACCATTGATCTTCAAAAAGTCTACTTCAGCCCCCGCCTCTCGACCGAGAGATCTAGGATTGCGAGTTTGGTAAATAAAGATGATACCGTGATCGATATGTTTGCAGGGGTTGGATCCTTTGTGATTCCGGTTGCAAAGAAAGCAAAAAAAGTGATTGCAATAGATATTAACCCGGATGCAGTAAGATACATGCGAAGAAATATTGAGGTGAATAAGGTCGAAAACGTCGAAGTATTCGAAGGGGATAGTCGAGACTTCTCTTTAAAATTTTCGGGTGTTGCGGATAGGGTTATTATGAACCTGCCGCATACGGCTCAAGAATTTCTAACTGATGCGATAACTATGCTGAAAGACAATGGAACGCTTCACTATTACGATATGCGCCACGAAGATGATCTCTTTCTTGGTGCAATCGAGGCTATAAGGGGTGCTGCCGGGAACTACAGTCTTCAAATAGATAACAAAAGAAAGATAAGGTCTTATGCACCTCATCAGTATAACATCGTAATTGATGCTAGGATAAGGAAGATCACGGGATGATCTTTGAGATGCCGCTGTGGCTTAGCTCGGTAAAGCGGCTGATTCGTAACAAACTCTTATATAAAAGTTTGAACAAAATGTCCGGTCTCTTGACAGGTATCCGCCGAAGGTGGAGATGGCTATGACTGGCGTCATAGGTCGTGATATTGGTCAAACCTTTAATAAAAAGATTGTAGCGGAAAATCAGCAGATCGTGGGTTCGAATCCCATCAGCGGCTTCTTCCTTTTTACAGTACTTCTTCGGCAAGTAACATAAATCTTGAGAATTTATGGCACAGCTATCTCTGTTTTGTCTTAGGATTCAGCCCTTGACCGTCCCAAAATAACGTAAGTCATGTCATTCAGCACATATTCTTTCCATGGATGAAAAAGTCTCTTCCCCGAAGCTTCATCGTTCCCATAACACTCATAATCACGTCTCTATTCCTCGCGCCCTCTTCTGTTCTGTGGCTTTTGATATCTTTCTCTGGACCATAAATGGCCCAAGAGCCCACTCGGCTCCCCATTACAGTAAGGACGTCCAGTATGAGGATGGCTGTTTTATTGGATAGTTTTTATCTCGGTCACTTTTGGAATATACTCTTCGATAAAAAGATTGGAATTGTAAACAGCAAAAATTTTTATAAGAGCAAACATTACCGAAGGAAAACCAATACGGATGAGGGCAATAAAATAATGTCCATATAAGCCTTGTAGTGCTTCAACCAAATTTATGACCGCTGAATCCAATTGATTTCTTCCGGAAGAGTATCGAACGTGTCATGTCCCGGACTTTTATCCTTCGTCACATCTCAAATTTGCAAAAGGATGGATAAACGGTTTTTGGATGAGGATTTTAAGTAGGAATTGTTAGGTTCTTGACAATAATAACTTCAAAACCTATTTGATCTCTTATAATAAACTCCATCAATAAACCGATAACAGGAGATTGCAAGTATCAACAACGATGGAAGAAAACTTACACAAAGTAATGAAACAGAGGGCACTAAGATGCTCCTTGGCGATCCCAAAAGGGCTATTGTACAACTCTCGATTCCTATGATCATTGGGATGTCCGTTCAAACTATTTACAATCTGGTCGATGCGATATGGGTTGCTGGGCTTGGTTCCGATGCACTTGCGGCTGTGGGTTTCGTCTTTCCTATCTTCTTTATGCTGATGGGAGTTGCAACCGGGCTTGGTACCGGAGGTGGTGCTGCAATATCAAGAATGATCGGTGCGAAGGATAAAGAGGGCGCCGACAGTGTTGCTGTCCACACAATTATTATTATGCTGATCCTTGTTGTGGTCTTCACTATACCGCTCTTAATATTTTCTTTTGCCATCTTTACAGGAATGCGTGCAGGAAGCGCAACAGAGATGTCGGTTGCATACGCCAGAGTTATCTTTGGCGGGACGATCTTCGTCTTTTTCACAAATATTGCGAACGCGCTTTTGCGAGCAGAAGGGGATGCCAAGCGGGCCATGCAAGCTATGGTTTTTGGTACATTCCTAAACATTGCTCTTGATCCGATCATGATCTATACGCTTGAGATGGGTGTTGCGGGTGCTGCTTGGGCTACTGTAATATCCCTTGTCATTACCTCGATTTTAATGATGTACTGGTTGATCTTTAAAAAGGACACATATATCTCCTTAAACTTCAGTAATTTCAGATTCGATAGGGCCATAGTGATAGATATTCTAAGAGTCGGATTGCCTGCATCGGTAATGCAGCTTTCCATGGCTTTTACTATGCTTATAATGAACCTTATAATTGTGATGGTCGATAGTACAGATGGAGTCGCTGTATACACGACCGGATGGCGCGTTGTCACAATTGCAATACTTCCGCTGCTTGGAATATCCACTGCAGTGGTATCCGTATCGGGTGCTGCTCTCGGGGCGAAAACCTTTGAGAAGCTCAATGTTGTTCATCTCTATTCGATCAGGATCGGTCTCATCATAGAGGCCACAATTGCCATAGCAACGTTCATATTTGCCCCACAGATCACAGCAGTCTTTACACAGGCAGAGGGGGCTGCACACATCGCACCGGATCTGATTACCTTTCTAAGGATAATTACCTTGTTCTATCCCGGAGTTGCGTTTGGGATGATGTCATCATCACTATTTCAGGGAATAGGTAAAGGTATGTATGCCCTGATTGCAACAGTTCTTCGTTCTCTGATTCTCACACCCATCTTTGCGGTTTTATTCGGTTTTATATTTGAATCCGGGTTACCAGGGATGTGGTGGAGTCTTGTAATTGCGAACCTCTCGGGGTCCATGATAGCATTTCTCTGGGCCAGGTATCACTTAGGGAGTCTTATGAATA
The DNA here is from genome assembly GCA_034189535.1 of Halobacteriota archaeon. Classification (GTDB taxonomy): domain Archaea; phylum Halobacteriota; class Syntropharchaeia; order DAOWMC01; family DAOWMC01; genus JAXHTN01. Next base: position 392 of record JAXHUQ010000020.1, on the reverse strand, counting down.
ACCAAAGTCTTGAGAGGAGTGCTTAAATACTCCGGCTCTTCTATCTTATAATGGAATAGGTTTTCTGATTAGGCTTGTAAAAAGTCTGAAGAAGCACAATATCGATCTCACTCAGGAGCAGTTAATAAAAGAGAAGGGATAGGGAGATAATATGGCACAAGATGATGATAGTGGGGTTAAAAAAGCAGAGGCTATCAGGCTTAAGGAATATATTGAATATTCGGATGGGTCTGTCGTAAGTAAGACAATTATCGATAAGGATACTGGCACTTTGACCTTGTTTGCTTTTGACAAAGATCAAGGACTCAGCGAGCATTCGGCACCTTTCGATGCAATAGTACAGATACTTGATGGTGAAGCAGAGCTTGTAATCGGTGGTAAGAGCGTGAGGG
>JAXHUQ010000002.1:0-46040 GCA_034189535.1 Halobacteriota archaeon | reverse complement strand
AGCTTCTCGGTATGGCCTTTGGGATGAAGGACAAACATCTGGGACTTCATACACACAGGGTCAGCACAAGAGATGTTGTGAAGGCTGTCAAGAAGGCGGGGAAGGAGAAGAAGTAATCATTGTCTATCTTTTAACTATATCAACAATAAAATCGATTATTTTTTCCCCATTAATCCATTTTATGTGTTTTATTTATCCAATGTAGACTTAAGTTGTGTGAATCGAAATTTGAACCTTTTCTTTATTCTTGAGGCGGATTTGATTATACAAATCAATTTCTTTGGAGTGTTCAATTGATACAATAACTGCATATTCTTGCCTGTAGTTATCGTCTTTAATCCACCGGTTTTGGCAGATCACTACTAAAACAAGGGGATTATCTACATTGATATTTGTTCTCACTTTAAATTGTTTAATACCTCTCTGATGCACTCCTTTCTTCCGTAAACTAACGCCTAGATGTAATCAGATTTCATTCTTTTTGATATCCTCTGGTATTATCTCTTCCTTGTCACCTATCTTTTCAGAGCTATATTTGCCAATCACATTTTCTATCGGTATATTTTTGAAAAGATGTGTTTCCATAGCCACTCCAAGATATTCCACTCTATTTTTGTTTATCGGTGGATCAAATACAAGTGTTACAGAGATTTGTCTATTTCCTTTTTCTTCAATAAATTCCTTGGATAAATAAACTGGGTACACATGAATGTTATTTGGTTTAATCGTATTCTCACGGAGCAAAACTACTCGATTATCTTCGGAAAAAATACATTTATCAAAGTTTGGCTTCCCAAATCCATATACTTTTAAAAGGTTCATAGCTTTTTTATCACTATCGTTTATACCTATCTCAGACAAGATTGCGGGTCTTTTTTCAGGAATTGATGCTGAGTAAATCAATAACGCTTTAATCAGATTAGGGGATCTGTCGGGAAATTTGTTCATCAGTCTTGCAATATAATTTGAAACATTAGGGGCGCTAAAACTTGTTCCGCAATCTTTTGTGAAGAGGCATCCATCCTCAATCCAATGGGGGTTAATTGTAATAACGTCAAACTCCCTGTCGAACCCATCACCTCCATTTTCTACGAGTTCTGGTTTAATCATTCCTTTATATCCCGGTCCCACCCTTGTTATAAGTGAAGGATATCCTACAAGATCCTCCAATAGAGCCTCATCTATAGCATTCTTAGATAATGCGCCAACAGTTAAAGCAAGCGCAGATGTTGCAGGATCAATGATTTTTACCCTATCTGTCGAATCATCTAATAGAAAATTTGGATACTCATCTTGAATCTGATACTCATAATTTCCTGCAGATACAACAAAAATTACGTTTAGTTCTTTGGATAATTCATCGACAAGGGCAGCAAGATTGAATTGCCGCTTTCCTTCATACATTCTTTTTGCGGAATCTCCAATTGATAAATTTATAATTTTACATTTTGAATATTCTTTTACAATTCTTCTAACAGCTTCATCTAACTGGTGCTCAAGTAGTTCATCTTCATCATAAGTAGCATAACCATACTCGTCTTTAAACATCACCTTTGCAGAGAATATCCATGCTTCGGGGTCAAAATTTCTATTTCTAATACATTCATCGATGTCTCCATAAAGGGCTAATCCTGCAACCTGTGTCCCATGTCCCACGTCATCATAAGGTCTGTCTTCCGAAACATTTGTACTGTATCTTGTACCCACTGCAATTTCGTCTCCCACAGCATTCTCTAACAATGGATGACTTGAGAGAATTCCAGAATCAACTACCAAAATTCCAGTGGCATCTTCTGGTGGTTTACTACCGATATTTAGTTCTTCAATGTCTATATCTAACGGTGTTTCCAATTTTATTTTTGGCGGTCTATCAACATGAGCTATTTCACGTAAACTTAAAATATCTTCATACAACTGTTTACCAACCTTTACCTTCATAAGACAAAAATTTTCAGTGACAAACCCATCAACGGTCTCTCCATTTTTTCCAGATATTAACCTTTTAAATCCTTTTAAGAACTCATTTAGTCTGTCATCGTCCATTCTCCATATTTCTATGTCCAAAGAAGAATATTCATCCTCCTCAAAAGGTTCTTTTTGAAGATATTCTCCAATCTTCTCTTCAGAAGGGATGTCAGAGATTCCATCAATAGCATTGAAAAAAGAATATTTTTTATCTTCAATATCTCCTGCATAATCTTTTAGCTTACTCTGAAATTTTTCAAATTCTTCATCTTCTGCAAATACAACCCAATAACCTTTTTTATCAGGGGATGGAGAGATGACTTCAGTATCCATACGTTTCAATTCTGTCTTAAAAGCTTCTTCAGATACATTTTGATTAATTTCAATCTTAAAAATTAGATTTGGATCAAGATATTCTTTAAATCTGTTCTTTTCAGCTCTGTGTTTTTGTTGGATCCCATTAAATTTTTGAATTTCAGTTTTATAGAATTCATTCTTGCTTCTTTCCACTTTTTTATATTCAGACCAACCCCTCCTTTTTTTGCGTAAGAAATCTTCGGGAACAAATGGTAGTGTTAAGTGTTCATATCTTCCTGCCATAATCACCATCCTCTGTTACATTTTTCATACGTTTCTGTTGGTCAATTGCCAAAATGATATCCTCATAACTAATTTTTTCCTTGTTACTTACAATAACTCTCCTTAGGGCCTCTTCACATACTTGAGCAATATCTGCAGGTGAAAAGCCTTCCGTAATATCAGCTATTTTGGATAGATTAAGATTTTTCTGCCTTTTTAATACTTTTAAATATTTGTTAAACAACTGTTCTCTACGATGTATGTCAGGCAAATCAAAATATAAAATGTCATCAAACCGCCTCCATATCGCGGAATCCAATAATTGCTGGTGGTTTGTTGCAGCAATAATAAGACTATTTCCTTCACAATTATCTAACATTTGCATAAAATTATTAACAACACGCTTTATCTCCCCATGTTCATAGGGATCGTCTCTTTTTTTACCAATAATATCAAATTCATCAAATAATACGACCCACTCACCTTGCTCAATAAAATCAAAGATTTTTCTCAGATTTGTTGCAGTTTCACCTAAATAAGAAGAAACTATGGAATCAAATCTAATATAAACCAATGGGTAATCGATAACAGAACTGATAACCTTAGAACTTAATGTTTTACCTGTACCGGGTGGACCGCAAAAAAGTATCTTTCGCTTTGGTTTTAATCCAAATGTGCTAAGAACTTCAGTAGATTTAAGCTCTTCAAGTACATATTGGACCCTTTCTTTAAGTTCATCGGTTAAAATCACATCGTCTAAACTATAATAATACTCTCTAAGTTCAAGTAGGGGAAAACCTTTTTCGGTATCTCTTGGAATAGGTACATTAGATTTATAACGCTTTGATATTCTATTCGGTTCAAAATTTAGTTGTGATTTAGAAGAAATGATTTTTTTTAGATCTTTAGCTAATAAATTGTGCTTCTTTCTTTCTTCCTCTTTGATAATTTCGTTTGCAGTTTCAATAAATTTAACGTTATCAAATTCAGCATAAGCTTGAAATAATCTCTTTATCAAATCACTTCTCATGTAATATCATCCTTTATCAAATACTTCTTTTATAAACGGTAATGTAATTTAACTTTTATATGCCAGTTCTAAAAGGTGTTAGTCTCCCCCTTTTCCAAACTCAGCCACAATAATTTGCTCTTGAAGTACGTGGATTTAATAAGGTTTTTTTAATAAACCTTCTTTTTTGTGAATAGTACTGAGTCAAAATATAGTTTTCCCCTATCGAGCCATAAACCGTATTTTCAACTTCGAAATTTATAGTTACCTAAACTGTAACCACACTCGATGCAACAATATAACTTTTAAAAACATAGCTATTAGGAAAGGTAAATTCCCAGTAGCATATCTTGTGGTAATGATAGATATAAAACGAAGAGTAATCCTCATCTATCCCGATTTATTACCCTAAAAAACGTCATCTTGATCTTAACAGGATGAAAGCTACTGCAAGTAATCCTATTATTCCAAATACGGCTTCAAATCCAGGTATTCCAAAAATAAGAGCTTTGCTCACATCATCTGCTATGATAGTCCCATCAGACGCCCTGAACAGGCCACTGACGATAACTCGATCACCATCCTTTATCTCGCCAAACCATAGTGATGCTCTACCGGAATAGTCCCGGATTCGTTATCTATTGCAAGTACATATAAAAACAATCGGAATTGTAACAAAAAATACGGTAATCGGCTAGTGTAATCTTCAATTGATGTGAGTTAAAATATTAATTGACTCAGTAGAAACCTTATATAATCCAACAAAAAGGAGTATAATACCTGCAAACATAATAGCGTTCGTCGATTATTCTGTACTTTTTCTTTCTAAATCTGTCTCAGCGGGCTTGTTTTAATATAACAAAATACGACCTTCTTAAAAGATATTACTACTCTCTCTGCTATACTCCTATGATTGTATTCATCCCTCAAGCCCTGTAACTCGCACGTTCTGGATGAATAAAAATCATACAATAATTATTATTTCATCCGGTATATTTAAAAAAGAGACAAAAGTCCCTCCATACACTTCATCTCTGTGGCTCGATGATGACCTTTACTGATTCCCCACCGCTCTCGACAAGCTTGAAGCCTTCTCCTGTTTCTGAGAGGCTCAGTCTATGGGTGATGAGATCGCTCACCTCCACCCTCTTTGATTGCAGGAGCCTGATAGAAGTCGATATGTCACTAGGACTTGCTGCATATGATGTTGTAACTGTAATCTCGTTTCTCCAGAAGTCATTGAGTGGGAATGGTACAGAGACGTCAGGTTTTGAAGGGGCAAAGAATAGAACTGTTCCCCCCCTGTCCACGGATTTTAAGGCCTGATCAATAGCAGAAGGAGCGCCAGTACATACTATCACAAGATCTGCAAGTCTTCCATCGTTCAACTGCTTGAGACGTTCTGGTACGTCCTCTTCTGCGTGTATCATTCCGTATGCTCCAGATATCTTCGCCATCTCAAGACGATAGTCATTTATATCGGTTGCAAAGATGCGGAATGCACCAAGCGCCCTTCCGAGCCTGATGTGCAAGAGACCGGATATCCCACTTCCGATGACAAGCACACTCTGCCCAGCCCTGAGACCCACCATCCTCTGAGCGTGTAGTACGCATGCAAGCGGTTCTATGAATGTACCATCTTCAAACGATATCTCTTCAGGTAACAAAAAGACTCCACGATCAACATTTATCTCCGGGACACGCAGGTACTCAGAGAAACCTCCCGGATAAAAGTTGGTTGTGTGCAAGGTGTCACAGACGGTGTATCTCCCATCTAGGCAATACCTGCAACTGTTGCATGGGACGTGGTGTGAGACGAAGACTCTGTCACCGGTAGAGAATGATTTCACATCGCTACCAACCTGTTCAATAACGCCTGTGATCTCGTGACCGAGCACAAGAGGAGCTTTTTTGATGCGATACCACTCCATAACATCGCTACCACATATTCCGCTTGCTATCACTTTTACAAGCAATTCACGGCTACTGATGCTTGGGATAGGTAACTCTTCCAGACGCAGATCACTGTTATTATAATACATTGCAACTCTCATGATATCAGAAACTTTAAAAGCCAAATACCATTAATACTTGGTATACATGAATGAAAAGACCACCAAAGATAAGGGGATAAAATCCAAAGGTTACGAAGTCTTTCAGATGTTTTTGGCAATCATGATTGCCTTTATCTCTATTATAGTAGTGATATTTATCTCCTACGCCGGTATACCTTTCGTCTCGGTACTGGCCAGATCCACTATGGGAATAATACTTATTATCATCTTTGCTCTCGAGCTGATTATCCTTAGATATTTACTTATCAGGTACATCTTCGGGTCAGAAACACAGCATACTAAGTCCAAGTAACCTTGGGCCTTAAATACCCCATCAAAAAGAATGTTTATATCTAATCAAGGATTATGAGTGGTTGATGGAGCTTAATAAAAATCTGTACTGGTATCCTGAGAAGGGGATGATGGACTGTAACACTTACCTTTTTGTATCTGATAAAAGCCTTCTCATAGATCCTGGAGCTACCACATACTTACAGTATCTCCTGGAAGATATCAAAAGAGACGGGATAGATCCCAAGACGATCGACCTTCTTCTTAACACTCACGTTCACCCGGATCATTCAGGAGCCAACAGGGCATTTAGAAGTGAGACCGGAGCAAAGTTTGCAGCATACGAGGGTGCAAAGAAGCAGTACTCTTCAAGAAAACCTGCTGTATATTTTGGCGACCATCTCGACCTAGGTGAAGTGAATTTGAAGATATTTCATACTCCCGGCCACTCACCAGAGAGCATATCTTTGTACTGGTCAGAAGAGAAGATTTTGATCTGTGGGGATCTTATATTTCTGAACGGCATCGGTAGAACGGACTTTAAAGGTGGAGATCCTGCACTAATAAAAGACTCAATAGAACGGATGTCGAAGCTAGATATCGATTATATCCTCTCAGGTCATGGTGAAGCCGTATGGGGGGAAGTTAACGTGAAAAAGAACTTCGATATGATCAATCATATGTACCTCAGCTGGATGTGAAGAATCTCAGATCAACTTCTTGATCGGCATACGACTATACTGTGATAGGGAATCCCTCTTTCATCCATTGGGCGATTTCCTCTCTTAAATTATAAACCTCAGAATACCCGAGTTAACTCAACAATCTCTGAGCCTTCTTGCTAAGACTCGACTCCCGCTCTTGCAATAGATGAAAAATTTATCGGACTTTTTCGGTATCAACCTTCCAATATCTTCTTTGAATGTATCGGATCGTATATCAATATTGATAGCGCCCTCAACCGTATCTCTTGTGAACTCTTTTCTTGTTCTGACATCTAGTAGTACAAAATTGCCATCACTTTTTCATTTAACAAACCGTTAAAAACCGAAAGATATTTAAATTTATCGTAAAGTTCTGATCATAGTTTCTCAGAAATTTTTCTCAATGGGGGTAAAAAATGAGTAGTATGGAAGATTATACCGCCGATACCGAGGATGGTTATAAGGTAGTATTACAAAGAGTAATCGGCGGTGATAAGGGCCCTGTAATAATGTGTCATGGTCTGGCAGGAAATAGCAACGAGTATATTCTCAAAGACGAACGTTGCAGTCTTGCGAGGTATCTGGCAAGCAATGGATACGACGCATGGGTAGTGGATCTGAGGGGTCATGGTCTAAGCAAAGGTTTCTTTATTAAGGAAAAGGGTGAATGGGACTTCAGTCAAAGCGCCAATGGATATTGGGATTTCAATATCAATGATCTGATCGAATACGACACAAAAGCAATAATAGATAAGGTGAAAGAGGTCTCAGGATCAGATAAGGTCTCGTGGATAGGTAGGAGCATGGGCGGATGGCTGGGATATGCACACGTCATCGACGGATATGGAAAAGAGGATCTCAAAGTAGTAGTCTCGATAGCATCACCGAGTCACTTTTCAGAGGGTTTTGTAAGGCGAATGGGAAAGTCCAGGCTTGTTAGGGGGATGATAGGTTCTAGGTCTCGCAGTAGTATATCACCCACTTCACTTACTTCCGTTATGAATAATATGGGCAGGAGTAGTAAGATGTTAAGTCTCTTCTCAAATGAATCCCCTTCTGTATTCCTTGACTTTCTTGATTTTCTCAAAAGAGGTGAGGTGACAAAGCACAATTATGGCTCGGAAGGCAATATTGAACATTATGGTTCGGAAACTTCACCCTCATACTGGGAAAACTTCGATAAGGTTGATGTCCCAATGGTATTTATCACCGGTACAAAAGACAGGTTTGCAACACCTGAATCTACCACCGAGAGTTACAACAGAGTAATGGAAGTTCATGGCGAATCTTCCATTCATATCCTCCCTGATTTCGGTCACATAGATATCCTTGTAGGAACTAATGCTTATGATGAGGTATTCCCCCTCGTACTTGATGCACTTGATCGATATGAATAAGTGAAGGATAGGTGGTTGGTATCTTTTTCGGTCTGGGATCTCCTCGTTGAATCTTCTCACCAGATCATCGAAAAGGACATTTAACCTCTTCTTATCTTGTCCTTTTCTTAGATATAAAATCAAAGGATAGCTTATCATTTCCGGAATTCTACCTAGGGAGAAGTTCTTCCTCTGCCCCTTCTGTGGCAGAGGTTGTTAAGGACCTCCATATCTTAAGTATTTCACTTGACAACCTCTATATGATATTCCGCTCGTCTACATGGAGTGGGATATTCAATATTACTAATTTGACGGGAGTTTAGGTTTTATCTATACCTCAAGAGTCCACCTATTCCTCCGAGTTTCTCAAGCATCTGATTACCTTCCACGAAATCAATTACAGTCTCTTTTCTCTCGGCGAACTCAATGATCTCCTCGATCATGTCAGCTTCTGAAGTTTCACTCTCGCAGTTCGGACAAATTTTCACATGTCCCTGACCTACAGACTGGCACTTCTCACATATCCATCCCCTGACCTTGAGACCTTTTCTTACAAGAAGCGTATCCACTTGGCCATTTTCAACTGCATCTAACGTCTCTTTTAGGCCATGGACACCAAGCCCATCTTTTAGGATCTCTTCTCTTAATTTCTCAATATTCCCATCACTTCTCTTCTTCTCATCCTCGAAGACAATTTTTTCTGCCTTTGAGATGAGTCTACCCTCTGCTTGGTCAAACTCGACGTCAATAACATCAATAACATTCGATTTAATACCAGCTGGGATCATATCAACAAACGTCTTCTTCGCGTTACCCGAACCGGCTATAACTATCCTCTTAATCTCTTCATCACTGGAGATCTTTTCCACATCTTCTACGACTCCCTTTAAAAAATGATCTATCGCACCCTCTCTTAATCTCTGAAAACGGGCCTGCGACCATCCCCCTTTCTTGTGCTTGTTCATGATATCGCTAACCCTTTCTCCCTCAACCTCGATTTTGCCTGAAGAGACTACATAGATTTCCGCCCTGTGACTATCAAGAAGAACAAGTCCGAATGATTCATACTCGTCGATCAATCGTACCAGGGGTCTGACGTATGGTGATGTGTCTACAACCATCATATCCTCAAGTGGGATTCTCAATTTATACGCCCTGAAAAAGTTGTTCTTGTGAGATGCAAAGAGTGCAAGTCCCTTCAGATCTTTCTCCCTCGCCATCTTTTTTAGATATCTTTCTATCATCTTTACTGTTCTGTTAAAATTGGTAAGAAGATCCTTATTTCCCTTGAGAACAGATATACAGGATTTTTTCCTTTTTTCAAGGAATTTGTCATCGTAACTTTCTATATTTAAAAAAAGAGTAATGAATGTATCCTTGTTTTCAGAATCGTAAATCTCAGAGAGCTCTTTTATATTGATATCATCAAAGTTTGAAAGCATAAAGGGAGTATGAGAAACGAGATGATAAATGGTTTGATAAAAAACACATCTTAATAAGCAAGAACTAACATCTCCTCCTCTTCCACTCTTAGAGCAGGGATCGTGAAGTAGAATGTTGTGCCCTTACCTTCTCCGGGGCTTTCAGCCCATATCTTTCCACCGTGCTTCTCGACAATGCGTTTACATATCGAAAGTCCGAGACCGGAAGAATCAAGATCGTGTCTTGATGGGTCTACCTTGTAGAACTCTTCAAAGATATGGCTCAACTGCTCTTCGGCCATACCAACGCCGGTATCTTTGATTGAAACTTTAACGAAATCACCATTATCTTCCGCATCTATCGTTATAGAACCGCCTTCGTTGCTATACTTGATTGCGTTTGTTATCAAGTTGTCAAATAACTCATCGAGCCTCAACTTATCCGCTCTTACAATCAGTCCCTCTGGAACCTTATTTTCTGTCGATATACCTCTCTCAATGAATATCTGTTGTTTGGTGTAAAAGATCGTTTTAACCTCTTTTGAGAGCTTTACTTCATCTATATTGAACTTTGTATTTGGCGCATTCAACCTCGCAAGTGAGAGTGTCTTTATAACAAGCTCCTTCATGAAATTGACATTCTCGATACTTATTCCGAGTAGTTCTTTAAGTTCAGAATCTTTCTCTCTTTCTTCAATTATGGGCAAGAGCGTTACAAGGGGTGTAAGTGGGCTTTTAAGGTCATGCCCGAGCTGATTAACAAATTCATCCTTCTGTTTCAGAAGATTTTCAACCTCTATCGTCCTCTCTTTTACCTTGTTTTCAAGATTAAGGTTGAGTTCTTGTAGCTCTTCTCCCATCACCTGTAACTCCTTATTCTTCTCCTTAATTGATTGTTCGGCTTCCTTTTGTTCTGTGATGTCCTTGAAGAGGATCAGCTCTGAAGTTATTCCCTTGTACATGATCGGAGTGACATGGACCTCAATCCAGATTATATCTCCTGACTTCCTCTTTGAAGGTAATCGGTATGTTCTGGCCGTTATATTTCCTCTTGCAGCTTCTGATAGGTTATTTATTATTAAACTCCTCTCCTGGCCATTCAATACATCCATAGCATCTTTTAATGAACCATTCATCAGTTTAAAAATATCTCCACCGATTAAATCTGATTCATCAATATCAAAGAGTCTATATATGCTATTATTTGCAAATATCACCTTGCCAGCTTGCAATAGAACTATTCCATCAGGGCTCAACTCTACAAGTGCAGAGTACTTCTCTTCGCTCTCTCTTAATGCTTCATCACTCTTCTTTCGCTCTATGGCATAATGGATGGCCCTTGACAGAATATCCCCATCCACCTGTCCTTTTATGAGGTAATCCTGTGCACCTTCGCGCACCGCCCTTGTACCGGTGACATCATCGTTTAGCCCGGTCAGCACAATGGTTGGGACCCTCGGCACATGAATGTGTAATTTGTTGAAGGTATCAAGTCCCCAGCTGTCAGGGAGCCCGAGATCCGAGAGGATAATGTCAAAAGACTCCTCTTCAAGAACCTCGATTGCATCTTTTAGACTCTCAACTTGTGTGAGCTCGAATCTTGTGGTGCTGCTGAATTTTAGCATCTCTTTTATAAGACGTGCGTCCCCTGGGTTGTCTTCTACCAGTAGGACCGTTGTATTTTTAGTCTTAGTCATCTCAACCTCCCGGCAACTTCACAATAGTAAACCAGAAATCCTCGATGTAGTGAATGATCTGGAAGAACTGCATCACATCTACCGGTTTTGTTATGTAACAGTTTGCCTGCATATCATATGATCTGAGTATATCCTGCTCTGCTTCTGATGTAGTGAGAATCACAACAGGGATGCCTTTAAGATCGTCATCTGCCTTCATCTCTTCAAGAACCTCTCTACCTCCCTTCCTCGGCATATTCAGATCGAGTAGCACAAGATCGGGACGAGGAGCATCCGCATACTCGCCTTCATTCCTTAAAAATTCTAAAGCTTCAATACCATCCCCGACTACATGTAAATTATTCTTTATCTTGCCTTCTTTGAACGCTTCCTGCGTCAATCTTACATCGCCAGGGTTATCTTCCACAAGTAGTATTTCAACAGCTTCATCTATGTTATTCTTCATCATCAAATTTTCTCCTTGTTGGAATTGTAAAATAGAATGTTGAACCTTTATTTAATTCTGATTTGACCCAAATATTGCCACCATGACGCTTAACTATCTTCATACATACTGCAAGACCAATTCCAGTACCCGACTGTCTTTTATCCATTCTACTGAAGACGTTGAATATATTTTCTTTATAAACCGAGTCTATTCCCATTCCGTTGTCCTGTACAGAAAATAACCAATTGTCAGCACTCTTTTCAACCGAAATATGAACCTTTGGATTATCTTCACGGCGATACTTGATCGAGTTTCCAATAAGATTTGAGAATAGCTGTATAAGCTGTACTTCATCGGCCCACACGACAGGCAGAGGATCGTGAGTTATCGATGCATTATTCTCCTCAATCAGTATTGAAAGATCTATAGTTACATTTCTTATGATCTCTTCGCAGTTTATTTGCTTAAATGGACTTCCCCTTGTCCCAACGCGTGAATAGGTGAGTAAGTCGTTGATCATATTCTGCATACGCCTGGCACCGTCAACAGCATACTCTATAAACTCGTCGGCATCATCGTCTAACCTGCCTTTGTACCTACGTGAGATGAGTTGCACATAGCTTCCCACCATCCTGAGCGGCTCCTGCAAGTCATGAGAGGCAACATATGCAAACTGCTCAAGTTCTTTATTGGTATGCTTGAGATCGGATAAAGTCTTATTCAAAATTGCTTCTGACTCCTTCCTCTCGGTTATATCTCGAATAACGCCTGTTATCTCTGTAATTTTACCTTTCTTTAGATATGGCGTTATAGTAATTTCTATAAAGATCTCTTCTCCGTCTTTTCTTGTAAAATTAATATCGAGATTATGCAGAGTTTCTCCTTTCATGAGTCTACCGAAACCCGGTAATATAATCTTGCGAACATCTTTTGACAGAAGATTTGCAAAGTTCGATCCGATCAGTTCGCGTGCGCTGTAGCCAGTTATATTCTCTATCTCCGGATTGACATAATTTATGACTCCTGTTGCATCTTGTATAAATAGCCCTTCTCCGATATTTTCAACTACCGTCTTATACCGCTCCTGTACGACCCTTGCTTTCTCTTCGGCGTTTTTCTTCTCACTGATATCATTTACAACGCCAAATATCTCGTAAATTTTACCATCCTTCATCTTGGGTGTAAGAGACATGAGGAAAGGAACAATAGTACCATCCTTCTTCTTAAGCACCGTCTCAAAGTTGCGAATCTTATTCCCACCAAGGACCTTTTGGATGACAGATATAGCGGCAGGCATCTCTTCTTTTGGTGCAAGCATTGTAAGGGATTTTCCTTCAATCTCATCCATGTCATACCCGGTCACCTTTTCGGCTATCTTCGGGTTGATGAGTCTGACCCTACCTTTCAGATCCATATTAAATAGCCCTTCATCGATGTTTTCGACAACCTCCTGATATTTCTGATGCTCAATCTTGGTGATCTCTTCAGCTCTTTTGCTCTCAGTGATATCTCGCACAAGGATCATCTCTGCAGTCTTCTTTTTGTAGGTGATCGGAGTAACATATATTTCGACCCATATCATCTCGCCTGTGGATCTCCTTGCAGGTATCTGATATCTACGTGGTTCAACGACACCTCTGGCTGCATCTTTAAGGTTTTTTACGATCTTTTGCCTTTCATCTTTTGTTAAAACGGCAAGTGAATCTTTCATTATCCCATTGAGAAGTTCAAAGACACTCTTTCCAACTACATCATAATCTTCAATGCCGAGCATCTTGTAATATTGGCTGTTGCAGAAGACGATTTTTGCTTCACTGATCATCATAATAGCATCCGGGCTAAGTTCAACAAGTGAAGAGTATTTTTCTTCACTCTCTTCTATCACCTCTTTTACCTTCTTTGATTCAGTGATATCACGAATTATTACGAACTCTCCGATGACGTCCCCATCTTCACCCTTGATAACAGATGTTGAGTAGCTGAAGGAAAATTCTTCACCATTTTTGTCAATTGCGTCTAACTCAACGTCAGATATTGGTTTTCCCGTCTGAAGCCACTCTTTCATACGTGCAGACAATATTTTGACCGATTTACTGTTCAGAATTCCCGCTTCCTTTACAACACTCATCAATTCCTTACCGACAACTTCATTTGTTTTCATTCCCGCAAATTTTGCGAGAGTGTTGTTTGCATAGGTTATCTTCCATCTCCTATCAAGGACCAGTATCATATCGGGTGCATTATCGAGAATTCCTTTCGTATACGCCATCTGTTGTGACAACTCACCCTTCATTACCACTAGTTCGGTGATATCCTCCCCTGATCCAAGTACACCTATTGTATTACCGGATTCATCTGCAAAGGCAGCGATGTGCCATGAAATTATCTTTTCATGACTCTCACTTCCGATGGCATAAGACTCAAAATGTTCCGAATGATATCCATCTTCAAAGATCAACCTTCTGAAGTAAGATCTTGCATCTTCTCTTAAATTTTCCGGGACGAACATCTCAAACCAGTTCTCACCAAAAATCTCCTCTCTTCGAATGCCTAAGGTCTCACACCCTGCTCTGTTGATATGAGTAATCTTCTCATCAAGATCGATTGCAACAATAATCTCTTTTGTAAAATCAAGATATCTCTCTGCTGCACTCCACTCATCTTTTTGTCTGCTATCTTCAGGCTCTTTTAGTAACAGAAGAGAACCTGCGGACTCAATCTTCTTACCAGTCATCTTGTCGGTAACCTCACAACAGTGAACCAGAAGCTCTCAATAAACTTTACAACATCAATAAACTGATCCATATCCACTGGTTTTGTTATGAAACAGTTTGCATGTAGATCGTATGATCTGAATATATCCTCTTCTGCTTTGGAAGTTGTGAGGATTACAACAGGGATGCGCCTTAGCCCCTCATCAGCCTTGACCTCTTCAAGAACCTCTTTACCACTCTTTCTTGGCATATTCAGATCCAGTAGAATCAGGTCAGGACGAGGCGAATCGGAATACTCACCCTGATGCCTTAGAAATTCTATCGCTTCAACACCGTCTTTTGCTACATACAGATTGTTCTTTATCTTACCTTCCTTGAAGGCTTCTTGGGTCAACCTTACGTCTCCAGGATTATCCTCCACAAGGAGTATCTCAATTGGTTTTAACCGTTCTTCATTCATTTTTATCCCCTCCTTTGACCGGAATAGTAAAGTAAAACGTTGAACCCTTCCCAGGCTCTGATTCTACCCATATCCTTCCACCATGACGCTGAATTATCCTGTCACATATCGCAAGACCTATTCCGGTACCGGATCTCTTCTTATTCATGCGTTTGAAAGGTTCGAAGACCTTCTCTAGGTTTTTAGGTTCGATTCCTATTCCGTTATCTTTAATTTTAAAAATGAAGTGATCATCTTCTCTCTCTGACGAGATTATAATAATCGGTCTCTCTTTACTGCGATACTTGATTGCATTTTCGATGAGTGTCCTGAATATTACTGCTAACTGTGTAGGATCTCCCCACAATTGCGGTAACTTTTCTGACGTTATTACCGCTTCAGACTCATTAATACTTAATAATAGGTTTTTAAGCGAACGATCAAGTATCATATCACAGTCTACCGGTTCAAATGGACTTCCTTTGGTTAAAACACTCGAGTAAGCCATCAGATTGTCGACCATTTCTCTCATCCGTTTTACGCCATCGATTGCGTAGTCTATATACTCTTTTGCTTCTGAATCCAGTTTATCTTTGTAGCGGATAGAAAGCATTCCTACAAAACTTGCAACCATCCTCAGAGGCTCTTGCAGGTCATGCGATGCAATATAGGTCAACTGCTCAAGTTCTTGATTAGACCTTCTTAGGTTGTAAAGGGCCTCTTTCAGTCCTTCTTCTGATCTCTTAAGATTGGTAATATCTCTTGTGATACCACAAACTCCGACAGCTTCACCCTCCGAATTTATAACAAGATTCATCGTTGAACTGACGTAGATTTTTTTACCATCAGGGCAATAATATTCATATTCTAATGGTCTTGAAAGAAGGTCTGATCGTTTAATAATCTCTGTTGAGCTTATAAGTCCAGACAGCATCTCTATTATGGTTTTTAATAAATCAGGATTCTTTTTTATACCCCTCATCATCGACTCAGTCGATTCCTTTGGCATCAGATTCATCATCGACTTTCCAATCGCATCTTCAGGATCTATACCAAACATCTCTATGGAAGACGGGCTGATATAATTTATCTTCAGTTCCATATCCATACTCCAGATAACGTCCTTCAGGTTATCTGCAAGTAGGCGATATTGCTCTTTACTCCTTAACAGGTTTTCTTCTGTTATCTTTCGCTCAGTTATATCTATTCCACTAAGTATGATACCTTGTTGTCCGTTTTTTTCAAATCTGACGGCTTTTCCCTCTGCAAATAGAAGTGTAGAGTCGCCATACTTGGTAACAACTTCGAGCTCAATGCTTGGAACAGTATCTCCGCGCAAGATTTTTATCATATTCCAAAAAGCAGAACTCCGCTGAGAGAGACTGACAAACTCAAGAGCATGTCTACCCAAGATTTCTTTTGCATCATACCCCAGTAGTCTTGCTGCAGCAGGATTAAGATCTAAAATTGTCCCATCTAGCCCGATAACTATATTTATGGCATGGTTATTGTCGTAGAGGAATTTATACATCTCTTCATTCTTTTTTGCATCCTCTTCTGCCTTTTTTCTATCAGATATATCCCGGATATAGATGGCACTTGCAGGTCCTCCATCATATTCTATCCTTGAGTTATTAAGCTCAATGGGGATCCTATGACCGTCTTTATGAAAAATTTCCATCTCCAGGGCCTGGGGCAGATCCTCACCTTTCATTCTCCGAATGAATCTGGAAGCAGCCTTTATATAGTGCTCAGGCGGTGTTATCTTTTTCAGATCTATCTCTCTAGCCTCTTCAATATCATAACCCGTGATCTCAGCTATCTTCTGATTGGCAAAGACAACCTTCAGATCTTTCATAATTATTACGCCATCACTTCCCCCATTAACGATGGCAGAATACACACCCTCTCTATCATATAAATTCTCGCCTATAACCCCCCCTGTAAGTATCGCCCCAACCGCATCACCCGAATCTTCCAAAACCACAGTAACTCGCCATGAAAAGTGCTTAGTCGTACCATCCTTTGTCAATAAGGTGTCTTTGTAAGCTATACTCTCTTCTGATGGTTCTTTTAGAATTTTAGCAAGTAAAGACTCTACTTCTTTTCTATTCCCATCTGAAACAGATAGATCGGACCAACTACATCCAGAAAGGTCTTCCCTTGTATATCTAAGTAATTCCAATCCATATCTGTTAATATTTTGTATCTTTTGATCGGAATCGAGGGCAACAATTATCGTCTCTTTATCGATGAGATACTTTTCAGCGAGAGTGTAACCCCTAATAAGGATATCATTCGTGCTGTCCGTACCCATTAAGATAAGGTCCCCTTGCCCGCAATCATCACCGTTCATCTTTCTCAACCTTCATTACCGGAATTGTAAAGTAGAATGTTGTTCCTATCCCTAGCCCTGATTTTACCCAAATTCTTCCCCCGTGGTGCTGTACAATCCTCTTACATGTCGCAAGTCCGATTCCGGTCCCTGATCGTCTCTTGTCCATACGCCTAAATATCTTAAAGATGTGCTCAACATTTTCCTGGTCAATTCCAATACCGTTGTCCTGTACCGAGAAGACCCAGTTACCTTCTCTTTCTTCAGAAGATATGTGAATATGCGGCGATTCTGATCCCTTATACTTGATAGCGTTATCTAATAGGTTTGTGAAGAGTTCAATGAGCCGAGAATTGTCCCCAATTACAACTGGCAATGGTTCACGCAAAATCTCAGCGCCGCTATCCTTTATCTTTGTATCAAGAGCGGAAATAGCCAAATCGAGGACCTTTTCACACTCTACAAGTTTTAAAGATTTATTTGTTGTACCGATACTTGATAAAGCCATCAAATCATCGACCATCCCCTTCATACGTTTTACACCTTCGACGGCATAGTCTATGTACTCATCAGCATCGGAATCAAATTTGCCCCTATATCGCAACGACAAGAGTTGAACAAAACTTGCCACCATGCGTAGAGGTTCCTGCAGGTCATGTGAGGCTATAAAGGTGAACTGTTCAAGCTCCCCCATTGAGTCTTTATAATCCTCCAGCGTCTCTTTAAGTCTCTTCTCATATCTTTTGCGTTCAGTTACATCTCGTAAAACAACGACCAGTTTATCCGGCTTTCCCTCAAAATCAGTTGTAAATGAGATATTAACGCTGACTGGGACCTCTGAACCATCTTTTCTTTTAGCTGTTAGTTCCAACGATTCTACATTGGTACCTGCCTGTAATTTTTTGAGATTGTAGAAGAATGATGAGATGGAATCTTTACTAATAATCATTGTGGGAAATGTTCCGATCAGTTCTTCTTTATCATATCCCGTAAGCGACGCGGCTGAATCATTGACGTTGATAATCTTTGCTTTATGAGAAGCGATAAACACCGAATCGATCATACTGTTCATTATATCCTCAAGTTCCCTTTTACCGGACAAAACCTCCATTTCCACATCTTTTCTATCGGTTATATCGTGAGCGATAAACTGAAAAGTCCTTATCTTACCTAAGCCCTTGACAGGTGTCAAATAGATCTGATAGTATCTTCCGTTCACACAATCTTCATATGAACTTGGTTCATCACTTCCGATTAAATTTAATATTAGCTTAAAGGCGTTTCCCATGAACTCTTTTGGTAACAGTTCAGAGATCTTGCAGCCGATCACCTCATTCAAGGACAAATTTAAAAATTCTGCTGTTTTGGTATTAGCAGTGATTATTTTTCCGTTTACATCAAATTGGGCTATTATATCCGGAGAATTTTCAATAAGAGCCTGATAACTCCCTTTTAGTTCCTCAAATACCTCTTTTCCTTGCTCGCGTTCTGAAATGTCGCGAATAAAAATTATATCAGCCGGTTTACCCTCATACTCGGTCTTTGCGCTACTCAATTCGACAGGTATAACATGACCGTCTTTATGGAATACGTCAATATTGTATGTTGAAGCCGTATCTTCATCTACCATCCTGCGTTTGAATAAATTCAATGCCTCTTTTAAAGAGTGGGGGCAAATTGCCTTGAGTAAATCGATCTTTAATGCTTCTTCAGCTGAATAACCAAACAGAACAGTCACTTTTTTATTGGCGTATACAATTTTCAGATCTGCTGTGAGAATAATAATGCCATCATTTGCCCCTTCTACGATGCTTTCATATTTCTTTTTTGATCGGCGTAATTCCTCTTCTATCTTCCTTTTTTCTGTTATATCTTTAAATATGACCAGACCTGCCAATTTACCCTCAAATTCGATCCTACTGCCGTATACCTCGATCCATCTCTCTTGGCCTTCCGTTGTTACTGTCCTGTACTCTCTAACTTTTTTCAGATTCTTTTTGAACAGCTCATTTGTGATATCTTTAAAGACATTAGCTCTATCTCCTTCCGGGATAAAATCAAGCGGACTTTTCCCAATTGCTTCTTCTTTACCTCGGTATCCATAAAGTTCTGCTGCGGTTTGGTTGACCGATACTATCTTCATCGTTTGGGCATCAAAAATAAGGACTCCTTCAATCTTATTTTCGAATAAAGTATTATATTTTTGTTTAATATCAATTAAATCTTCATTAATACGCTTTTGACATGTTATTTCTTCTCCTGTATTTATTATTCCAATATTAACCCCATAATCATCTTTTATTACCTTACGACTCCATAATATGGACTTCTTTATGCCATAGACTACTTCTATGGTCTCTTCAAAGACATGTGTCTCATCTCTGCTTCTCAATAAAAGGTTTTGAAAATCGTTCTTCACCTCTTCTCTTGCCCCATCTGAGATGAATGTATCATACCAATTCTTCTCAATAATATCTTCTTCTGCTTGTTCTAGAACTTGACAGGTCTTTTTATTAACAAATATAATATTATGGTCTGTATCTGTAGCAACGAAGATGGAATCTGCCAAATCGAGAAAATTCTTCGCACTTTGTAACTCCAACTTCAAATCATTTACCTTGTCTTCTACAAAAATTAGTGAATGATAAGAGTTTGACCTAATCTCTATCCCCCCTCATCCTTGGTATCGTAAAGTAAAACGTCGTCCCACTCCCAGGCTCCGATTCAAGCCATATCCGTCCCCCATGCCTCTCAACTATTTTCTTACAGACAGAAAGTCCTATCCCGCTCCCTTCATACTCCTTCTCGGTCGGAAGCCTTC
The DNA here is from genome assembly GCA_034189535.1 of Halobacteriota archaeon. Taxonomy (GTDB): domain Archaea; phylum Halobacteriota; class Syntropharchaeia; order DAOWMC01; family DAOWMC01; genus JAXHTN01. The sequence goes on along the minus strand of JAXHUQ010000002.1, from coordinate 26,208 downwards.
TGAATATCTCAAAGACGCTATCGATATATTCCGGTTCTATTCCGATGCCGTTATCCTTTACTGAAAATAGCCAATCTCCGTCTTTATCCTCAACTCCAATGTGAACCTCTGGCGTATCTTTATCATTATATTTGATTGAGTTTCCTATGAGATTCTGAAGTAACTGTACAAATTGCACATCATCTGCCATCACAGTTGGAAGGGGATCATGAGTGACTATGGCACTACTCTCCTCGATTCTTATCTCCAGATTTGAGAGAGCGTCTTTAAGAAGGGTTTCACTATCAACTTCTTCAAATGGCTTACCCCGCGTACCGACTCTTGAGTATGTGAGAAGATCATTTATCATTCTCTGCATGCGTGTTGCACCATCAACAGCGAAATGGATAAAATCATCAGCGTCGGAATCGAGCTTACCTTTGTACCTTCGCGAGAGGAGAGTAAGATAACTTGAAACCATACGCAGAGGTTCCTGGAGGTCGTGAGAAGCAACGTATGCGAACTGCTCCAGTTCTTTGTTACTGCGCTCAAGGTCTTCAAGTAGTTCCCCCTTCTCTACCTCAATCTTCTTGCGTTCGGTAATATCAGATACAACCCCATCAACGCGTATGAGGCTGTTTGAGCTATCAAGTATCGGTTTTAGGTTAAGACATACCCACCGTATCTCTCCATCAGATCGGATGATGCGGTATTCTGCACCTAGCGATTTTCCTGAAAACATTTTGATGATAAGTTCTGAAATCGATTTTCTGTCATCTGGGTGTATCGTATCTCTCCAAATCATTGGGTTCTCAATGAACTCCTCAGGAGTGTATCCATAGAGTTTTTCGCAACTTGGTGAGACCTCTAGTATGCGAGATTTGACAATATCATTTGAGAACAATACAACATCAACGCTATCAAAGATATTTTTCAGTTGCTTGTGGGCATCTTCGATTGATTTTTCAAAATGTTTTCTTTCAGATATATCTCTAACTACACCAAATATCTTGGTTACTTTACCATCTTCAATTTTGGGAGTTATAGTTGCAATTATCGGAACAAAAGTACCGTCTTTTTTCTTAATCTCTGTTTCAACGTTACATATTTTATTCCTTTTTAATAACGTCAAAAATGAGGGCAATATGGCTGTATTTCTCCTTTTTGAGACTAACGCTGAAATGTGCGTTCCAATAAGTTCTTCTGATGTATATCCGGTAATATTTTCAACCATCTCCTGATTTAGGTAAATAAATTTACCATACCTATCAAGGGTAAATAAACCCTCCTCTATATTTTCAACAACGTCTTGATATTTTTCTTTTTCTGCCTTTATAGCTTCTTCAGCCCGCTTTCGTTCGGATATGACACGAATGAAAATCACATCTGAAGGTTTACTTTTAAAATCAATTTTGGCGATACTAACCTCGGCAGGGATTATATTACCATTTTTATGCAATAGATCTATTTCGAAGGTTGAAGTTACACCTTCACCTGCCATACGTTGACGAAAGTTACCCATTAGATTAATTAGCCGATTGGGTTCGATTTTTATGTATTTAAGTACATTTGATCCTATAGCTTCAGTTGTATACCCCAACAAATCAAGTATCGTTTTATTGGCATACACAACACACATCTTATTATCTAGTATTATGATGCCGTCATTACTTCCCTCTACCACGGTTGAGTATTTCTGCTCGGACTCCCTGAGTGAATCCTCCATCTTCTTACGTTCAGAAATATCACGCAAAAAGACCAGGTCTGCTGGTCTACCCTCGTAATCGATCAAACCGGCATTTACCTCAATGGGCAGCACATGGCCTTCTTTATCAAGGAGTTCTAACTCGTAGGAATTTGCTACAAGCTCTCCTGCTAATCTTTTTCTAACTCTTTCAGCGACTATATCTATGGACTCTGGTGTGATCAACTTTTGAAAGTCCATTCCAACAAGTTCTTCCACCATGTATTTACTAAAATCTGCCATCTTCTGGTTTGCAAACTTGAAGACACCATCCTGGATGATGAAAATGGCGTCATTTGCTCTTTCTACAACCTTAGAGTAAAGCTCATCCGAAATCTTTTTATCAGTCTCTTCCATACCTGATAGAAGTAATCCGATCTTCTCATCAGATTTACCTAATATTGGTATACATTGCCATGAAATAAGTACCATTTTGAGATCTTTTCTCTGAAATAAAGATTTATTAAATCTCTTACGGCCATCAAAAGATGATAGATCTGACAAGTCTTCGCCCAAAACCTCTGCTTCTTCGTATCCCAAAACTTCGGTGAAATGATCATTGACAAATGAGATCTTTTTATTTAGGTAGGTGGCAATCAGTATCGTACTGTCAAGATCAAGATTTTTTATTACTCTTTGAATCACCATTTTTAGTTCGGTATCACCATAATCTTCACATGTTGAAATTTCCATCCCCTGCACTCCGTGTAATTATATCTTCGTCACATTACGCTTGCTACCTCTAATTTTTCGTTTTTTAATGAAGGAACTGTGAAGTAAAACGTCGTCCCACTCCCAGGCTCCGATTCAAGCCATATCCGTCCCCCATGCCTCTCAACTATCTTCTTACAGACAGAAAGGCCTATTCCGCTCCCTTCATACTCCTTCTCGGTCGGAAGCCTTCTGAATATCTCAAAGACGCTATCGATATATTCCGGTTCTATTCCGATGCCGTTATCCTTTACTGAAAATAGCCAATCTCCGTCTTTATCCTCAACTCCAATGTGAACCTCTGGCGTATCTTTATCATTATATTTGATTGAGTTTCCTATGAGATTCTGAAGTAACTGTACAAATTGCACATCATCTGCCATCACAGTTGGAAGGGGATCATGAGTGACTATGGCACTACTCTCCTCGATTCTTATCTCCAGATTTGAGAGAGCGTCTTTAAGAAGGGTTTCACTATCAACTTCTTCAAATGGCTTACCCCGCGTACCGACTCTTGAGTATGTGAGAAGATCATTTATCATTCTCTGCATGCGTGTTGCACCATCAACAGCGAAATGGATAAAATCATCAGCGTCGGAATCGAGCTTACCTTTGTACCTTCGCGAGAGGAGAGTAAGATAACTTGAAACCATACGCAGAGGTTCCTGGAGGTCGTGAGAAGCAACGTATGCGAACTGCTCCAGTTCTTTGTTACTGCGTTCCAGATCATTCATTAGCTCGTTTACCTTTATTTCAGCCTTCACGCGCTCGGTAATATCGCGGGTAATTCCACAGATCCCGACTGCATTCCCATCATCAATCATCGGGCTCATTGCAGATTCGACGAAGAGTTTTGTACCATCCTGACGTGTATATTCGTACTCTATCGGTTTTGAAAGAACATCCGAGTTATTTTTTAATTCACCTGAATCGATGCGCCCGGAGATCATCTCCATCATTATTTTAAATAGGGCAGGATTCTGTTTGATCCCATTCATCATCGATTCGGCCGATTCCTTAGATAGTATGCTCATAAGCGGCTTTCCCAACGCCTCTTCGGGATCTAAGCCGTAGATGGTCTTTGCTGAAGGACTTATGTAATCGATCTTTAAGCTCATATCCATACTCCATACGATGTCCTCCAAGTTGTCTGCTACAAGGCGGTAACGCTCTTTACTCTTGTGAAGCTCCTCTTCCATACTCTTGCGTTCGGTGATATCTCTATGGACTGCAATAATATTCTCTGGCTTCCCATCACTATCCTTTAAAAGTGAAAAGTTGAGACTTGCCGGAAATGCAGGTCCATTTTTTCTTAAGATCGAGTACTCTTCAGCCTTCAGAGATTCGCCTGTGAAGAGTTTTTTCAGATGTTTGGCAGCTTTCAGAAAATCTTCTTTTCCTATGTATACTTCCATCACCTTCTTTCCGATCAGCTCTTCAGGTTGAAACCCTGTCTGCATAGTTGCTGCCTTGTTTACATATAGGATATTTGCCTGCATGTCGGAGATGGTGATTCCATCGATCATGCCTTCGAGTATATCTTCCATCCTTTTTTTGGCAACTTCAATCTCGATCTCTGCCTCTTTATGCTCGGTAATATCGCGAGAGATCATCTGAAAAGTCCTCTTCTCACCAGGAATATCAACTGGCACAATCACACTGTGATAGTACCTACCTTTGATATAATCCTCGAAGAAGAACGGTTTTTCACACTTTGTAGCAGTTGAAAGCAGCTCAATTGCGCGTGTCAAAAGCTCTTTTGGCATAACTTTTAAAGCATCACCACCTATTAGCTCCTCAAGTGATACCTCTAAAAATTCAGCCATCCTGGTATTAGCCATAATAATTTTACCGCTGCCGTTGAACTGAGCTATCATATCTGGAGAAGACTCGATCAAAGACCGATAGTGCTCTTTTAATCTGCCCAGTTTATCTTCGTAATTCTTGAATTTTGTAACGTCTCTGAATACTACAATCTCCGCAGGTTCTCCTTTATACTTTATCGGGTTTACATAGATCTCGATCCAACATATCTCGCCAGATCTTGTTTTAAGTGGTACCTGGTATGAGTGCGAGGTGATATTTCCCTTCTTTGCGTCCGAAAGCCTATTTAAAAGCATCTCTCTATCTTCTTTTGACATTGCGCTGAGCATATCTGGCATACTCTTCGAAAGAGTAGATATGATACTTTTTCCATCCAAACTCGACCTATCGATCCCCAATATATCGTAGAACCTATTATTTGCATAGACGATTCTATCATGTTGTAACAGTAGAACCCCATCCTGGCTCATATTCACAAGAGTTGCGTACTTCTCCTCGCTATCCTTTAGTACTTTTTCCTTCTCTTCTTTTAAGGAAAGATCCCGTAAAAAGACAATATCAGTCGTTTCACGCCTATTCTTGATCTTTTTACTACTTAGCTCAAGAGAGAGTGTGTGCCCATCTTTGTGAAAAATCTGGAATTGTTGAGGTTTTATCACTTCGCTTTCTTTCACTATATTGCGGAAGATCTCAACCACTTTGTTGTAGTCTTTTTGAAGAATAACCTTCATCGGATCAATGTTTTTTATCTCATCCGTTGAGTAACCGGTGATATCCTCAACACTCTGACTCGCAAATTCGACCTTCATGTCTTTTAGAATAATTACGCCTTCCCTTACCCCATCAATGATGGCCGAATATTTTTTGATAGTATCCTTTAACTTCTCTTCAATCTCTTTTTGATCTGTTATATCTCGAAAATTGACCACAATCCCATTTATCTTCGGATCATCAAGATGATTTTTTGCTGTCGCCTGGATCCAGTGCCACGACCCATCACTATGTTTCAGACGTAACCTGATCTTCTCAAAAGTTTCATGAGAACGCAAGAGTCTTCCAAATAGTTTGTACATATGGGGGAGATCCATGGGATGAATGTATCTATGGGCATAATCTCCCAGGTGATCCTCCTTCTTGCGGCCCAAAATCTTCTCATACGAAGGGCTTTGGTAGACCACTTTTCCTTTGGGCCCAATTACGACTATCGCATCCGAAGAGTTCTCTATCAGTGACTTAAAGTTACTTTCATGATCTAAAAAATCATCTTCCTTTTCCCTTATTGCAGATAAAATCACATTTGAGTTACCAAGACCAGTCATCAGTACCCTCCGGGTAATTTTACAACTGTGAACCAGAATCCTTCTATGAACTTTATCACTTCGACGAACTGATCCATATCTACAGGTTTTGTGATGAAACAGTTAGCGTGAAGGTCATAAGACTTTTTAATGTCCTCCTCTGCTCTCGAAGTTGTGAGGACTACAACTGGTATACGCCTAAGATTCTCATCGGCTTTTATCTCCTCGAGAACCTCACGTCCGCCCTTCCTGGGCATGTTTAGATCGAGTAATATCAGATCAGGAGAAGGTGCATTAGCATATTCATCCTCTTTTTTTAGAAACTTAGTTGCTTCGACCCCGTCATTTGTGACGTGCAGGTTTATTCGCATTACACCCTCTTTAAGAGCCTCTTCAGTCAACCTCACATCACCGGGATTATCTTCCACCAGCAGAACATCAATCGGTCTTGATAGCATCGTCGTTCATCTCCGTCCCCTTCACAAAAGAATAATATGGTTGTTAATCAGTAGATTCTAGTTGTATCTCATCTTAATCACAAGTTTCATCAATGCGGAATTTAACAGGAAAAATTCTTCCTTTCATCCCATTACACCTTCTGATTAAATTCAGATCGGTAGGACATATCACGTATATATACGCCCATATTGGTTAGGTGTAGTGAACACATATATATTGTTTTCGGCCGTAACTCCCTTATATATTGGATTGTTCTTGCAATTTGGCAACTTGTACTGGAAAGTCAAGGTAATCATGGGGATTTATTGATATAAACAGAAGGCAGCTTCTGGAGATTTTTAGATAAGTCCCATTGGGATCTCTTTGCCACATCTCTTGCTTTGTTAAAATTGTCTCTTATTGCACCACTGCAGGTTGATGGTCTAACTATAATTGTTCTTGGTTACTATACATAGATCAAAGATGCAATCAGTGCCTAGAGTCCCGGTGACAGAATAATCACAAGGGATGGTATTTATCACGTTTATGGAAACTGTAATGAGGCTACCATATTAAGGTATTTATATTAGGACACTACCAAAAATATTTATCTTCCTCGCACAATTCAAAATCTAAAAATACCATCTTGTGGGTAATCTATACTAACCAATCCCCCCTTGAGTTATAGTGATCTTTATGACAGGCGATGATACCGTAAAACCAGAAAAAATTGAGATCATAAAGAGAAAGGAACCATTGCAGGTAATGGGCAGCCAATTTTATGGCGATCCATTCCATTCTGAAGGTGAATGGAGTGTAAAAAATGAGATAGGATTACTTTGGCAGAGGTTCGGTAGCCTTCTTGAAAAGAATAGGGATGCTATCGATAAGATCAGGTTAAATAAAGAAACTGCATATGAAATTCACATACAACCGGAAGACTACAAGGATACGAAGAAGTATTATGTATTTGTTGGTGTCGAAGTGAAAGAGTTCACCGAAATGCCTATCGAGTTTGTAGGAAAAGTATTTCCCACAACTATGTATGCCGTATTCACCTTCAAGGGTGAAGAAATGTTTAGGGGAGGGGACTTCATATGGCAGGAGTGGTTTAGGACTTCCAGGGAATATGAAGAGGCATATCCATACTTCATTGAAGTCTACAACGAGAAGCGATTCTTCGGGCTAGATAATAAGAACTCAGAGGTTGATTATCACATTCCTGTAAGGTTAAGAGAAGGGGACTAAATTTACATCTTTATCTCACTATTGCATTCACAACATATATTGTCATACGTTGCTCTTTCAAGGGCTTTTACCTGGTATGATTGCAACGCATCCCTTACTGTCCCGATTGCACCTACGTAGACCTCAATACCAAGCTCTTCAAGCTTTTTTAAGGCCAGTAATCCTATACCTCGACAGGCAAGTCCGCCACACAAGACGACATTCACACCCTCACCGAATAGCATATCCGGCGATGTGATTTCAGTCTTAGGAGGCTCCGATGTTACAGGGATAATTTTTACTTCTTCTGTTTCGGTGTCTATTACTGTATATGATTCTGCCATCCCAAAATGATCACATATAATTTCATTCATCCCTCTACATCCCATTGAAGGAATAGAAATCTTCATTTTTACACCACTCTTCTGTTATTATACCCTAATATTTTAATTATCCCTTTTACCTTCATTTCATAAGAGATTATATATTCACATGCTTCAATTGCCATCTCAAATCTGGTATTTCTTGAGATGCCCCCTCTTTTCAGCTCTTCGAGGATACTTTCATACCTCTCGAAATTCACAATAACACAGACATCGTTCACATTTTTTATCGCCGATTTTATAAGAGCAACCCCCCCTACATCTATTTTGTCAAGCGCCGTCTTGGATTCGTCCACCGGAATCAGATTCACTACAACGATACCAATATCTGCTGTCATTATCATCTCATGGATTAAGGGATTAAGCGTCTTTATCTTACCGTCGAGCATCTCTTCAAATCCGGTAATATCAGCTACCCTCTTTACAGGTATCCCTTCCGATGCTAACTCTTTTGCAGTACCATCTGTTGCGATTATCTCAATACCGAGGGAGCTCAGACCTTCCGCAAAACGCACAATATCCCTCTTGCTCGATACACTTATCAGGGCTTTCACCTACTGATCACCACCAGCAATACGATGCTTTTGCTATCAATCTACCACCACAATTGACTTATTCATACAGACTTCAAGGCATTTGAGGCAGGAATCACATCTGTCATAATCAATAACCGCTTTGTTATTTATCTTTTTTATAGCGTCCACAGGACAGACGTTGTCGCAGGAACCACAACCCTTGCAGTTCAGAACAGCTACTCTTGACTCGGACTTCATCGTTCCCACTTCCCATCCCGTGATGATAGTTATGATTCTTGGTGTTGTATACTTTTGGATTCTGTCATAACTTTCTGGGGTAAATTTATTATGTGGGGGCAATATAGTTATCTTTACTCAGAGCTAAACATTGGCAGGTGAAGATAATGAGAAGACCCGCATTTGCCGGACAGTTCTATCCTGGTGTTGATAGTGACCTAAATCGGCAGTTAAGTAATCTCTTTTCCGGTGTTGAAGGAAGAGAAGAGAATGTCATAGGCGCAGTGGTTCCCCATGCTGGCTATACATATTCGGGAAAAGTTGCTGCACAAGTGTACGCAAAACTTCCAAGAGTGGAGACCTTTGTTATAATCGGACCGAGTCACAGAGGTGGGGGTTCGATGGTTGCGGCCTCGAGGGAGTCATGGATCACACCACTTGGTGAGATCGAAGTGGATCTGGATTTTGTTGAAGCACTTCCGAAGAATATCATCGATACGGACGAGATCGCGCACAGTTATGAGCATTCGATAGAGGTTCAATTGCCGTTTCTTCAGTATAACTTCAAGGATTTCAAGATCGCCCCCATAAGCCTTGGGTTGCAGGATGAGGAAACTGCAAAAGAAGTAGGTGAAGAAGTTGCCCACGCAATAAGCAAGCTCAATAAAAAGGTAGTGATACTTGCATCATCTGACTTCACCCATTATATGCTCGATGAAGTGGCAAGGGAGGTTGATTCCTATGTAATTGAGCCAATTCTTGAGATGAATATATCCAAGTTCTACACAAGAGTCTACAATCGCAATGCAACAGTATGTGGAGTCGGACCGATAGCCGCCATGTTGAAGGCGACAAAAATGCTCGGCGCAAAGAAGGGCAAGTTAATAGCATATGCAACCTCCGGGGATATCGAGAAGAGCATGCGTGAGGTAGTGGGATATGCAGGTATAATCGTGATTTGACAAAGACAGAATTTCTTTAGATGTAAATGAAGTATGGTCGATAGAAAAATAAAGACTTATTATTAATTAAGGAAACCTCAAAGTAATCTATATCAGAAAAAGACAGGTGGAATAAATGAAGGTTCTGATAACATATTTCTCCGAGAGTGGAAACACCGAGAAGATAGCAAAGGGGATCGAAAGCTCCGTAGGGGCTGGAGACGCGACACTATTTAAGATAGAGAAGGACTCGTTTCCTTCGGATCTAAATAACTATGATCTTGCGTTTATAGGCTCTCCTGTTAATGCAAACGGAGTTCCTAAACCGGTAAAGAGCTTCCTTGAGACGATTCCTGAGGGGATGAAGACAGCCCTATTTTTCACACATGGGATGCCCCCCGAAGATATGTGGATAAGTGCAAAGAAGAAGTCAGAGAAGATAATTGGCAAGAAAAATGGTGAAATACTGGGAACATTTGACTGTCTTGGGGTCCACTCCGAGAAGATAAGAAAGGTGTTGCCACAAAACCTACTGGATATCGGAAAAGAGGCAAACGGTCATCCTGACGATACTGATGTAAAGGACGCTGCCACTTTTGCAGAAGAGATTCTTGGAAAACTTGCGTAGATCAGAAGGTTTCATAGGGTGAATAAAGATTGATTAGTTTGAAAGTGATGGCTTTCACCTCGATAAAAGAGGCGATGGGTGGAGAAGAATTTAATCTTGAATTTACAGAAGATCCGACATTAGGAGATCTTCTCACAATGCTTCGTGACTATTACAACCTACCGGAGAAGTTGTTCGACGGGGAGGATATCACAAAGCACCTCTTTGTCCTTATAAACGGAAGACTGTCAAGCCTACTCGGTGGTGTAGATGCCATACTCAAAGACGGAGACGAGATAGCTCTTCTTCCCCCGGCCGGTGGTGGGTGAAGGCTGTGTGGTCTTTTCACCCCCTCTAAAGTTCAATTGATAAGGTTCTTAGGGTATATCTCACTCTTCTTTAGGGCCTGGATAACACTCTTCAGAGACTCTTTTTTGATTACGATGAAGGTCGGAGATGGTTTATTTACGATATACTCCTCGATCACCTTCTCAACTACTTTTGCTTGTATCGGATCATCGATTTCGAGAAAGATCTCGTCGTGTATCTTCATGAGATCATTTACAGCATCTTCTCCCTCTATTATGGTGAGAGAAGGTGTAACCTCTTTTATCACGTGAGGTTCAATTCTCTTCTTGATCAGATCCGATAACCCCTTATCGGCCTCAAAGAATGTCCCACGCATCAACTTGACACCCCCGTAATTCGAACCCCAACTTCTGAGCGAGTATATCACATTTTGGGGCATATCATTCTGGGAGTTTTCATTGAGAAAATCAATTATCTCCTCTATCTTCAGGCCATTGTCAAGGGCTCCGAGAACTGATACTTTCGTGAGCAGATAGACCACAACTTGGTCGTGGCTCTTCACCTCTGAGAACTTACTCAAGTAGAACAACGTCCTTTGTTTCGTCTCAGGAAAGACAGTGACCTCAAAATTGGGTTGGACTATGAATTTATTCTCAATCGCCCTGCCCTCAATCTCCTTTATACCGAGAACATGAGCACCGATTGGGGTCAAACAAAATGCAGTTTTATCTCCATTGTGGCCGATAGCGACCATATCTAGCATCCTAAGCCGCTCTAGGAACTGCTTGATCTTCGGTTTGCTGAATCTGCGCCACTTATCAATCTTATCATCAACGAAGAGTTCACTCTTGAGGTTTTTGAAGAAGAGATCCAGATCGTACCATGTACCAACCTTGAGTTTTTTCAGGCCATTGACTATTATAACATCATTTGCATCAGATTTCATAATAAGGAAGCTGAAAATCTCTTTGATTTTATCTTCTTCCTTCGTAGCTATATAATCTTCAGCTTTACTGGTAGTTCTGATTATATATTCGTCTTCTACTGAATTGTATCCCTTTTTTGTCAGATTCAGATCCTCACAAATCTCCTGAATAAAAGATATCCTTCCATTACTAATATTCAGTTTCTCAAGTGATCTCTTTGGGATCTGGTGAAGATTCTTTGTAAGAGCAGGCCGTTCTCCGGATATAAATGATAGGTATATGAATAGATCATTTAAAAGACTCCCACCACTTTTACTATGTTTGACCGGATCCTTAAATTCCATATCTCTCGAGCTCTCTGAGAAGACCGCAATTATCGTTTCTCTGAGCTCGATTGGTACCATAAAGACGGTGGGTCCGTGTGTGTCGAACTTCTTTGTCTTAAGTATCAGTGCACTACCGGCAAGACCTCTGGGTTTCTGCCAGTTGTATGCGGGAAGATTTCCGAGCTCCTCTTCGTAGATACCATAATCGTAAAGGTCGTTACATTCCATCACCCAACCCTTCCGGGCGAATATGCCTAAGATTTGAAGGTCTCTTGGTGTAAGCTTATCGAGAACTCTGCGCAAGCTATCAGAATCCTTCATCCTCTCTGAGAGACCGGCAAAGTTACCTTCTTTAAGGACCTCGGCAGACTCCAAATCCCAGAGACTCGCTATCCTCTCCAAGTTACTCTCGTTAAGATCCCTGAGACCCTCGTCTATTGTGATCTCTACCACTACTACATTCTCCTGCACTTAACCTCTATTCCTATCGATGACGATATAATCCTTTATTGCTGTAATAGATTCAAACGGCACGAGTGCGAGCCCCCTATCAGTCACCTGTAATCCGGCTCTATCGGCATCCAAATCCAGTTTTACGATCATGTCAACCACATCACCGGTCTTCTGATCAATGACCAAATTGCTCAGGGTACCGACGTTGTCACCGTCCGTGCTGAGCACTTTCATATCTACCATCTCGGTCGCAAATACATCCGACATTTCCTTACCTCACCTTGACTATCTTCTAGATCAAACCTCGGCCATTCACCCGATATTTTCGGGATCGGACTGAAATGCCTGATATACATCCCCCGGCATTTTCTACCCAAGAAATTCATTAAATCAGACTGACCAAAGGGTCCAATCTTATGGAAATCGTACACTATTAATCTACTTCTTCGTTTAATAACTTTACGCTCATTGAATTATGGTGAGAGTTACAGAATGAGAATTTTTTTCGTTAAGAGATCTGAAACTGGTCCCATCCTAATTTATTATTTTGGAAGATTTTTTACAAATCTACCTTTTTAAGAATCAATCCATAAGAATCGCATCTATTGCTTCTTTTGGCATCATAGTCTTCTCTGATACTGCTTCCTTTGACACACCCTCGCCTATTAGGCGTCTTACTACATCCATCATCGACTCGGCGATCTCAATTATGAATCCATCCGGATCAAAGATGCGAAATACCCTCTGGCCCCAGGGCTGTTCTCTGATATCGTGAATCACTTCAACCTTATTTTCCTTAACCTTGTCATAGATCTCAGGTAGGTTATCTGTCTCAAAATATACCTCCAAGTTGCGATTATCATCACTTGATGATACTTTTGAGCCAAAAATTATGTTCTTTGCGTACTTCTTATCCCATAATGCAAGTCCGCTCTTGAAACCTACATTTTTTCCGAAGTCCATCTCAACTTCTTGGGAGAGTATCTCCTGGTAAAATCTCTTCGAGACGCCGATATCTTTCACAAGGATAACAAATGAATGAAGTTTGAGTTCTGTCATATTTTAGGTAAGTGTTATCTCAAATAATAATATTTCCCATGAAGATCCCGCATCGTCTCTTTGAAAAACCTTATCTGTTACATACCCCCTCATATTTGTAAATGCTTGTGAGGTAATGAAGATGGGATCTGTTTTATCGAAGGATGAACTGGTAACTGAAGTCGAGAAAGGACTTGTTGGAGAGATGGTTGACCCGGAAAAACAGATACAAGTGAATGGAATTGATCTGAGTCTTTCGCGAATCGAGGCTTTTTGTGGTTCCGGCAGAATAGCTTTTGATAACTCTGAGAGGGAGATACCGGACTGTAAGGTACTTAATTTTGGGGATGATGGCTGGATATTTCTTAAAGAAGGGTGCTATAAAGTTATATTTAATGAAGTGGTTAGTATTCCAAAGGATATGTGTGCGATAGGTAGGCCGAGATCCTCCCTGCTTCGGAGCGGCTGCACCGTTGATTCAGCGATCTGGGATGCAGGATATGAGGGTAGAAGCGAGAGCCTCCTAATCGTAAAAAATAGTGATGGAGTACATCTAAAAAAGGATGCGCGTATCCTTCAACTGATCTTTCTGAGATCGACTCCGGTAGAAGACGGATATGACGGGGTCTATCAGAAAGAGAATCTATAATCTGGATCTGATGAGGGGGAAAATTAAATGAAGGTTGTATTTTTAGGTACCGGAGAAGCATTCGGTAAGAGAGCAAACACATCAATGCTCATAGACGACAAGATACTGCTCGACTGCGGTAATCATGCATTGACACAGCTAAGGAGGATCGGACTGAACCTTTCCAAGATCGAGGTCATCTATATCAGCCACCTCCATGCCGACCATACATTTGGATTGCCTGCCTTTTTTCTCGCATCGAGGGAAGAGCGAAGGACAAAGGACCTTCAGATATTTGCTCCCAAAGGGATTGATAATTACATCGATACTCTCCTTGATATCTCCTATAAGAAATCTCTTGATGACTTTAAGTTTGAGATAAAGACCGAAGAGATCGTTGAAGGCGATACCAAGAGATTCAAGGGGTATGAGTTCTCATTTGTTGAGACTGTTCATTCGGTGGAATCTTATGCCACTTCCATAATAAACGATAAGAAGGTAACATATACTAGCGATGGTGCCCACAGTGACGGGTTGACCGACCTCTCAAAAGATTCGGATCTACTGATATGCGAAGCGTATCTTGAAGGAGTTCCGGGGCACTCTTCGATACTCAACGCAGCAAAACTTGCAAGTTCTTCGAATTCAAAGATGGTTGCCTTGGTCCATATATTCCGTAGAGTAGATCCCGATAAAGAGATCGAGAAAGCAGGGGAGGTCTTTAAACCAATCCTTCTACCACACGATCTGGATGTAATGTGGGTCTGATCTTAAAAAAAAACTTATGTCACTCAAACTCAATTGTTGCGGGTGGTTTTGGGGTTATGTCATAGACGACTCTTGAGACATTTGAAATCTCACTTGTGATTCTGGAAGATATCTTATGCAAAGTCTCCCAAGGTAGTTCCATCGCATCAGCAGTCATACCATCTCTCGACTGCACGGCCCTAACGGATATTATGTATCCATGAATCCTCTGGTCTCCTTTTACACCAGTTCCTTTCTCAAGGAGTGCGGCGAAGGTCTGCCAGGGTTGAAACTTCATAACCTCTTCCTCAACGATCGCGTTTGCCTCTCTTACTATATCTAACTTCTCGCTTGTGACCTCTCCGATTATCCTTACTGCAAGCCCAGGTCCCGGAAAAGGCATACGCTCAGAGATCTCAGGAGGCAGTCCGAGTGCTCTTGCAACTTCCCTGGTCTCATCCTTGTAAAGATCGGCAATTGGTTCCACTATCTCTTCAAAATCAATAACTGATGGCAGACCACCTACATTGTGGTGTGACTTGATGCCGCCTTCGGATTCAATCCTGTCAGGATATATCGTCCCCTGAATGAGGTATTTAACATCCTCCTTTCGCGCCTCTTCTTCAAATATTCTGATGAATAGCTTCCCTACAATCTTTCGCTTCTCTTCAGGATCTCTAACACCGCTCAGCGCACTTATGAAACGATCTTTGGCATCGACAACTCGAAGGTTCATATAAGAGAAGGTCTCTTTTATCCTATCAGTCTCCCCCTTTCGCATAAGGCCTGTGTCGACATATATCGGTATCAGTTGGTCACTTATTGCTTTAAAAGCAAGAACTGAACAGACAGAGCTATCCACACCGCCGGAGAGTGCAATAAGCGCCTTTCCATCGATCTTCTCTCTTAGCCCCTCTACGCTCTTTTCAATGAACTTCTCAGTCTTAACCATTTACCTCTGCTACTTTCCCAGTCATCAACAAAAAAGTTGTGATTGTATCACAGACGTAGCTCGTATCAAGATTCAGAATTTAGGCCAGGTAAAAACCAAAGAGATTATACTCAACAACCTAACAATTCATACTTAAAATCTTCATCTGGAATCCGTTCAATCCATCCTTTTGCAAAGCTTAACCGTGACGAAAAATCCTTAAAAAGATCACGAGTCTGTTCGAATGAATATCCTAGTCTCTAATGGGCAAATTCAGAAACTCCCGTACCCACTGCACTAGACAGGGACGATATTTGGGATCAGATAACTGCTTGCGATGTAAAAAATCAGAATTTATATATATATATATATATATATATATATTATAATAGAAATACAAAATATACAAATATATCCTTCCAAACGAATTATTATTGTTTTTCTTGAATTTTCGGATAATTTTAAATAGGTTCAAAAACTTAATATGGAAAATGGGTAAAATAATATCTCATGTGTCTAATATAAAAGTAATTATAGTTTAATTTGATAAATGAAGATGTATATAATCCTCAAAAACATAATTATAACCACAACTTGAAACAGGGTGCATCATGTCTGATAAAATTAATCTTAACAACAATAAAACAGATATTCTGACCAGTGTAGCAAAATCAGCAGTTGGTGCTGTACCTTTCGCTGGCGCGTTACTTTCAGAATTAGTT
This sequence comes from Halobacteriota archaeon, assembly GCA_034189535.1. Lineage (GTDB taxonomy): Archaea > Halobacteriota > Syntropharchaeia > DAOWMC01 > DAOWMC01 > JAXHTN01. The sequence goes on along the minus strand of JAXHUQ010000002.1, from coordinate 10,224 downwards.
GGAAATGTTATTCCTGATCAAAGATTTGACAGACTAACTAAATATATCGAAGAACTTGATAAAAAAATATCAGACATTTCGGAAGAAAAAATTAATAATCTAAAGGATAATGATGAATTTATCGATTTAATTGAAGAAGGTTTTGTTCAAGCTTCTAGAGCAATAACAGACGAAAGAAGAAGGTATATAAGCTCTATTGTTACAAATGGAATAACGAATGACTCAATTAAACTTCAAGAGTCAAAATTTTTACTTAAATTATTACAAGAACTAAATGATATTGAAATAATATGGTTAAGATTCTATCTATTTCCTACATTTGGTGGTGATGAAGAATTTCGGAATAAACATGAGAATATTCTAGATCGGATTCAGCCTTATTTGGGGGCAGATAAAGAAATTATCCAGAAAGCAGCACTTCAATATAGTTATATACAACATTTAGAGCGTCTTGGTTTGATAAAAAACAATATTCGATTCGATAAGGATTTAGGTCAGCCATTGTTTAATCAATTTACTGGTCAGCCAGAAATCTCATATTCCGAAATAACTCAATTAGGAAAATTACTACTTGAGCAAATTAGCCTTATCTAAGAAAATCAGCAAATGTAAAATACCTAATGTAATATTCACATAACAAATTGCCCCACTTGATTGGCGGGCTGATCCAGTTACAGCACGTCCCCCACAACATCCGCTACGCAGCTCTAGGGGGTTGCACCAATCCATTCAAATCCTTACTTTGCTCGGACTTCGCATACACCGGAACGTTATACCTAAAACATTTAAAACAAGAAGTCCACAAAGTAAACCAAATACCCAAACAACGGCAAACGTGGATTCACCCGTTTTCAAAATGGAGTGGTATGGATGGGGCTTATAATAGGGGAAAATAAAATGAAGAATTTAAAAGAATCTAATATTTTGGATTTGCTAAATGATGTAGGATTCACTAAACATGTGGGGGGCTTAAAGGCCACAAAAGAGCTAATTAACTTGTGTGATATAGGTAAAGGCAAATACGTCTTGGATGTCGGTTGTGGCGTTGGAATAACACCTTGTTATATTGCAAAAAAACATGACTGTAAAGTGGTGGGTATAGATATTTTGGAAAAGATGGTGGATAGTTCAAAGAAGAGAGCGGAAAGAGAAGGTATAGCTGAAAGAGTTGAATTTAGACTAGCTGATGCGCAAAATCTCCCCTTTGAGGATGACTTTTTTGATGTAGTAATTAGCGAAGATGCAATTGCAATTATGGAGGATAAGAAGGGAGTGATAAGCGAGTGTGTGCGAGTGACGAAGAAAGGAGGATACGTTGGGCTTTGTAGCATGAGTTGGATAAAGGCATCACCCCCAGAATTAGTCGAAGACCTGTCCTTTTTCGGAGATATTCCAACTTTTGATGGGTGGCAAGATTTGTTAAAAGACTCTGGGTTAAGGGACGTAATAGGAAAAATTTATAAAGTGACTGCTCTAAGCGAAATTATCGAGCAAAGCAGGTGGCTCGGTTTTAAAGATTTTCTAAAAGGTTGGTATAAGTTTCTATCAGCTAACAGAAGGTTCATAAAAGAATCATCGCCCGCTGCCAGGGATATTACTAATTACTTAGGATGTGGAATATATGTTGGAAAAAAATAAGGAGGATATTTCTCAAAAACGATCTTTTTCACTAAGCCTCTACCTGTTGATTGTGTTTGGCATATCGTGGCCGTTTCAGATTGTAAGCACAATATGGGCTACTGACTTGTTATCCAGCTATGCGTTGAATGCTACTTCAATGATAATGGTGATGGTTGGTACATTCATCGCTGGACGTTACGTTTTTCAGGATGGCTTCGAGAATGCCGGTTGGCGATGGGGCAAACTGAAATACTACTTAGCTGTTGTCGGACTAGTATTGCTGTTGTGGGTCGTCCCCACACTTATTGATCTTGCGTTAGGGACGCTGAGTTTACCCAGTGTTTTAACCAGGACACAGATATTCTGGATATTCGTATTCCTATTCGTTTCACTCATACCCGGTTTTGGTGAGGAGTTTGGTTGGCGTGGTTATATGTTACCACGTCTAGCTCGCCAAATGAGTGTGAATAAATCAGTTTTACTTCACGCCATCATTTGGTGGGCATGGCATCTACCTCTTTTGGCTGTCGCAGGAGTTCGGACTGGTATCAATAGTACAGAAGAGATGGGTATGTCCGTTAACCTATCCGTGGCTGTCACAGTTGCCATAGTAGTTTTTGTCGGTGCTATTCCAGCTATACTACACGGCGTCGTTTATGCGTATATATGGTCGCGCAGTCGCAGCTTGGCTGTTGCTACTGTATATCATGCTACCTATGACGGTGTTCGAGACTCACTTCAAATCACTATTGGCACTAGCCTTATAGCTGGATTGTGGGTCAATACAATCTTGGTCATACTAGGCATTGTTTTTCTGTGGAAAGGTAATTGGAGAAATCTTCAAATCGAGACATTAACCCCGGAAAACTCATAAGTATGAGTAATAACGATGGCGTTTAACGTCAAGGAATCAGCTAGCAATTATATTTCTCTTACATCAGATACACGCATGTTATTATAACAAATCGATAATCGAAGTGGCATGGTTCCATACCAACCTTTTCACAAAAGGTTGATCGAAATAAGAGGTGTTGTACACCATTTTAAATCCAATCCTAACAGGATACCTGACATCTCTCTGTTTAGAGAGACCAACGATTATACTCATCTCACTCCTTTCCGCCTAACAGTCCGCCGATCGCACCTCCGACAAGGCCGAGTATTCCGATGATAAACATCAAACCCGCACCAAGTCCGCCTATCATCGCCCCAACAAACGGAACGATAGATCCGATCACACCTGCCATTATGAAAAATGGTATCGCCGATATGAACCCCAGAAGGAAGCCAACGAAGGCACCACTCCGAACACCTCCTTTGCTGAGAATACCTGCGATAAAACCGCCGATAATAACAGAGATGAATGGTGTCATGAAGATTCCGAGGATAAAGGCTACAATAATTCCTATTATTGCTGGTTTTAGGTATTTGGCCATTCTTTACCATCTCCTTTTTCAGTGTATTTTCAGTATAATATCTTGTATCTTGAATTCTTTATTATCTTCTAATCTGATTTATGACCTCAAGTGAATAAATCTTTATCTTGGTCTTAACATATATTGTCAACCCTTCCGGTTCACCCAAAGAAGAAAATGCATTTTTAAGATCATTTTTAGTCTTCTGATCGTCCGGGTTCAGTCTTAGAGTCATTTGAAAATCGTTTACCACCTCTACACTTTTATCCAAACGAAGATAGTTATTTCCGCGTTCTTTGTAGGCCTTTGCATGATTTTTTTGTTTGATATGGGCATTTGCACGAGTAGGATTCAGTCTAATAGCTTCAGAATAATCATCTATAGCCTTGTGTTTTTGATTAAAATCACTATTCAACTTTCCACGATTATAATATGTCGAAAAGAATCATTTTCCATCCGAATAATTTCAAGATCTGCGGTTTTAAATGGTATACGCTCCCTCTCTATTTCTATCCTCTCTTTAACACTTCGTATCTTTGCATTGATATGAGAGGTATGATCTTCGAAACCTTGTTCAAACTGGTAACTGTTCAAATTAACAAATATCTCGCTGTCCTCTGGCTCAATCTTGAAACTACCGATATTTCTATTGATCAACTCTTGATTATCTCTAATTTTAAGATACACATCCTTTATAATCAACTCAATGTTCTGAACTTCTGAGCACCTCTCTTTTAAATCGGCTAAAAGAAGGGATTTAACCTTAGAATAAGCCGGATAAGATAAATTGTCGAGATAATTGTCGGTTGGGACTCCATAAAGTGAACTTACCTTCGTGTATGCACGTATCAAATCAGAAATGGGTAAATAACACAATTTTTTGGTCAAAGCTCCGGTTCTTTCTTCCACTCCATTTAGGAGCAACTTACCTAGACCCAACATGATAATTCATTGGTAGGTTCAAAGAGGAAATCATTTGGAGGAACACGACCGATCAATGGATACAAATACTCGATCTTTTCATCGATCCATTCTTTCATGTTGAAATCTCCTCACAAATCATCAATTATGTTGTTTAAATATATTACAATACCCCCTCATCTCATACCTATATGGAAAAGTGACCTTTGTGAGAATGTCTTATCCGATTTACCGTTTCAGTTCAGCAAGTTTAAGCGAAAAACCCTAGAGTACTCTCCTGGCATACTCCTTCACTTTAACTACCCTTGGCCCATAAGTATGGTCTCAACCTATTGGGCTACTCTTACAGATCACCCATTCCATCCGTTATATACCTGCACATCTCTTCCAGATCACTTACTGTTAAATCACCTACATCTCCAGTCTTTTTTCCATCCCGATCCAGAAAGAAAGAGGTGATACCAAGCTCTCTTGGTGCCAGATAATCGAACTCCCAGTGATCGCCTACATGAACGATCTCTTCCGGGCCAACACCCATCACATTACAGATATTTGCATAGAAATCAGATGTCTTTTTTACTTGATCAAAATCAGACGTTGATGAGAATGTGTGTTTGAAGTAACTCTCGTAGCCATGTAGCTCCCTGTCGATGAACTCTCTTGTCGCATTGGATCCGACGATCAACTGATAATCATCCTTGAGTGCGTCCAGTACCTTTGGCACTTCGGCAAAGACCTCGATCTCGTGTCTGTACCTATCCACCATCTCTTCCCAGCTCTCTTCAAAGGAGAAATAATCGAACCAGAAGGTGATATCATACCACTCAATCGCGTACTCTCCAAATTTCTTGTACTCACTTCTCACTCGTTCTCTTGCCTCTTCAAAGACAATTCCTTCTTTCTTTGCATACAAGAGGGGTATTCCTTCTTGCCAGACAAGATCAACGAACTTCAGATCGACCAGTGTGCCGTCCATGTCAAAGGAGATAACTTTAATGTCCTTCATATTTGCCCCGGTACTCTTCTTTATTCCTTTTACGACTCTTTAACCATTGTGTTTTAATAGGTGAAGGGATGAAGTAGTTGTAGAATTGTAAAGTGTTATTTGGTGTTTTCATGGTGCTTGAAGAACTATACGAGGTGGGAAGAGAGGCCCTGAAGGTGGGAGAAAGATCAGGAGCAGATGAGTTAGAGATCTTCTGCATCTCAGGAAAATCTTCTAATATCGAGATCGTCAAGGATGAGATCAACCTGGCAAGAGTAAGCTTCGAGAGAGGTGCCGGTATAAGGGCCCTTTGCGGAAAATCTATCGGATTTTCTTCAACAAACGACTTTGAGAAGATAGATCAATCGGTGGTAAATGCGATAAAATGTGCTGAGGTGAGCGATGCCGATGGTGACGGTGATTGGAAAAGCTTGCCACCGGCTGGAAAGTACAAAGATGTCAAGGGAATATATGATAAGAAGATCGATGAGGTGAGTATAGAAGAATGCCTCGATATCGCCTCAATGATGATCAGTGGAGCCGATACTAAGGTCTCCAAACCAACTTCGGGATCACTCAGGTTTCTTACTTATGACTTTGTCGTGATGAACTCCAATGGTGTTGAGATCGGTAGAAAGGAAACATTTCTTCAAGCTTACGTTGAATCGGTTGCAAGAGATGGAGATGATGTATCTACTGCTTATGAGTACGAGGTCTCTAGAAGCATGAATATCGACTATTTCGATCTCGGAAGAGATGCTTCAAAACTTGCAGAAAGTTCTTTACATGGTGTAAAAATTGATCCGGATACCACTACAGTACTCTTTAGACCGTACGCCTTTGTTGATATCCTTGAGAACGCTTTTATACCATCACTAAATGCAGAAAATGTTCAGAAGAATAGATCCTCGCTTGAAGGTAAGATAGGCGAGGATATAGCCCCAAGTGAACTGAGCATGGTAGATGATGGACTCAGAGATGGTGGAATCGGAACATCTCCATCCGATGATGAAGGGACGCCTTCTCAGAAGGTTGAGCTCATCAGAAAGGGTGAACTCACCTCGTTTTTATATGATCACCACACAGCGTCAAAAGAGGGGATTTTAAGCACAGGTAATGCCACACGCCCATCATATTCAGCTTCACCTCATATCGAGATCGGAAATCTGATCATAGATTACCCTACATCAGATCTCATATCTGAAACAGACGATGGGATACTTATTACATCAGTGATCGGGGGTCATACTGCAAATCCGGTGTCAGGCGATTTCTCACTTGACGGGAGAAACGCTTTCCTGATAAAAAACGGGGAAATCAGTGAGCCGATCAAACAGGTTATGGTATCGGGAAATGTCTTTGATCTCATTAAAAATATCGACGGTCTTGATACCGATGTCAAGACAGCAGGAAATGTGATAGTTCCTACAGTGAGAGTAAGAGACATGAAAGTTGTCGGTTGAGAGTGGTACAATCTTTCAGGCATGCTTTCTAACCCTTAAGGTCCTCAGCCTGTTGATGGCAGAGGCCAGCTCAAGCTCTCTGAACTCTGCTAAGTCGCCCACCGGTCTGCTGTCCAGCCTCTCAAGACCATCCTTTCTTATATCATCAAGTACCATCTCAACGATCTCTCTTAGCGTCTTCTTCTCATCCATGTACTTCGTAGCAAGAAATATTGCCGCTCCGATCGCCCTGGTCTGGCTAACACTCACCAGCTGCTCCACATACCCAAGATCTATCTTGTGTGTACCAAAGATTATTGACTGCAATCCTTTGGATGAAATCTTGACATCCCTTCTTCCCTTGCTGGGATCGAAGCTTTCTGCAAGAGGAATCCGCTCTATTATCCTTCCAAAAGACTTGCCACCTTCAGGCGATCTACCGGTTTTATACTTCTTTGCAATATCTTTAGCCTCAAGTGTAAGGTCAAATGGCTTGTACTCCATCATACAGATTACAAAATCAGCGACATCGAAGTAATCCCCTGATCCGCCTATCGCAAGAATAGTGGAGACACCAAGATCCTCATAAAGCTGTTGGACCTTATCTATGAAGGGCGTGATCGGTTCATTGTCCTTCTTCACAAGCTCCTGCATTCTCTGATCCCTTATCATAAAGTTGGTTGCAGATGTGTCCTCATCGATCAAGAGAACACGGGCTCCGACTTCAAGGGCCTCGATTATATTTGCTGCTTGGGATGTACTTCCGCTTGCATCCTCTGTCGAGAACGCCTTGGTATCAAGACCCATCGGCAAGTTTGATATGAACGCCGAGATGTCCACCTTCTCTATACGCCTGCCGTCCTCGGCCCTTATCTTCATGGTCATAGGGTTTGTAACAACAAACTCTCTTCCGTCTCCGGGTATATGATTATAGACACCCAGTTCGAGTGCCCTTAAAAGTGTAGACTTCCCATGATATCCACCACCGACGATGAGGTTAACACCCTTTCTCAGCCCCATCCCCTCGATTTTACCCCTATTTGGAAGCACCACTTTAACACGAAGAGAGTCAGGGGACTTGAATGGTACCACTTGATCTTTTTTCATTGGACGGGGGTCAACGCCGCTTGCACGGGGAAGAATCGCTCCATCGGCAACAAAGGCAACCAACCCCAGATCATAGAGCTTATCCCTGAGAAAGTCTGCATCTTCGACAACCTCTAGGTGCTCGATGAGTAACTTTTCATCCAGGTTCTCAAAGTATAGAGAAGCCCTTACAATCTCAGGAAGTTCCAAGAGAAGCATCTCTTCTGCGTGTCTTGAGGCAACCTTTCTACCGAAAGCAGGAAGGCCCATCACGAATCTGACTTCTATATAATCTTTTGTGACGAAGGCTGAAGTGCGTCTCAACACCTCTTGACCTGGTCTGTCGATAGATATTACACCGCTGTTTCCTGTTCCTCTGTTCGTCTTACAGATCCTGTGCGCCGCATCTGAGAACCTCCTTGTCAGAAAATCCCTAAAGGCAACCTCCCTGCTCTTGGTATTAAATAAAGATACATCAAAGCCTGCCAGATCCTGACCTATTCTTACTCTCATCTGACTGGGCGGTGCGAAAGGGTCCCTTTGAACATAATCCACAAACAGTGTGAAACACTCACAATCGTACCTGCCTTTAATATCATTGTAGGCCTTATATCCTTTTGAGTCTATCCTTTGGAGTACCCTTCTGAGGTCTGATTCCGATGGCATGGTCTTTAAGCTGTCTATCCAGCTGCAATATAAAAGATTGGTTTTGATGGTAAAGGCCTGCCGTCCGTGTAGAACTTAAGAGTCGACGATATCTACTACTGTGATCGTACTTGTATTCTCAAAATCCCAGTCTGTAATAGAAGGAGTTGCGCCAACAGGGAGATTGCCGGTATAAAAACCGCTAACTGCATCAAGTATCAACCAGGAACCATACTCGTCGGTCATAAAATAGATGGTGGCCTGGGTGTTATAGTACCTCCTGATTGCATCGTCTACACCCTTTACATCTTCTCCGACATAAACCGCTGCAAATGCGTGATCGTCTGTCAGATATAACCTTGCATTACCCCCAGATGCGCAGATAAGCGAAGCCATCAGGATGGCATAATCTTCACAATCACCGGTGCATAGTTCGAGTGTTTCATCAGGTGTCTGCCAGATCTCCTCGTCAACCGGATCACTCACGTATTCAACAGTCTCTGAAACATAATCAAAGAGTGCGCAGATCTGATACACGTTATATTCTCCCGGATACTTTTCAACAATACTTTTTGAAATTTCAATCACCTGGGGATCACTTGAGTTGACAAGCCTGTTCATCTCGTTATGAAGGTATCCTGGATTTGAGATGTACTCTTTTTCGGTCGGCTCTATTGCGGGATAAACCACAATTTTGATCGGATCGGTAAAGACTGTCCCATAGTCAAACCATTTCCCGTCACTTCTCTTTGCCATAAGCGAGACACCATATTGAACGGTGTATGACATCGAACCACCATCATCAACTTCCACGACATTAGCAACAAGGTTCTTCAGTCCCAGAGTCTTTCTTTCACCGGGGTTTATCTTGATTCCCGTCTTCGATGGCTTCCAATCACTATCTGATACCCATGTCGGTTTTATTCCATATTCATAGACAAATAAAGGACTTGTTCCGGTATTTTCAAACCAAATCTTCATTATGCCACCATAGTACTCATAGAAGTCCGATTTGACGCTCTCCATGTAAAAGCCATAACCCGGTCCGGACCTAGCGCTTGCTATTGGTTTACTCTCAAATTTATGTGGTTCGTAGGTGGGAACTTCAGGCGCTCTCAGGCTCAAATTTACCTCTACTGTCTCGTTATAATCATAAACGATATCCATATAATTGTAGACTGTGTTTGCAACCAACACTAGAAGAACAACGAGTAAAAAACCGAAGAGTACGTTTCTAAGTAAACCCATATTTGAACCTTGATATTTTACGTCAACCACTGGTATTTTATGTCAGATGGATAAAGCTTTTGACCACAATTTGAGATCTCTGCCCTTACCGATGCTATTCTATTACAGATGATAAATGATTTCCTTTTTGATTCCAAAAACAAATTTTGAATCTTATATCATGCATCCGCCTGGATGTCCTGAAAAACAGAAGGCTACTAAGTATGATTAAACATTCGAAAGTATCAATATGGTGAAGAACAAGAGGAATTATGACAATGACTGACGATCTTTATATCCCCGGACCGATTACCGTAAGAGACGAAGTGCTTGAAGTGATGAAGAGCCCACCTTATGGACACAGAGCAAAGGATATCTCAGAGCGCCTCGAGACGATAATTGAAAATACGAAGACACTACTTTTTGTAGGAGATGAAAGCAACTACGGACCATATGAGATCATCGTGTCTACCTCATCAGGTACAGGTCTTATGGAAGCGGCTGTGAGAAACTGTGTCAAGGAAAAATGTTTGAATGTGAGTATCGGTGCATTCGGTAACTTATGGCACAAGATCACAAAGGCAAATGGCAAAGGTGCAGACCTTCTGGAGTTTGAATGGGGTACGGCAGCTGTTCCGTCCGCTATTTATGAGAAGCTATCTAGTGGAGATTATGATGCAATCACTGTCACGCATAACGAGACCAGCACAGGAACACGTAACCCTTTAAAAGAGATCTCAAAAGTGATAGAAGAGGTAAACAAGAGTCTTCCGGTCACGTTTATGGTTGATGCAGTAAGCTCGATGGGAGGAGACAAGATAGAGGTTGGTGATCTGGGAATTGATTTCATCGTAGGAAGCTCTCAGAAGTGCATGGGGCTTCC
>JAXHUQ010000194.1:0-1538 GCA_034189535.1 Halobacteriota archaeon | reverse complement strand
TGTTGAGCTGGGAGTTCTTCCTGGTATAAAAGGCGTGATGAGTCCATACCCCGATGCCGTACTGACGGTAAATGACTCCGCCAGGTTTGAGTGTAGACCAACGTTACTGAAACATGAGAACTGCTGTGCATTTACAGGAAGAATACAAAAAGAAAAGATCGTCTGTATGCCATGCGCTCATGCTGAAGGCAAGTTCATGTTTGATTCAGACAAGGAAGAGGAGTATCTTCAGCGCCTTATCGATAACGAACAGATAGTCTTCAGATATGTAGACCCTGAAGGAAAAGAGGCAAAATACCCGTGGAATCCAAACGGATCTCTACAAGACATCGCAGGAATCTGTAACCCTGAAGGAAACGTCTTCGGGATGATGCCACATCCTGAAAGGGTGATTAACCAGTATACAAACCCTGATTGGACGAGATCGGGATCTTCAAATGGAGATGGTATTGCAATATTTGAATCTGTGCTCGATTATATTAAAAAGGGAAGATAGAGCATAAGAGATAAATACCACCTAGACTGGAGAAATATTAAAACTCCAAGGGCCTGACGACCCCCCATAATCTTCGATTGTGAAATTTCGACTCCATAGAAAACCTTCAATTCCAACATAAAAGTTTACAATACCTGTAAACGTTATAGCAGACATCTCTTAACTTGCACTCTTTGTTTCTCAATCTGTCTGATCTGCTCGTATTACAATCACCGAATACCCTCTTCTCCACGGATATATCAGTCTCTACTATGCTCCTTCGGCGATACTTAGCATAATCAAGCCCTGCAAGCATCAACTGTCTATACTTGCCTGTGAATGCTTTTTTATTCCTTGTGGGAATCTGTGCTTCCGCTCGCACAGTATCAAGTCCGAGAATCTCCTTTAATTTTGGCATCTCCTCGGTGATCTCTACTACCTCTCTGTACTTCAGCCTCAACCTCTTTTTTATGCAACCTATGACAAATAGCTGAGGCTGTGTGTAGTCGTGCCTGGAGAATCTGCTAGAATAAGCAGTCATATATCTTGTAGCGGTTTTATAAAGGTGTTTTACAAAGCTTATTAGTTCAGACTCTTTATCTTTTACTTGCAATTTACCTTCTCTATGTTTCGATAAATAGGGGATGTTATCCTATTATATCTTAATTTGGTGAGGTTTTCTGCAGGGCCAAAATTTGGTTTTTTGACACTTTGCAGCCTCGTTATATCTAAGCAAAAAGAAACTATAAGTATATGTGTTAAGATATATATCGGATGATAGTACCATGAAACAGAATAACAAACTAAAACTTTTTATTAGCTACTCGCATAAAGATAATCTTGATGGAGATCCTTATATTGAGCAATTTAAAATACATACTGCCCCACTCAAAAATAATAGTTTAATGGAAGAGTGGTATGATCGTGAAATTTTTGCAGGTGAACGAGCCTGTCCCACAATTACCCGATAACCAATAATATGCACCCCTGTCAAACATAATTCTTCTCCATTCCAGCCACAAATAAAGTATTTATCGGTTGTTAGACAAACTAAAACAGTTTA
>JAXHUQ010000193.1:0-1598 GCA_034189535.1 Halobacteriota archaeon | reverse complement strand
CGAGGCTGGTGAGCCCTTTGAGTTCCTTGAGAAAAGAAACATCGCTTAGATTATTGCCACTTAAATCGAGGCTGGTGAGCCCTTTGAGTTCCTTGAGAAAAGAAACATCGCTGATACCAGCAGATCGCAGGCTTAGAAAAGTAATGTTTCTAAATCCGGCTAGAATATCCTGCGGAAGAAGAAAACATGACGCATAATCCAGCGCCAATCCGGCTAGACTGTCATCTCTGTTGAGACAGTAAGAGCGAGTGCCTTTATAGGGGAATTCAGGAGATTCACGATATGAAAAAAGGTAGCGAAAAGGATTTTGCGCATAGAAATCTTTTTGCGCTATTTTCTCCGGTTCCACCTGTTTTAACTTGTAACCAAGGATTTCTTCAATCGATTGGATGCGTTCTAAATCGGTCATCTATAACTCTCACGATTCATGATTATAAAAAACAAGTCATTTGGAAGGGCGTAAAACTTATAATTATACACATTTTTTACAATAATATTTACAACCTATTTAACATTATTTGAAAAGCAAAGAAAAATTGTGATAATCCAATCCGAAGGCCAGAGGAGGAAGATGCTGAAGGATATTATGTTGGGAGTCTACCAGCTTCTGTTTCAGAAGGAGGGGAGTTTGAATCAACTATGACGATGGGAGAAGAACCTCCAATAATAAAAGTGATAGGGGTTGTAGTTGATTCTAAGTCGTATAATTCTTTTGAAGCGCATAAACCTTATACATATAGCTATATTAGGGGGATTAGGGGGATGGCAATAAATCACACAGACGTAATAGATTATAAAATTAAAAATTATGAGGGGATGTCGCTGAATTGAGGGGCAATTATTCAAATAAAAAGCATTATCGTCTTGATCGTTGAAGACCCCCTCCCCCCAACTTCAACACATATCCAGTTCACCGGATATCTTGATATATATTAAAGTCCAATGAGAAGATGTTCCGGTGTTAAATACGAAGACGAAGTTGCTCCTTGTTGAGCCACCTAAGGATTACTGGTTTCTGATGGGTGAGTACCTTCCACCACCAACCGGTCTACTTGCTCTTGCTGCATATGTTGAGGGGCGGATTTTTGATCTTGAGATGAAGATCATAGATTGTCAGGCTGAGGTGAATAAGGAAGTGCATCCATTGAGAATCGTGATAAGTGCAGCAAATGAACACGACAGTTTACATTTCATTGATCTGGCCTGAAGATCTCACTCAAAGGTGAGAGGGGTAGACCCACAAGATTTGATGAAAAATCCTACAAAAACAGGGGTGCTGCCGAGAGATTCAATGCATGGACTAAGTCATTTAAAAAGGTTATGGTGAGGTTTGAGCGCTTGAAGGTGTGCTTCATGGCAGCGGTTAATCTGCCATGTATCTGGATGATGTTGAGGGTTTTGAAATGAGTTCGATGTTAAAATTGGACCAAAGAGGTGCAGAGCACCTCTTGTTTCAATTAAACTTTTTTATAAGTTCACTTCTCCCCTCTTATCATCGCAGTCTTACCGGTTCTTGCTATCTCCTTTATACCAAACTGATCCATCAGCTTGATTATTGCATTTATCTTGCCCTCATCACCAGTGACCTCAATAGTCAC
>JAXHUQ010000192.1:0-1613 GCA_034189535.1 Halobacteriota archaeon | reverse complement strand
TGAATGAATGTGCTGCACCTATCGCACTAGCCATCATTCCAATGGCAAGTAGGCTCTCATAAATTGGGGGAATACCACGAACAGCAAGAAATGCTGTGGCTATTGGGGTGAGAAGTATCGCTGCCAAAATATCCGGCCTTACAAGTTCCAAAAGCCCTTTGATCGTGGTTTTTACTGTGATATATCTCACCCCAGGAATTTAACTCTTGATTTGAGTATCTTAAGTGCACAGTACTCGCCGCACATGGCGCACTGGTCATCAAACTCACTTGGCCTCGAACCCCTTATCTCCTCGGCCTTCTTTGGGTCCAAGCAGTACTTGTATTGCTCATCCCATCTGACCTCACGCCTGGCTTTAGCCATCCCTAGGTCCTCATCTTTTCTGTCGTACTTGATCATATCCCCAATGTGGGCTGCAATCCTCGATGCCATAACTCCCTCTTTGACATCCTCAGGATAAGGCAATGCGAGATGCTCTGCGGGGGTGACATAACATATGAAGTCAACACCTACTGATGAGCCTATTGCAGAACCTATCGCACTTGTTATGTGGTCATAACCAGGGGCAACATCCGTTGTTATCGGACCAAGAACATAGAATGGTTTCTCGTTCGAGAGCTTCTTTTGTAGTTTTACGAATGCTTCTATCTCATTTATCGGAATATGTCCCGGACCTTCCACTATGGCCTGAACTCCAGCCTCGTTTGCCCTATCTGCAAGTTCACAGTTTGTTATAAGCTCCATCGTCTGAGCCCTATCCAGTGAGTCGTGTACACAGCCAGCCCGCATACCATTTCCGAGACTTAGAACAACTTCATGCTCTTTTAAGATCTCCATAAGGTAATCGAAGTTTGAGAAGAGCGGATTCTCCTTTTCGTTGAAATCTATCCAAGATAGCAAGAATGCACCTCCACGGCTCACGATACCACCGTATCGCCCTTGATTCATGACACGATCGTACGAAAGTTTGTTTATTCCGCAGTGAATCGCCATGAAGCGGATACCATCCTTTGCATGCCTTTCAACCGAGTTGAATATGTCGTCCTCGGTCATATCCATTATTGATCCGTTCTTTCTTATCGAGTTTATCGCAGCCTGATACAAAGGAACACTACCTACTGGCACGTCGACAGCATCAAGGACCCTTCTTCTTATCCGATCGAGGTCTCCTCCTGTGCTCAGCTCCATCAGACTGTCCGCGCCGGCCTCGACACCGGTAACAGCTTTTTTTACCTCCATATCGATATCGACAAGATCTGGGGATGATCCTATACTACAGTTAACCTTTGTCCGAAGACCTTTTCCAATAGCAACATAGTCTCCCGTATGTCTCATCACGACTATCTTACCACTCGCAATTCGCCTATAAAAAGTATCTTCGGGGATTCTTTCAATCTCGGCAAGCTTTGTTATTTCCTCCGTCTTGACCCCCTTCTTAACATCTTCAAGTAGCGTCATATCCTACATCTCCCTACTCTTTAACAAAGGAGAAATTAAGCTAAGGGATAGCTTAATGTTTTTGAAAAGCACCTTCATCATGCTGCTAGCCACATCTCCCGTAAAACTTACATCCGATGCCGCTCCGAAGAGTTCGTTCATCTTATCATCGCCCA
>JAXHUQ010000191.1:0-1650 GCA_034189535.1 Halobacteriota archaeon | reverse complement strand
AGAACCAGCCGATGATGCCAATAGACTTATAAATCATTTAGACGCAGAAAAAATTCAGATTGAAAGTGCCGACAAATTCTTCACTTCATTACTTGAGAAGGTAGAAGCCTTAAGAGACATGGAAAGTTCACATCCTTTATCAGTTCGCCTTGCCATTGCTACGGTTAAAAGGTATCTTTCAGAAGAGAAATATCATATAAAACTTCATGATTTGGTAACCGACGAAGTAAACAGAGTCTGCCGTGAATTGGCCTCTGATCGTTTTGAGACTGAAAATGTTCCTTTTGATGAAGATATATTAAAAAATCGGATTCATGAATACGAAGAATTGGTTAGGGTGCTTATAGGTATTTTAAGCACACTTGCTTATTATGGTAAGGGGAAAAATAACAACCTGATTACTGAATCTTTAAACCAATTGTTGAGAGTGCCACGTACAAATGGTATAATTGAACTAGTGGATTTACAGTACTATCCGGCGTTACTTTTGATATACTCAATAGGGTTAATTTCGATTAAAAGGGAAAAATATGATGTATTGGCTGCAGTCTTGTTAGAATCTAGATATTTAAATTGGAGGAAAGAGATAAAACCGACAATAAATTTGTGTCACGATATGATTGTTCTATTTCAAAGACATTACTTGGATATTCAAGATGTTGGAAGGGGATACCCTCAAATGAGCCAACACGTCTACAATATCCTGCGTGAACCTCTCGGGTATCATTTGCAGAATGATGTGGAGTACGAGGAAATCTTTGATATCTTTGAATATTTACTCGGATTGATTCTTTTACATACTGAAAACCCAGCCATAGAGGCTCAGAAAGGGGTGGATGTACTTCTTGGGAGGTTCGTATCGAGATACTATGGGCTTCTTACATATAACAGGGGCTTTTCACCAATTAATCATTTTGTTGAAAATGGTTTAAGCAAAGGTGAAGATTGGGATCTGTTGAAAGCCGGATTCTTTGACGGTAATCATAGACGTTTTAAAGAATGTCATGAAGCATATGAAAAAGAACTCAAAGAAGCCCGTAGGAGGTAGAAATTACAATAAAAGGCTTTTTTTAGTCCTGAGAACATATAAAGAGCTTTTAAAGGAATTTATGGGATGAATGTATTGATTGATAAGAATCTTCACGAGGTTAACAAAAGGTGAAAAAAATGTTTGAGCCAAAACTTACAATCACCAATAAAATAAACAACTCACCCCTCGAAATTGAAAGGTCGGGAGGATTTTTAGAGGTGGCAAAATTAAAAGAAGAGTGGATAATTTTGATCGAAAAAGCTATGGTTCTGAGATTAAATGATCGTCAGCAAAATATAGTATTATACCTGTTGGATAAAAAACAAGCTTCATTTGAGGATATTGGACTGATATTCGATTTGGTCAGGCGCATTGTACAGCGAGATCTTTCAAAATTAATTGACCTTGGGCTGATCAGGCAAATTGCTATTAGTAAGACAGATCCAACGAAGTATTATGAATTACTGTGACATCTACTGTGACAAAAATTGGAGAACAGATGCATTCAAAAAACATGAATTACACAGAAAAGATAAAGAATGATAAGCTATTTGTCGTGTTTGCTGCACTAGGTTTTGTCCTAATAGCTTTCATACTTATCACCCTTGGGAATATGGTCT
>JAXHUQ010000190.1:0-1730 GCA_034189535.1 Halobacteriota archaeon | reverse complement strand
GCTCCTAGAACCCTTGTTACCTCAGGTGGTCTTGGAACAATGGGTTTTGGACTCCCATCAGCGATAGGTGCAAAGGTCGGTTGTCCGGATAGGACTGTGTTTGATATTGCAGGTGACGGTAGCTTCATGATGAATTGTCAAGAACTGGCAACTGCAGTGGAGAATGATATTCAGATAAAGGTAATGATACTGAACAACGGGTATCTTGGAATGGTGCGACAATGGCAAGAACTCTTCTATGGCAGGAGGTACTCCCACACCAATCTTGAGTCGAAGACGGACTTTGTTAAACTTGCCGAGGCTTTTGGAGCCATTGGCAAGCGGGTGACCAAGAAGGAAGATGTGAGGCCTGCGATTGAAGAAGCAATGAATATAGATAGACCCATTGTTATCGATTTTGTGGTCGATAGAGAGGAGAATGTCTTCCCGATGGTGCCACCAGGTGGCCTAATAAACGATATGTTGGGGTGATGAAGATGAAGCATACACTTGCAGTACTTGTTGATAATACACCGGGAGTAATGGCACGCGTATCCGGCCTCTTCAGCAGACGTGGATATAACATCGATAGTCTGTCGGTCGGGGTCACAGACGATCCCGAAGTGTCAAGGATGACGATTGTTGTTACAGGTGATGATCGGGTCTTGGATCAGGTCAAGAAGCAGCTTGGTAAACTGATAAATGTTACCAAGATCACCGACCTTCCCATCAACGATTCGGTCCAAAGAGAGCTTGTCTTAATCAAGGTCGGGGTTGGGGTCGATACCCGCTCCGAGATAATGCAGATAGCAGATAGTTTCAGGGCGAAGATAGTGGACGTCGGAAAGGATACTGTGACTATTGAGGTCACTGGTGATGAGGGCAAGATAAATGCAATAATCAAGCTGATGGATCGGTTTGGTATAAAGGAGATAGCAAGAACCGGTAAGACTGCGATGATAAGAGGAGAGAAGTAAGCTTTTGAATATCTCGATCATCGGCCTCTTGGTCTTGTAGGTTTGGGCAGGTACCGGAGGAAGAGGTTTGATAAGCTTTTTTTATTCTTCTTCTGTTTTTGTTTATACAGATGGTGAATGTAAATGTTATAAAATGGGTTCGTTAGAAAGAGGGCGAAAATTCAATCATCTTGACTATAGATCATATCTTGCATCCTCAATTGCATCCCATGAACCTGATGTTGGAACAAGAAATGAGAAGTTCATTATGACTTGTGTTATTATAAACGATAGCAGAGTTTCCCCTAATTTGGGGATGAAAAAGAATACTAGTATTCCAAGGTACAAGGGGTTTTGTAAGGCGATCAGAGGATAAATAAGGATTATAAACAGCAGAACTACCGGAGAGACGATATTGATCAGAAGTGCATATGGATAAATAATACTACCAAAAAGTCCCTTTCCTAATACATCAAAATTTTTGAGGTATACTCGTCTCAGCCCATTTATCCGTTTCATCTTCTGAATAAGCCTCCCCCTTACACTCAATGGAACGCGTTCGAATACTATGGCCTTTGGATCATATACAGCGCGGTATCCTAGCCTTATTATCTTGAAGAACATATCCGAATCGTCTGCATAGGTATCAGGATCTATCTTTATTTTTTTCAAAAGATCGAGCCTGTCCCCCAATCCGTTATCAACACTGACACTTAAGGTTAACTGTTGTGCAAACCCATAAAAAGCTCCCGACTTTAGATGCCGAATTGGCTACTGACGTCCGAATCGTACCGA
>JAXHUQ010000019.1:0-22752 GCA_034189535.1 Halobacteriota archaeon | reverse complement strand
CTGATTCCGGTGAGAAGTCCTATGTGCTTCCTGAGGGTGGCGGAGAGACTATTGCTCGAGTCGCATATGAGAAGGATCCGTCGAAGTACATAACCGATGAGGTCGTTGAGAACGCATTCAAATGTACAACATGTTTCTCATGTGCTGTTACCTGTCCAAGTGGTTTTGAGACGCCACATATGATGGAGCAGTTCAGAAAGCACCTAGTGGATATGGAACTGAATCCACCAGCTCATAGGAAGATCCGTGATAATATAATCAATTTTGGAAACCCATTCGCCGAAGAATCGGACTATGGTGATGAAAGAGAGGATTATGATGTAGTATACTTCCCTGGATGCACGGCAGCATATCGTTTCCAAGATACTATGAATGCAACGAAGCGTATTCTGGATAAGCTTGGTGTCAAGTACACAATTCCGAAGGAGTTAGTATGCTGTGGAAGTGTGTTACTCAGAAGTGGATACAAGGATGATGCCAAACAGGTGATTGACAAGAACACAGAGATATTGAAGGGTAAGAAGGTAGTGGTATCGTGTGCAGGATGTTATGCCACATTTGCAAGGGATTATGAAGACATTGACGTCACACATCTGGTCGACTTCCTCTCAGATAAGATTGATAAACTTAACCTTTCGGAGGTCCCAAAGAAAGTTGCATATCACGACCCATGCCACTTTGGTAGGGAGTTTCAGAAGTTTGAAGTGCCAAGAGAGGTCATACAGAAAGTTCCGAAGACAGAGCTTGTTGAGTTCTCCAAAAACAGAAATGACTGCCAATGCTGTGGAGGCGGTGGTGGACTGAGATCACACAACAAGGACCTATCACTCAGCCTTGCTGAGAAGAAGATGGAAGAGGCAAAAGAGATGGGCATCGATGCGATCATATCGACATGTCCGTTCTGTGAGCTCAATTTGAGCACGGTCTCCGATATCAAAGTCTATGACGTCACTGAATATATTCTCTCTGCACTTGAAGGCGAAGAGAAGTAGAAGAAAGACGCTTTAATAGATAAAATTATAAAACCCTGCCACAGCCCCTTTGGCAGTGGGAGGGGACACTTGTTTTTTGATTATCTTTTCTTTGATGAAAGTATCAATGTCCTACCCAATATAACTCACTTCAACCTCTACATAATCCGTGTAGAATCTTTCACTTGTATCAAAGTAATATGTCAGGAATACTAGATCGCCATCTCCGTCGATGTAGTTTCCAATATCTGTTGTCTTTGACCCTGTAAGTGTAAACTCAGAGGTTCCGGTTCCAAGCTCGAGTAGTTCGTAGATACCCAAATTATGGTTCCAAATGTAAAGACCTATATCGTACTCATAACTCCCGCCACGATATCCTTTCCATGTAACTGAAACGTCTGTAATATCTGCGACATTCTCACTTATGTCAACCTCGTACCTGATAGCTGCTCTGTCATTAAACCCTGGGTCTTGAGAATCGAAGTAACTGTTATCATCACTTGCGATCTGATTGTATTCTGAGCTTGTTATCTCGTCACCTGGATTTGTGTCAGAACACTCGACATAATAATTTACCTCGTAACCGTAAGCCCATTTATCTGTTCCTGCACCGGTTGCGAAGTCGTAGGTTGTGGTTGATGATCCCCCTGCTACACTAACACTTGCATCATCTGAGACGGCTCCATTTGTTGCACTAACAGTTGTGCTTCCGGAACCGATTGCTGTGAAGAGACCGTTTGAACCGACAGTTCCGACTGCCTCATCACTGCTATCCCAAGTGAATGTGATTCCCGTCATCACTGAACCGTACTGATCGTATCCTGTTGCAGTGAACTGCTCTGTTTCACCAACGCTTAGTGAAGCACTCTCAGGTAGAACCTCAATTGTTGTTAGTACCGGGACGTAATCTACAATAACACTTGCAGTTCCTTCTACACCACCACTCTCTGCTGTGACAGTTGCACTTCCGGATGCAATCGCAGTGAAAAGTCCGTTTGAACCGACAGTTCCGACTGCCTCATCACTGCTATCCCAAGTGAATGTGATTCCCGTCATCACTGAACCGTACTGATCGTATCCTGTTGCAGTGAACTGCTCTGTTTCACCAATGCTTAGTGAAGCACTCTCAGGTAGAACCTCAATTGTTGTTAGTACTGGTGGGGCTCCCCCTACGTCCTCCATACTGTATGTGATCGATATGATTTCAGGTGTGTTTAAGCCATTTCCTGATAGCTGTACCTTTACATCGGTATTCTGGTACTTGGTACCCGGTATCGTAACAGTGTTGCTTCCGGTAAGGCCAGAGTCAAGCATTGTCCAAGAACCTGTACCATTCTCACGGTAATATACTGTGTAGCTAGTATCCGCCTGAGTGTTTGCATTGATACTAAATGATACAGTCTCCTTTCCAGGTCCTGCGTCATGGTATGTGATGAGATCACCGGATGTAGTCTCTCCCAGATTAAGGTTATCAACGTATACAATACCATTGTATGAATCCCCGGAATTCCAAGTGTTGGCAGCAAACATATACCTGAATTTGTGGTCTGCCTGAAGCGTCAAGGATTGAGTGTCAAGAAGGTTTGTCCTCTCAGGATCACTGTATATTTTCAATGTCAGATCAGTTCCGCTTTTTGTTATTGTGAGGTAATACCAAGTATCCTCATCACCATAGAATGGACTGTCGTCGTAATATTCTCCAGCGTATACCTCATCTAGATATATTCTATAGCCGTCATCATAACAGTACACACCAATAAACGTTTGATCGTTATCGTAGATGCCTTTGGTATCATCAATGTTATTCTGTAGCGTCCAGATGTCACCTTCAACATTGTTTGCCATTGAGTCCATGTATACATCTACATTGTGCTCAAAATCACCAAAGTGATCAACGCCATAATCTTTGTATAGGTAACAATCCTCGTTGCGGTAACAAGCAAAGTCGAGTTGATTTTCCGAGACACTAAGATGAGAATTGCTGTCTAATTCAGTGTATGTGGTAAAGTCTTCAAGGAGATCAAGTTCGATATTTCCGTTTGTATTCTCACCTGTACTTACCATCACGGCATTACCACTCCAGGAGACGCCACCATCACCGACAGTCCAGGTATCTTCTTCTCCTGCATTTATCGTCAGATCCTCGGTTACCGGAGCAGACCATGCATCATTGTTGTCTTGGACTCTAAATGTTATCGTATGAGTCCCAACAGATAGTTCTGATGCTGGTTTGGTAAATGATTCAGATGTGCTCAAAAGGCCATCAATATCAGATGTCCAATTATAATCAACAACAGTTCCGTCAATGTCTGTTCCACTGCCAGTGAATGTGACTGTATCTGTTCCCTGTGTTGCCGGGTTTGGTGTTATTGAGTCGATTGTTGCTGTTGGAGGCTGAACATCTGGTCTGCCTTCTATTGTGAAGAATTCAGAATATATGGTAGAACTTTCTGCCCCAATTCCTGCCCTTCCGCTAACATCATAATACGCAGTCCTTTCATATCTGGATACGAACTTACCATCGATATATCCAGTATATACAATTTTTTCACCATTTTTTTGCACATGTACTGTTACATCATAGAATGTATCCCGCTCTAATTCAACAGACTCATTTTTACCCCATTGTCCGGTATAACTTCCATCATTTACTCTGCGGAAGCATACTTCATCGCTATCACCATTTTCCCATATATACAATACCATCTGCTCGTTCACGATGACATATGCAATTCCAAGATACTCTTCGCTGCTTATCTTGATATTAGTATGGACAGTGTAATTAGTCATCGCAGGGTTGTTAAGGACGTATCCAGCCATACCTGGATAGTCTACTTCCCACTTTAAACCCCTCGGAGGATCACTCAAATAGTTCGAACCGCCTCCTGATGAACCTTGTTGATATACGATAGTGCTTCCATAATCGGTAAATAGGTAATAATCAGTAGACATTAGTGTTTCTCTTTCTGGTTCCTCCACGTACACGTTATCATATTGTGCTTGACAATCGATTGTTGTAAAGTAAAAACTGCTATTTAGACCGTTTGTGCGATCATACTCATCAGGTTCGTGAGCGATATCTTTATCGATCTTTCCTGCTACTCCACTCCACATAAGTATATCATCAACATACACGCTTGCATATCGCTCCGGACCCAAGCTACTCATAACAAGTTTAAGATTATACCATTGACCTATGCCGAAATCATATGGTATATGTAGAGAACTTGGACCGTCACCATATCCTGCATAGTGCACCAATAGATACTCATTTGGTGAGTCGCTTGTGTCGTTTATAAATGCTGCATTAAAAACATCTTTTCTATTATCCCATTCTGTTGGTCCATGATACTCTTGTTCAAAAGCAAAACCCATCCTGTTATGCCCATCCACTATTGTATCGACCATCTTCATATCCGCCTGGATGATAACATCCTGTGGGGTAGGGAAGTTTGAATCTGCAAATATCGTCAGATCTTCTGTAATGGGATCAGACCATGCGAGGTCATCATCTTGGACTCTAAATGTGATTGTATGAGTCCCAACAGATAGTTCTGATGCTGGTTTGGTAAATGATTCCGATGTGCTCAAAAGGCCATCAATATCAGATGTCCACTCGTATGCATCAACAATTCCGTCAGTGTCATCTCCGTGACCAGTGAATGTGACTGTGTCAGTTCCCTGGGTTGCTGGATTGGGCGAGATTGAGTCGATTGTTGCTGTTGGTGGGATATTGGTTGTTGATCCGGAACTCAACTCAACTCCTACATAATCAGTGTAGAATCTCTCACTGTCGTCATTGTAGAATGTCAGGAAGATAAGATTTCCATTAGCATCGATGTAGTTACTGATATCAGTTGTCTTGGATCCTGTAAGTGTGAACTCAGAGGTTCCTGTTCCGGCGTCAAGAAGTTCATAAGTGTCTGAACCAAAGTCCCAGATGTAAAGTTCGATATCATAGGTGGACAAGGCACCGCCTCTGTATCCTTTCCATGTAACTGTAATGTCTGTTATATCTGAAACGTCTTCACTTATATCGATCTTGTACCTGATTACTGCTTCGTCAAAGAGACCAGGGTCTTGAGAATCGAAATAAGTGTCATCGTCGCTTGCAACCTGAGTGTACTCTGAACTGGTTATCTCGCTGCTTGGATATGTTTCGGTGCATTCACTGAAGTCATTCACCTCATAACCATAGGCCCATTTATTGGTTCCCGCACCACTTGAGAAGTCATAGGTTGTGGTTGACGATCCGCTTGGTGCAGTCGTCGCGGTATGATTGACCCATGTCGTGTTGATGTTACCTGAAGTATCAACAGTGTGTGTGCCGATCTCGTGTGTCGTTGCCGGAAGGAGTCCGGTTGCAGTGTAATAACCATCAGAAGTGTTCGCTCTCCAGTCACCATCGAGGTAAACCATAACATGGCTGAAATCCGGATCTGTTGGATTGTCCCATGCCCAGTTGATGTATGTCTGCTCGTATGTTGTGTTGGCAAGGTTTGTGATGGAGGGTAGTTGGATTTGAGTCCCAATTTCCAGTTCTCTTGTCATTGAATCTGTCTGGCCATCCTCGCCAGTTACAGTTAATGTAACATTGTATTTTCCAGCTGAAGAGTATATATGGTTTATAATTGGATCTGGTGTGTTTGTGATGTTTCCATCGTCAAAATCCCAATTATAATTAGTTATTACACCATCAGAGTCGTATTAATTTGTACCATCAAAGATTATTACTTCATCAGTGTATGGATCACTCGGTGAGTGTATGAAGAATGCTACGAGAGAATCTCCTGCAACCCCACCGACCCAATCTACTGAATTAATGATTAGTTTCTCTTTTGTCTCATCCTCGGTTATTGCATCGATAGAAAAACCATAATAGACCATTTTTGAGTCTGGATCCTCATAAACCACAATTGCTGACTCGGCGTCGTCCCAGTCCGCAACACTTATGCCATCTGTTGGTGTCAATGAATCCGGATACGGGCACATGGACTTATTTATACTTATTGAGGAAATACCAGCCAGTATTTCATGCTGACTCAATATTAGATCGGTCTCATTATCATCCAAGATCAGATCCATATCCAGTTCCGAATGCATATAGTTTTGTATGAAAGAATCATTAACATGCTGAAAAGCTATGTCAGAACCTTCGAATATAATTCCTCCGTTATACTGCTCGAGTAAAGCCACATCAGTTTCATTTATTACGGTGTTGAGATAATCGCCTGAAGACCAGATGACCATGTCAAATTGATTCAAGTATTGTAAGCTTGGTACGCCTTTTTCGGATTCGTTCCAGACATCTATGCAGTTACCATTGTTTTTCAGAACACTTTCAAAGTCGTCTACACTGCTCGGTTCACCAGTGGAATAATCATCTGTGTCACAATCATCAACTATCAAAACGCTTGGTTTGCTAGTGTTGCATACATAGAGTATGGAGTCAATATTGTTGTTAGTGTAATTTGATTCAACGATTGTTTGATCAGGGTTTACATCTACAAAAATATCAAACATACCCAATTCTTTTGGCCAGTTCACTGAAACGCTTTCAGTTTGGCCATACCCTATATTGACATATTCTGTGGTAAACGCGCCGGCATCTACCCAAAACTCGACTGCGGCATTTTGTGTATCGCTGCCCCCCATATTCTCGATTTGAACAGATATATCCACTGTTGTGGCCCCAATACCATAAGATATCGAGATGGGGGTTAAATCTGCTTCAGTCGTAGCCACCCTAATCATTTCAGTTTTTGTATTGTTCAGATAGTTACGTTCTATAACATTGATATCGCTGTTTAATTCCACTTTCAGTTCCTGAACGCCAGATTCGAGTGTTAAGGGTATAGTTAAATCAACTTTATTTCCTGAAGAAACATCTGTAGTTCCTGTATATTTTAAGCTACCATCTGCATAAATATCAACTCTCGCACCAGTTGCACTTACAGGGCCAATGTTTTTTATTTCAATATCTATGGAATTTGACCCTTCGATGAGATAATTATAGGTTATATCACCCACGACAAGGTCGGCGTTGTTATTACCAGTCAACATCCAATCTGCAATATTTGTGATAAAAGCATTCTGGTTGGACTCTAATGCATCCATCATAAAGGGTATAAACAGGGTCTTCTGCCCGTCTCCGTTGAACGCAACTGTTGCCGATTCATTAGAACTCCATTTAGACAGTTCCACGCCTCCGTTAATTGGGATTATAGAATCCGGATAGGGTGATACCGACTTGTTATACGGAATGCTGGAAGTTAACCCCTCAAATATTGGATGGTTGCTTGTTACGATTAATGAAACATCGCTTTGAATGTCAAAAAGATCTAAATCATCATCAATTATACTATGAGTAACATTCTCCATAAAATCGCCATAACCATGACTTAAGGCAATATCTGGTCCTTCCAAAACAAGATTGCCACCATTCTGTGTGTAATCTTTCAAGAGAGCCGAACTATTAATGTCAATGTCGGCACCCCAGTGATTTCCAGTGCTCCAGATTACTAGATCATATCGTTCCAAATAGAACAGGGGTGGAACACCACTACTGTATTTATCCCACACATTCACACAATAACTTCCACCTAATACCTCTTCGAAACGTTCGGGATTACTTTCTTCGGACTCTGAAACCACCAGTACGGCTGGATTGGAACACCCGGTGACAGTAAAACTTTGCTGACCTACTGGAGTACATAAGCCAGAAGAATCGCACACGTTTATGGAGAAAGTATATGTACCAACATCAGTGGTATTGAAAAACGTACCCACCATGCGTGAGATGTCGTTCATACTTGAAAGTGTTTTTAGAGATACCACTTCAACAGCTCCAAACGGGTTTTCAACGGAGATATAACCTGTAAGAGTGCTAAGATCTTCTACCTCAACTTCAATCAATGCAGGACTGTTCTCTTTAAAAGTATCCTCAAAGCTTACTGAAGTTATGATAGGGTAAGAGTCGTCAATGATATCAAAATTTTCTTCTAGATCATCGGATTCTCCATCAAAACTGGCAACTACCCTTATAACTTTTTCCCCGATAGGAGCGTTTGCAATCCAATTCAAATCAAATGTAGACACAGAACCTGCATTCACAATCCTAGTCTCACTCTCCACAGAGCCAATTAAAGAACCACTATCCAGTATCTGCGCTTCAACCATGACATCATAATCATAATCACCAATATTTTCAAAAACAACGCTGATAGGCATAGTTTCATTGAAGGGAACCTCTTGTGGGATTTGTATATCGGTTATAACGCCGTCCGCAGGATTTGTTTTCACAATAAAGTTTCTGTTGAATTCAGTAACATTACCTTCAGAATCGAGGATGAATATGTCCATGCCATAGTTCCCTAATTCTGTTGTTTCTGTGAATGTAGTGCTCCAATGGTGGTCGCTAGTGCTTGTGAAGTTCAATGAGTATGCGATATTATTAGGGCTGGTTATTGTTGTAGATATATCCACAACATTTCCAATAGTTGATTCAACTTCAATTTCAACAGGTTCGCCCTTATATACAACTTGAGGGTAAGTCAACCGATATTTTAGTATTTTGTTCACATTAGGCGGGATAAATTTACTCGCGTCGATCAATCCCATTCCGTACTTTACATCCTTTCCCGGTTCCCCAAGATCAATCGAGGTCTGCTCAATTATGTATTTCACATCTCCAGGTGACAAATCAGGATTTGATTGCAGTAGTAAAGCAGCAGCTCCTGCAACATGAGGTGTTGCCATACTCGTCCCACTATTTGACCCATAACCACCGGGAATCGAAGAGTTAATACCCACACTTGGAGCAACAACGTCCGGTTTTATTATCGTCTCGTTCACGTAACCGCCACTTGAGAACGTAGCCCAGTAATTATTTTTGTCTACAGCACCAACGGAGATGGCATCGGGCGAATTTCCTGGAGTAGTCACTCCCATATAGCCTCCACAACAATTACTGCATCCGGATCCGCAATTTCCTACCGCGATCACAACAACCACTCCCGATTCAACCGCTTCTTTTACCGCAGCCACCATTGGGGAATCAAGATCAGAATAACTACCTCCAAGACTCATGCTGATGATATCCACAGCGTCATCAGTTGCGGGATTGCCATCAGGATCGAGGCACCAGTTTATTCCTGCTATAATGGAAGCATCGGTTCCGTACCCCGAATCATTCATCACTTTTGCATTTATCAGCGACGATCCAGGTGCAACACCACTATTGCCTGCGGCAATACCGGCACAATGCGTACCATGTCCCTCAACATCATATACATGACCTTCATCGGTGAAATCTGCTTCCAGAATTACTTTTCCGGAAAGCATCGGATGTGTCGAGTCGATACCGGTATCAAGGATTGCGATCTTCACACCAGTACCATCGTAGCCAAGATCCCACATCTCCGGAGCATTTATCTGTGGAACACTATCTTCTAGTAGAGTACGATAGACCCTATTGGGTGCAACACTCTTCACCGAACGGTCTTTGATGATCTCTTCAATTCTGTTTGCCGGAATCTTTGCTGCTACAACATCACCTATCTTATACTTTCCTTTGATTTCACCGCCTTCATTCTCGATCAAAACGGCAATTCTATCCAGATCTTTTTCTGTCTTCGGTTGCACGAGAATGGTGATGATCTCTTCAGGGTTCTTCTGCAATTGAGCTCGAAGTTCCGTATGGATCTTCTCTTTAATCACCTTGTTCGATTCAAAGTGGACCGAATCATCATATCCACCACTAACAGGTCCTATACTCATGCTTAAAAGCAGAGTCGTCAAACATAAAATTGCAATTATCTTCTTCATTTTTAATCACCCTCCGATTCTTTTTTCCCATCAATTCCTTGTTTTTCATTAACTTGTGAAACTTCTAAATAAGCATCCAAACGACCTCTAACTTGGATATAGTCACCAATTTTATAATTATCCTTCTCAGCACTGATGTTGTTCACAACAAAGCCGCAGTCGACCTGAAGACGATCAAATTTTTCGGGTAATTTGGGGGATGGTTCTTTGTTGATAACTTCTCCAAAAAGTGTGTAATCACACGGTTTCTTTCTATTTGGTAAAGGTACGAGTTTTTTAACTTTTTCTTCAGATAACTTTATTTCTAGGCCGAGAAATGAAAAGGTCAAAGAGATGGTTTCACCTTTTAGTGATAAAGACCATTCACTTGATCTCCAGTCCTCTTCGGCAAATGCCCAAAATTGAATGCCACTCTCGAGGCGAACTTCAACATAACCATCAACTATATACCCATCAACTGGTCTTCCACCCCCATCGCCCTCGAATGCACCTGGGGAAATATCCATCACCTTTACATCGTAATATACTTTTTTCATGATAATCCCTAACCTTTTGGAATCGGACGTATAGTAATTATGCTTCCCGGTTGTGTGGGACCCAAAGCAATTTTCAATATATAATCACTATCAGGCACAGCCCAATTTACATCATCTCCAACTTTTTCTCCTTTTTCCAACCCTTCAGCCATGAAATCCCAAACAGCTTCATGATCGTCTGCCAAACCAAATGCATTTTGGACGTCAACATGATGGTTTTCTTCCACAATATGTTCCCAACCCCAACCGTT
Organism: Halobacteriota archaeon; assembly: GCA_034189535.1. GTDB lineage: Archaea > Halobacteriota > Syntropharchaeia > DAOWMC01 > DAOWMC01 > JAXHTN01. Next base: position 12,168 of record JAXHUQ010000019.1, on the reverse strand, counting down.
ATTTGGTCCATAATGTTGACCTTTCTTCAACACTGCAACTTTATCGATCGTCCCAATCACTTCATCATTATGTATAATTTTTGTTGTCGTATGTGGAGATTTCATCATATTCATTAACCCATGCTCTCCTGTTTCCATAATTGGGTCAGAAACTCCTAATTTTTTAACGACTTCAACATATTTAGCTAACTTGATAGGATCAACCTTTTTTACATCAATGACACTATGATCGACACCTTTTGAAGTAATCTCAATTATATCAGGTCCGAACCTCGATAAAAGAGTGTCAGTAACATATTTTTCACCCTTTTCTTCAAATATCTCCCCCAACCCACACAGTGCGTCATCACCCCACTCTTTTAGAGCTTTTTTCCAATATCAGTCGTTACCATCAGTTCTGCGGCTTCATCAGACATGAAGGCCAAATGTCTACCTACTCTCTCTGCTTCCTCTTTGCCTAAATTGGTCAGAAGCTCCTCTCCAGCTTCCCTGTTAACGTTCCTTAGAGCTTTATTCCATCCATCTAGGGCACCTGTTTTAAGCATAGTTTGAGATAATTCATCCCACCATGAGACATAATGTACTATGCCCAATTTGAACCCGACATTTTTAACCTATATGGCCGCCCAATCTAGCTTATTCTTAAAATATCTAGTCGCACCCGATTCTTTAAAGACTCTTCCAAAATCATCGAGGTTATCCGCGATTTTTAGAACTTGACGTTCACCAATGAACAAAGCCAAGCCCTTACCGGCAGCTCCGACAGGTATGAAGGGTGATGCAACATCGCCGACAAGCATAGCCTCCTCGAACCAACAACTTTTTAATGCTGGCCCTGCATTATTTCGGATTTCTTCAATACAGTTCCTTGTATCGCCTTGACAGTTACTTATAGCATCTACACAATCATCGATGGCAAAGGTACCATCTACATTATAAACACATTTACAGAAATCATTAACGCTCATTGCAACTGAAGCAACGTCAATAACAGCCATCGCAGCAGCCGTAAGTGATACTGATTCCGGTGAGTAATCGTCAAGTTGTGAAAATTCTGAGAGATCGCCTTTCAATTGTGCTTGGCTTATTTGATAGTCATCGTTTTTTGTTGCAACAAAGGTAACCACTTCTTTTGCGCCATCAATCGTTATGTCGGTAGATTTTTGATAAACACCTCATCATCTTCATGTGTTATCCTATATCTGATATCTATGTGGTGATTGCCGTATGGGATATTTTCCAAGTATGCATAACCAAAAGGATTGGTTATTGCCATTTCTTCACCATTCACAAAGATATAAACGTTGGCTATCGGATAGCCGTTGATGTTATCTACGTTAACCTGAAGGTCACCATTATTTATACCACACCCACAATCAAAATACAGATATTCATCCCCATCAACAATAACCGATTTAGAACTGCAGTAAGTACCATCCGGGCACTCAACCATCACGTTCCGACTGCCATAACCTGAAATCAAAGTCTTTTTTCCCTGGGAATTGGTCGATCCGATATATTCACCATCAAGGTATATTTTTGCCCCGGGCAATGGATTGTTGCCATAATTTGCGTTATCAACATCCACATATATATACCCAGCATCAGTCGAGTCACAATCCGGATTCCCATCTGTACATCCCGATGTACATTCTGTTCCATAGCATCGGCATGATTCAGAGTCCTCATCATGATAACAACCGAAAAGCTTGATATTGCCATCCTCGCCCCAACATCGATAGTTTAATTGGGAGCACTGGGTAGCGATATTTATTTCTGCACTAACATCTCCAACCAACCCATAACAATCGCCATCATCGTGGACCAATTTGATCTCGGGAATTTCTCCTTCTGAAGGTATTAAGACTATATTATAAAGGCCCGCGTCAGTAAATATGGAGAAATATCCCAAACTATCTGTAATATCCGATGCGACGACAACATCACTTTCAGAGCAATAACTTAACTCTACAGTCACATATTCTATTGGATTGTCGTCAAAATCTTTTATATAACCATTAAAGGTTGTTTTGGTTGGAAGTTCTATTGGATTTTGTAATGTATATACACCTAGCCCATAATAAGGACAATTTTCTCCGTTTATTGGAACAAGATAAGTAATAGCGTTAATGACAACTTTTAACATGTAATTATTTTCTGGTTCAGCAGTTAAAGAGAACTCGCCGTTGCTATTGGTAGTGTCGGAAGTAACAATATTGTCGTTACAATCTCTCCACGTCACTGTTGCCCCTTGAATCGGATCTCCAAATTCATCGTGAATTATACCGTTTAAGGTTGCCTGGGTTGCGATGATTAAGGGATTATCGAATGAAAAGTCACCTGGACTATAGTATGGGCATTCTTCCCCGTTTACATCAATGGGGTAAGTAATACCATCATTGATAATTTTTAACTTGTAATTATACCCTCCATCAGCGGTTAAAGAGAACTCACCATTGCTATTCGTGGTAACGGAAGTAACATAATTGTCGTTACAATACGTCCATATCACAGTTGCCCCTTGAATCGGATCTCCAAATTCATCGTGAATTATACCGCTTAAGGTTGTGTGGGTTGCAATGATTATGGGGTCGTTAAAATAATAATTATTTGGGCCATAATAAGGGCATTCTTCCCCGTTTACAGAAATTGTGTAAATAACACCATTATTGACAACTTTCAACTTGTAATTATACCCTCCATCAGCGGTTAAAGAGAACTCACCATTGCTATTCGTGGTAACGGAAGTGACAAAATCTTCATTACAATACACCCACATTACAGTTGCTCCCTGAATGGGATTATTATATTCATCGTGTAATACACCACTCAAGGTAGCTGTTGTACTGAGTGGTAGAACAACATTTTCGTCCCCATTTTGAATTGTCTCATATATACTTGCATTGGCGTTAATTTCTGTATATGTAACGTTTGTAGTAGTTATTCCAATGTTCAAAGAAGCTTCATTTATAATTGCAATGGAGCTCATGGTTGTAAATGTGTTGTTTTGTAGTATTTCATCCGCATCCAAATAAAAAAGACTTAAACCGGATTGTACTTGTGAATAGGATTCAATATTTGTAGATATTTCTGGAGGCGTATTATCAAGTATTTCATTTCTTTGAGTGTATCCATCAAACCTCTTGTACTTATAACCATTTTCCTCCTTTTCCACAATCAAAAACATGGTGGGAAATCCACTAACATCAAAAAGTTTTACTGTCTGCGGATTTACAGAGCCATCAATATAGATGAAAGAAATTTCATTTTCAAATTCTAGCTCCAATTTTTCTATAATCGGTTTTTGAACTTCACAGAAATGGCATTCATCCAAATAGAAATAGATGAGAACTGATTTTCCAGCTTCTAGAGCCTCGTCGACCTGAGAGATTAATAACCTACTGTTAGGATCATCTGCTGCATTTACGGAAAGTTGTAGTAAATCATTTTGAGTTTTTTCGGGCGGGATATTTCCTCGTGATACTTCCACAGTTTTTAAAGTATCAATATCTGCTAACACCGTTCCAGAAAACATGTTTAAAAATATCAGTAGGATCATCAAGATAGAAACGGCCCGTGCAGATCCATTTGAATTATTGGATTTAAGTACTTTCTCCTTTTTTATCGTTTCTTGCATTCCAGTTACCTCCTATAAACACTCCGACGACATGTAAAATCTCGATTTACTCACATTCTTCTCCATAATCAAAATCACCTCAGTTTTTTGCGATATTTCATTTAAGCATAATATATTCGGAGAAGCGATGGAATGTATATAATATATAGCTTATTATTTATAATAATTTAGGTATATTTTTATATTGTCATGTATAATCAGTATGGCATTCCACGGATAACATTATAAAACAGCAAGCAATATTGTTATATTGTTAAATTTTGTTAAGACAATACTATATTACAAATATCAAACAACAGAATGAAGATGATACGGACTATTCCGTGCATGAGTACAAATTCGAGAATTGTCTGTAATTTTTCTTTTTCTCCATTTCCCACCATATTATAACATCATAACTTATATCAATAAAGAATTTGATCTGAATAATAAAATTATCAGGTGACTTTATTATGACAAACAAAAAAAATTCATTTATATCACACGCACTTGCCCTCGGTATAATTGTGACAGTTGTATTTTTACTTCTTGCAGGTGCCTCAACAGCAGAAGCTCCCTCTGAGGAATGGAACAGGACATATGGAGGGGGAGGGGATGATTATGCTTACTCGGTTCAGCAGACTAAAGACGGTGGATATATACTTGCCGGGTATACAGAGTCATATGGAGCTGGTAAGGAAGACGCATGGCTTATAAAGACTGACTCAAATGGTAATGAAGAGTGGAATAGGACATTTGGGGGGGAGATTATGACTATGGAATGTCAGCTCAACAGACCAAAGACGGTGGATATATACTTGCCGGGTATACAGAGTCATATGGAGCTGGTAAGGAAGACGCATGGCTTATAAAGACTGACTCAAATGGTAATGAAGAGTGGAATAGGACATTTGGGGGGGAGATTATGACTATGGAATGTCAGCTCAACAGACCAAAGACGGTGGATATATACTTGCCGGGTATACAGAGTCATATGGAGCTGGTAATAAAGACGCATGGCTTATAAAGACTGACTCAAATGGTAATGAAGAGTGGAACAGGACATTTGGGGGGGAAGGTGGCGATGCGGCTTTCTCCATCCTACAGACCGCAGATGGTGGATATATACTTGCAGGAGGTACAGGTTCTTATGATGCTGGAATGATCGACGCATGGCTTATAAAGACTGACTCAAATGGTAATGAAGAGTGGAACAGGACGTATGGGGGGAGAGATTATGACCTAGGAATGTCAGCTCGACAGACCAAAGACGGTGGATATATTCTTGTCGGGTATACAGAGTCATATGGCGCTGGTAAGGAAGACGCATGGCTTATAAAGACAGATAAAAATGGTAATGAAGAGTGGAATAGGACATTTGGGGGGGAGATTATGACCAAGGAATATCAGCTCAACAGACCAAAGACGGTGGATATGTATTATTATCAAGTTCATCAAATTTTGATTCCTATGCCCCATATGAAGGTGGTGAAATTTTAAGACCCAGTGTATGGCTCATAAAGACAGACTCAAACGGAGATGAGGAGTGGATAAAGAAGTTTGGATGTGTAGAATTTTTTGATGTTGAAGGCAACTTCCCGGAAGAGTTAATTTTTATAGAGGATTATTCCTCAATTCAACAGACCTCAGACGGTGGATACATCTTTACGGCCTCAAAGCCAATAGGCTGTTATTTTGAGGATGGACACGTAGATGCTGTTCTTGTAAAGATTGAACCAGAAACCTCCACCCCCGGTTTCGAAATCCTCACAGGAGTGGCCTCGGGAGCAGTAATTGCGGCAGTACTTGTTTTTAGAAGGAAGAGGGAGTAAAACCACACTTATCAAACTTTACCTGCATCTCGTCAGAGAATAATTCAACCTCATTTCCACATTCTGGACATAATCTATGCTTATAGCAGATTTTTCAACAAAAATGAGCTTATGCTCGCAAATATGTCTGAAAATCCATATCTATTCCGGAATAAGACTTTTAACTTCCTTTTTACTGCCAAATAGGCACTATTCCAAGTTTTATCACCTCTTAAATCATCAATCATTAAACTTTATCCTATATTTTTACCTCACCCTCCAAGTATTGCCTTCAGATCGTCCTCGGCATTTCTGATAAACATCAGATTGTAGTTGTCCTGCAGCACCTTTAGGACATTTGGTGTTATGAACGCAGGCGGTGTCGGACCCACTCTGATATCCTTGATTCCGAGATGGAATAGTGTCAGAAGTATGGCTACAGCCTTCTGTTCGAACCATGATAGGACAAGTGATAACGGAAGGTCATTCACATCACAATCAAAAGCCTCTGCAAGTCCTACAGCCATCTTGATTGCAGAATATGCGTCGTTACACTGTCCAAGGTCTATCAGCCTTGGAATTCCATCGATGTCTCCTAAGTCCAGATCATTAAACCGATACTTTCCACAAGCAAGTGTCATAATGACACAGTCTGATGGGATCTTCTGAACAAAGTTCGTATAATAATTCCTTCCTGGCTTGGAACCGTCACAGCCGCCCACAAGGAAGAAATGTCTTATCTTGCCATCCTTTACCGCTTCAATGATTTTGTCCGCAAGTCCAAGAACAGCTTTATAGTGAAAACCGGTCATTAGTGGCTTTCCGGGAGCTTCAGGTAGATCACCGATCTCTTTTGCTTTATTTATTATCTTCGAGTAATCACTCGGTTCAATGTGTTTTGTACCGGCAACGGCAGTGATACCTGTCGTAAATAACCTGTCCTGGTAGCTCTCTTTTGGTATCAGTACACAATTTGTTGTTGCAAGAATCGGTCCGCCAAACTGATCAAATTCACTCTTTTGATTCTGCCATGCTCCACCATAATTTCCTTTCAGATGATCGTACTTCTTCAGTTTAGGGTAGGCATTCGCAGGCAGCATCTCACCATGAGTATAAACATTCACACCAGTCCCTTTGGTCTGCTTTAGTAACTCGTGAAGATCCTGTAGATCATGCCCTGTCACAAGTATTCCCGGTCCCTTAACAGTTCCAGTGGCAACCTCTGTCGGTATCGGATCTCCAAAGTGCTCGGTATTTCCAAGGTCCAAGATCTCCATTGCTTTCAGATTCATCTCACCGGCTTTTAAGACCAGTCCTATATAGTCATTGATATCAAAATCGACGTTTGTCAGAGTCTTGAATAGTGCTTCATGCATGAATGCATCAATATCTTCGTCCCTCTTTCCCAATTTTCTTGCATGATATGCATACGCGGCTATACCTTTTAGGCCGAATATTAGAGTATCCTGAAGGCTTTGAATATCCTCATCCTTTCCACAGATACCTTTTACCGTACATCCGGTCCCCTTCGCAGTTTGTTCACATTGATAACAGAACATTTTCTCACCAAATACTCTGTAGGTTATTATAATATATAAGCATTTCCCTAATAAATTATAAGTATAATAAAATATTTAACTATAAAACATAGAAAGGTATTTGTAGGATGTCAAATATACAGATATGTGAGATAAGGGATGGCATCAAAGGGATACAAACTGGACGCGAAGGACCGTAAGATAATGACACTTCTGAGTGGCAACCCGAATATCTGCCAGGAAGACATCGCACATGAGGTGGGTTTATCACAACCTTCTGTTGCCATGAGACTGAAGAAACTGAAAGAATCCGGTGCAGTTGTAAATATCAGTGGAGTAAATCCGCTTAAGATTGGATTTTACCTTGCAAAGGTGGATTTTTCAACAGATAATACCACCAAAATACTTGATACTTTCAAAGATTGCCCATACTTTCTTAATGGTTTCATCGTTTCAGGAACAAAAAATATGACACTTTTCTTTATAGGTGAGGACATATCGACACTTGAAGCTATCGTTGATTACCACCTTCGAGCCCTTAATGAGGTTCATAATGTTGATTTCAATATTGTAATCGGTGTATCAAAAGACCTTGTGATGCCTGTTGATATGGATTTTGAGATCTCAGAGATGCCACCGTGCGGGATCAAATTCACCTGTAAAGACTGCTCGATTTATGGAGATAGATGTATGGGTTGCCCGGTAACAGGCCACTACAAAGGATCGCTATGGTGAAAGTAAGTCATTTAACATTCTCATAAACGACTGCGAGTATCACCCCTGTCACCAAAAATTCTATAAGGTCCCTCAATAACCAGTAAATTATGATCTCGTCCGGGATGGGGATGAATAACCGTATATTAAAGTAGCTCGGTATATCCGTAATCAGATAAAATATCAGCCCGAATGTAAAACCCTTCATAATACCTCCACTCGGTATTGCACGATAGAAGATCGAGTATACGGCACCCATCAGAATTCCGATGGCAATTGCCGTTACCACACCCTGAAAAGCAATTGAAGTACCTATAGGGTTCCAGAGAGCTGAGCCTTCCTCATAATACGGCATGAAGAAGATGTCAATCATAAGCTCCTCAATTATCCAACCGACAAAGAATAATGCAATTCCTGCAACAACACCGGAAATTAATCCTTTTCGGATCTCCATCAAAAACATCTCACTAATATCTACTCAAGTCATTTCAACATCACTTGCAATAAGTATTTCGGCAATGACTCCTTCGCTAATCGATAAACTTATAGTAGGAAACCTCAATAGAAAAACGATATTGGGCCCGTGGTCTAGCCGGTTATGACACCGCCTTTACACGGCGGAAATCATGCGTTCGAATCGCATCGGGCCCACTAAGAAATTGAAATGAAAAATATTTAGCTTCTACAAAACGAGATGTGTACTTGGAAAATATCCAAGGATATTTATGATGGAGGAAAAGATAAATGCCAGCAGTAGTTGATGCAGATGAATGTGTTGGATGTGAAGTATGTGTAGATGAATGTGAACAAGATGCCATATCGATGGAAGACGATATTGCAATTATTGATGAGTCAAAATGCAATGAGTGTGGCAACTGTGTTGATGCATGTCCTTCCGAAGCAATATCTATGAAATGAACCCAGAGGGTAACCAATGATAAAGGCAGGGGTCCTCGGAGCTACCGGGATGGTCGGGCAGCGTTTTATCGAGCTTCTCAACGATCATCCGTGGTTTGAATTGAGTACCTTAGCAGCATCAGAGAGAAGTGCCGGAGAGGAATATGGTAATGTAGCTAAATGGCGACTCGATACCGATATTCCAGAGGAAATAAAGGGGTTTGAGGTAGTTTTACCGGACCCCAAATATGTTGATGCCGATATAGTTTTTTCCGCGTTACCTTCGGATATCGCAAGAGAGATTGAACCTAAATTTGCAGAAGCAGGATTTATTGTTGCAAGTAATGCATCCGCATACCGTATGGCGGAAGATGTCCCTCTCTTGATCCCTGAAGTCAATGCTGATCATCTGGAGATGGTCGATCGTCAGAAGAAGAACCGTGGATGGGACGGGTTCATAGCAACAAATCCTAACTGTACCACGATCATGATGGCCATTACTCTAAAGCCCCTAGTTGCATTTGGCATAGAGAGCGTGACAGTTGCGACTATGCAGGCGATATCGGGAGCAGGTTACTCCGGTGTGCCATCGATGGCTATCGTCGACAATCTATTGCCGTTCATATCCGGTGAAGAACCTAAAGTCGAGACAGAACCGCTAAAATTGCTAGGTAAATACGATGGTACAAAAGTTATTGAAGCAGATTTTCCGATAAGTGCAAGTTGTCATAGAGTAGCCGTAATTGATGGGCATACCGAATCGATATGGGTTAGAATGAAGGATGATCCGAGTGTGGATGAGGTTAAGGATGTATTTTCTAGTTTTAAAGGACCAATAGAATCTCCCACTGCCCCAGATGTGCCAATTATTGTAAGAGAGGAGTCCGACAGGCCACAACCCAAAGTTGACAGAGGGAAAGGTAATGGGATGAGTGTTTCTGTCGGAAGAGTTAGAAAGAGTCGTCTTGAAGGCCAGATTATGTATATTGCAGTTGGGCATAACACAATAAGGGGTGCTGCAGGTGCTTCGGTCTTGAATGCTGAACTCATGGTCGATAAGGGATATCTATCTAGATAAAATGGAAGGTAATATGTCAAGATCTATTGAAGTGAAGAACGTAGTTGCCAATACCAAAATAGCTGATGAAATTGACCTCAAGGACCTATCAGCCAAGCTGGAAGGTTCGGATTACAATAAAGAAAGGTTCCCAGGGGTTGTGTATAGAATCTCAGAGCCCAGAGCAGTTTTTCTTATATTTTCATCAGGAAAGGTTGTTACAACAGGAGCAAGCAGTGTAGAAAGTGTTTATGTCGCCATTGATAACCTGATAGAGGAATTTACTGAAATTGGGATAGATATAGTGGATGAGGTAGAAGTTACAATCCAAAATATCGTTTCCACGGCAGACACAGGGTCAAAATTTTTAGATCTTAACTCGATTGCGCTTGGGCTGGGGCTTGAGAATATCGAATACGAACCTGAGATATTTCCAGGCCTTGTTTACAGGATGAGTGATCCAAAGGTTGTAATTCTCGTTTTTGGATCTGGAAAGCTTGTTATCACGGGTGCAAAGAAGATTGAAGATTGTAAAAGAGCTCTGGATCAGCTGATCCAAGAACTTGAGGGCATAGGTCTTTTATAGGCCTTCCTTCTTCTCTTTTATCCAATCCTGATATCTTTTTACGATCTCGTCAAGCGATGGTGGTTCTACCTCGCCCCATGGCTCGCCTGTTATCGCTACGCATAAAGATTTATACGTATCATTTACCAGATTTAAGTAATCCGGCTCCATCTCTTTTGGCTTGGGCAACTCAGATCCCTCTTCCCTTGCCTTTGTCAACTCGTCGTACCAGCCATCAAGGATGTAATAGTCTCTTAGCATCTGTTTGCTGAGATCAAGTCCCTTATAGAGGAAGCGGTTCTCATCAGAAGTCCCGACGGTGTCGCAGATATAGATATCTCTTTTTGAGCCCATCGCAACCTCGATCTTTCCATCAATGTGATCAAGTCCTCTATCTTTTACCTCTTCGGTAACTATCCTGTTTACGGTGAGTGCGACATTCCTCACTGATTTAAGTTCATCAATAGTGATTCCTGCAAGACTGACAGCTTCACTATCGTCAATGTATCTGTCGGTATCTTCGATCTTTGTGGAGAACTCGACAAGGGGTTTTGGAAGAACGATAGTCTCGCCATCCCGGGGTAAAAATCCTTCAGGAAGGCCATATGCCGTAGGATCTGCTGTCTCCTTTTTAAGCCTTCTAAAAAGGGAACTTGTGGGTGTGACTTTGTTTCTGAAGATGATCTCGAGTGGGAGCATAAAATTACTGCAGCTTCCCGAAATCTCAGCATATTCAAGCTTTCTGAAGAGTTTTACCTTTATCTTGGTCTTATCAGTCTCTTCGATGAATTGTGTTTTTAGTCCCCTGCCCTCAAGAGATCTGAACCAGTGAACAGTCTCCCTCTTGAGTGCCTCTCCCTTGTCAGGCAGTTGCTGAGGCATTTTACCCCAATCAAAGACCGAATAATCGTTTGTGAACTCGAATGCCCCTACACCAAGCGAATCATTACTTGGATTTCTCTCTACCCAGAGGTTCTTGACAGAGCCAGTGCTATGAAGTTTCATAATTTTCCCCCGATATCTTTATCATATGCACCATATAATCACAAGAGTGATAAATAGATTTTTATGAGTTTGTGTGAAGATGAGTGAACTCTCGATTAACGCAAAGAAGGTACTTGAGAGGAGGTATCTTCTAAAAGATGGGAAAGAGGGAGGCGCTTCCGAGACGCCGGAGCAGATGTTTAGAAGAGTAGCAAGGGCAGTATCAGCTGTTGAGGAGGAACCCCTTGAGGCTGAGCAGAGATTCTACAATATGATGGCAAGTCTTCAGTTTCTCCCAAATTCACCGACGCTTATGAACGCCGGAACAGAAAATGGGCAATTGAGTGCCTGTTTTGTACTTCCTGTTGAAGACTCTATTGGGGGAATATTTGGAGCTGTTGAGAGGATGGCAAAGATACATAGATCCGGAGGGGGTACAGGTTTTTCATTCTCTAAGTTAAGGCCAAGGGGAGATGATGTTAAGTCGACAAGAGGTGTTGCCAGTGGACCGGTATCATTTATTCAGATATTTGATGTTGCAACCGAGGTGGTCAAGCAGGGAGGTAAAAGAAGAGGTGCAAATATGGGTGTGCTTCGCGTTGACCACCCTGACATAATTGAGTTTATACAATCCAAAAGTGAAGAGGGGGCACTTAAGAACTTCAACCTATCAGTTGCCGTGGGAGATGATTTCATGTTGGCAGTTGAAGAGGATAATGACTATAATCTTATAAATCCAAGGACCGGTTCTGCCACAGAAAGTCTGAAAGCAAGAGAGATATTCGATCTCATCGTTGAGATGGCATGGAAGACCGGTGACCCGGGTTTGATATTTCTTGATAGGATAAATGTGGACAACCCCACGCCACATATTGGTATGATCGAATCAACAAACCCCTGTGGTGAACAGCCTTTGCTGCCTTATGAATCCTGCAATCTCGGATCAATAAACCTGGGAAAGATGGTCTCTTCCGGTAAGATAGATT